>CAZNJX010000020.1:0-11310 GCA_964573585.1 uncultured Candidatus Saccharibacteria bacterium
AGTTCCTTCAGGAAGGATAGTTCGTTGTAGTAACCTGTTTGATATACATGTGGCTAGAATAACATAGATGGTTTGTTGCTCATATGAGTATTATAGCGGGAATATTCCTATACCTTCTCTAATAGAATATACTTATGGTATGTATGTAGCCCAATCCCTGATTTATTTACCAATTGTGGTCGGAATTCTCGTTATTGCAGCATTAACCTATTTTCGCAGAGCATCGCGTGGACTTGCTAAGTTTTCACTATTTAGCGTAGTCATAGCAAGCTGGGTGGGAGTGCAGGGTTTAGCACAACTCAATACAAGTCCAAGCAATAACCTTATCTTTGTCAGGGCGTCCAGTGCGCTTTCACTGTTGGTTGGCTTTACTTTTTACCTATTTATATTCGACTACCTTGCTCTAAAAAAGAGTAAGACTTTTATGTGGATCGCGTATGGTGTGATAGGTGTATTGGTAGTTCTGAACTTCACAGAGGGCGTGATACAAAAGGCAAGTGTTTCTTCAGGGGGCATATCTGTCGACCAGGCTACTATTATTTATTCGCTACAGCTTGTATTGGTTGCTATTTTATTGGTATTTAGCATATTCAAACTATATCGAGCATCTACGCGCGATAACACAACCAATCGACTCAAAAACAACCTCATGATATTCGCATTCTTGCAAGCCGCAATATTCTCTGTTGGCGCTTCGGTTTTATTCCCGACCGACACCACGAGTCAATATGCGATTATTGGCTCAGTGTTTATGATGGTGTTAATAATAACCTATGCTATCGTGCGTCACAGGTTATTTGACATTCGGGCTGTCGTTGCAAGATCCGTCAGCTACTTACTGATCGTAGCCACAATCTCGGGGGTGTATGGTCTCACGGCGTTTGTGGTTGTAGGGGGGAGCATTTTCAAAAGTAACCAGCTAAGTCTTGGGCAGGAAATTTTCTACGCAGGGCTAGCCGTCGTTTTAGCATTTACCTTTCAGCCTATCCATAGGTTCTTCCAGCGGGTAACAGACAAGATCTTTTATCGTGACAAGTACGATGCACAGGAGCTGATTAATGCCGTGGGGCGCATTCTGACAGCCGAGATTCGCCTAAACGTCCTAACCAAAGAGGTAACCAGCGTAATATCCAAGCAGATGCGTGTCAATAAAGTTGACATCGTAGTCGTGAATGACAAGAACATATACTACCAGGCGCGGGTGTTGCGTAGTGATCGCAGTGAGTTGGAGCTCAAGGACTTGCAGGAACTCGGCAAGCCGATGCTTGTAGCCGACGATATGGGCACGGGTGATCGCAAGGACATTATGGATAAGTACGGTTTGCGTGTAAGCATTACGCTCCGTACTTCCGAGGAGTTTGTAGGCTACTTACTACTTGGCGAAAAGCTTAGCGGGGACATTTATAACGAGCAGGACTTGGCTGTGTTGCGGATTATCGCCAATGAGCTTGCCGTTGCCGTGCAAAACGCCAAGGCCTATACCGAGATCCAACAGTTCAACAAAACGCTGCAGGCCAAGGTGGTGGCCGCAACTCGCAAACTCAGGAAAGCCAATGATGATCTCAAGGAGCTGGATCAGGCTAAGGACGAGTTTATATCGATGGCGTCACACCAGCTGCGCACGCCGCTCACGACCGCCAAAGGCTATGTGAGCATGGTGTTAGAGGGCGACTTTGGTAAGATCAACCCTGCTATGAAGGAGCCACTAACCCAGTCGCTCGACAGCGCCAACCGCATGGCTGGATTGGTGAGTGATTTGCTCAACGTGAGCCGTATGGAAGCTGGCCGGTTCTTCATCGACCCCGTCGAAGTTGATTTAGGCGAGGAAGTACCGGCCGAAATCACGCAGCTGCAAACCATGGCTGATTCTAAGAACGTGAAGCTTGTATACAAAAAGCCTGCCAAAGCAGTGCCAAAAATGCAGCTTGACCTCGACAAAACGCGCCAGGTGATTATGAATTTGGTTGACAATGCCATACACTACAGCGCGCCACCGAGTGGTGGTGGCAAGGTGGAGGTGAGCTTGGCGCAAGAAGGTGAGGATATAGTCTTTACCGTAGTCGATAATGGCATTGGTGTGCCCGAAGCACAACAGAAAAAGCTGTTTAAGAAGTTCTTCCGGGCGGCTAACGCGCAGAATACGCGACCAGATGGCACAGGCCTAGGGCTGTACTTGGTTAAACGCGTGATTGAGGATCAAGGCGGCGAGGTGATATTTGAAAGCAAAGAAGGCAAGGGTTCGACCTTTGGTTTTAGGATACCAGTACACAACAAGATCAAGCCAAACTCCAAAGCGGCCCAAAGGCTGGCGAGTGGGGATACTCAGCCCAGTCCAGATCAAAGCGAGGCAAAGGTCAAGTCGGCATAACTACTGCTGGCGCCAAGCCTTGCTATAGTATGGCCGACAGATTAGACTTTAAAAAAGCAAGAATAAAGGAGGGTAGAGGGTGCTAAGTTATTTCGCAATCACATTTGTCATCTGCCTGGCCATCTCGGGGGTTGTGGCGAGCGTGTTCCATCACAAAAGTGAAGATCCTGGACATGCGCATTGGGTGGGTGCGTTGGTGTTTTCGCTGTTGGTCGCCACTGGGCTGACGCTCTTAAACGTGGGCAGATAGCTCACTTAAGTGTTAGACTAGATGTAATGGTTGATCTCAGAAATCTCCACGAACTTGAAGTTAAAGGTCAACGCGTGTTGTTACGCGTAGACTTTAACGTGCCCATGGATGGCACAAAGATTACTGATGAGCGGCGGATAGAGGCAGCGGTGCCGACTATTGAGTACCTGATTGACCAAGGTGCAAGTGTGATTGTGGCCAGTCATTTAGGGAGGCCAGACGGCAAAGTAGTGGCAGAACTTAGCTTAGAGCCAGTCGCCGCCAAGCTGAGTGAAATACTCGATCGCAAGGTAGAGTTCATGGCCGAAGCGGTTGGTCATGTGGTGGCCACGCGCGCCAAAAAGCTCAAGCCAGGCGACATTATTATGCTCGAAAACCTACGCTTTTACCCGGAGGAAGAAAGCAACGGCATAGAGTTTGCTCGCGAGTTGGCTAGTCTCGCCGACGTGTACGTAGGCGATGCTTTTGCCTGTGTGCACCGAGCGCATGCCTCGATTGTAGAAGTGCCAGCATTGCTGCCGCATGCCGCTGGCTTTTTGGTCGAAGAAGAGTTCCGCACCTTGCATAGCTTGCTCGAGAAACCCGAGCATCCATTTGTTGCTATCATAGGTGGTGCTAAAGTGGCAGATAAGTTTGAGTTATTGGAGAGCTTGCTCAACTTGGTTGATACGGTTGTGATTGGTGGTGCGATGGCCAATACGTTTTTGCTTGCTCAGGGTCACGACGTGGGCAAGAGTATTTGCGAGCCCGAGCTTAAAGCTCGCGTCAGTGAGTTTATGGCGCAGGCTAAGCAGCGCGGTGTGGAATTGGTGCTGCCATCGGACGTAATAGTAGCGCTTACGATGGGCAAAGGTGAGCCAACACGCCAGGTGGCGGTGAGCGAGATAGGCGCGGATGATTTAGCGCTTGATTTGGGGCCTAATACGGCCGCCGCGATTGAGCAGGTGGTGCATGATGCTAAGACGGTGTTCTGGAATGGCACCTTAGGCTACACGGAGGTTGATGTTTATTCTAACGCCTCAGCTGCGGTGGCACAGGCAATTATTGTGAGTGGAGCTCGCTCGATCATTGGTGGGGGTGACACTGCCGCGTTCTTAGATCAATACAGTCACCCAGCCAGGTTTAGCTTTGTTTCGACTGGCGGTGGTGCTGCGCTCGAACTTTTGGCAGGCAAGGAGTTGCCAGGAATCGTAGCCCTGCAATAGTAATTGTTTTCCTGCCTTTGCCTTCTGCAGCTCCCCGACCTTGAAGCATCAGGTAGTGAGGAGCTTAGACACCAGACGGAGCTAACCAACGAGAGCCCCTTAAGGCTCGCAGTGGGAGCGACATTCTGGGGTATAAGTGAACGAACACACCTTGATGTGAACCGCTGGTCGGAAGGGCTTTTCGCCCTTTTGGCCCTTTCAAAAGGGCATTAGTCTAAATAGAATAATCTCTTTAATGTATTACTACTTTTGAAGATACCAAAAGTAGTCAAAAGTATTTGCGACATGGAGCTCAGATCTAGGAGTGATTGGCTCCTCCTCCCCAGATAGTCATGCCCACTGCGAGCTTGAGTACTCTCGTGGTTCATTCCTTCTGGCTCGTACCAGCCAATCTTCCTGATCCTCGAATGTCGCTTTAGCGGCAAGAGCTCCAAGGTCGGGGGGCGGCAGAAAGCAGGGAGCTGCATGGATTCCCGCTGGAGTCTATCCTGAATTCATTTCAGGGCGGGAATGACAGAAGAGAGGACGGGAATGGCAGGGGAGGAGGAGCGGCAAAGCGGCATGGATTCGCGCTGGAGTCTATCCTGAATTCGTTTCAGGGCGGGAATAACGGGAGGAAGAGGGTGTTAGCAGCAAATAGTGCGTGTAGTCAGCTTACGACTTACCGTAAATGTAGCCAAAGCTCGACGCTGCAACCCAGCGCTGACTAACACGGTTCCAACCAGCAAAATTCATTTCCGAAATCAGCACCTGGCTTCCTTCTACGCGCTCCACGTAAGCGACGTGACCATACCAACCGTTAGGAGTCCACGCCACTGCCCCTGGTACAGGTATGGCACCAGTTAGGTAGCCTTCGCGCTGCGCTGCCGACATCCAGGTGCGGGCATTGCCCCAGCGCAGGCCAACCTGCCGTCTGCTAGCAACGTAGTAGGTGCATTGACCGTAGGCATAGCCACCAGTGGCGCTGACGTGCTGGCTGGCCGGTGGTTTAGCATTGGACCGATAGTCTGGTAATGCAGCGAGGCCACTAGGTGCGGCAGCAGGTGCTTCGGCTGTGGTTTGGGCTGGTTTGTCCTCGCTTGGCTCGGTTTCTGCACGGTTCTCTGCTGCTTGGTCCTGCTGCTTGGGCACCAAATCCTCGGCCTTGCTAGCTAGCTTTGTACTGGTAGTTGTGTCCTTGGTCGCATCGGCCGCCGTTGTATCGCTACCGGTAGCTAGCGCAACCGTTTCTTGCCCCGCTGCGGTGATGGTGTCGGCAATGGCAAGGTCGCGGGCCACTACGCTGCTTTGTGCTTGCTCGATGCTGGCAATAACCTGGGCATTAAAACTGTTGCTTGCGGCATTGGCGCGCACGCTAAACTGCGTTGCCAAGTGTGACACCTCGCTTGCAAACATACTTGGTCCAGCCTCACCGTGCAGGTAGGTCAGCAGGCTTGCACGCATAATACCAGCTGAAACAAGGGCTACGAAGGCCAGGACAGCCAGTGATTTGCCCATGTGACGAACGGTCTGCTTGCGTCGTTGCCGTGCGGCGCGGTAGGCGACTTGGTAATGTATAGCTTGTGTATCCATAATCTTTTAAGCGATAGATCATCGTAACGCAAAGCACGCTTAGAGATCAAGCATAGGGAGAATGGTGAAGCGAAAAATAGTGTTGCCCAGGGGCTTGTGAATGTGATACTCTATAACGCTCTCTAAATGAGGGAGCAGCGATATATCGTTTTAGTAGTGAAAGGCGGGTGATGGCGGCATGGCTATCACACTCCAGGAACATTTGTCGGCGATTGCCGACGAGGCGGTTGCGTGCTATGAGACAAGCGACTTGGCCTACCTGTCGAGTCTAGTGGTATGGCGTCTCCAGGAGCACCCTGGCACCGAGCGTTTGGCCCAGCAGGGCTACATGCTACACAGCGTACTCAGTGCTGGCTGGTCTAAGGGGCCACAAGGCTTGCGGATGGCCATTGTTGGTCTGGCTGACTGGCTCGCCTAGGCTGCAACGTCCTCCCGTCCACCAGTTTAGGTGGGCGGGATCTTGTTTTTTAAAACCAAATGCGACATCTCAAAGTGATTGAACTGCCGCATTTGGTGAACCACCTAGCTTCGAATTGGAACCAAATTCTAGAGAATATTATGGAGAGGTACAGAAGTATGCCTAGGTTCCCAAGCTCTTTAACTGCTCATTGAATGGGATTGTGCCATCGATAGCATTATAGGGTTCGTCGACTGGCTCTTCAATTTCATCTTTAAGTCGTTCGAAATCCTCGGCGGAAATCTTCCTAAAGTATTTATTATCTCCTCCTTCACGATTAGTACAACGTTCTAAGGCTAGCTTGGGCGGCACTTTGAACCACAGTAATTCCGTGTTGGCATTACATCGACTGGCGATGTTCCTTTTTTGGTCACGATGGAATTGTTTATTGACGTTGGCATCGTAAACTACACTGACCCCCAAGTTTAATACCTCACTCGAAATGTAGTCCATGGTTCGAAATACTGCAGCATGCTCATCAGTCGTGTAAGTAGGTTTCTGAAACATCTCCAGCCTGAGTCTATCAGCACTTAGGTGAAAAAAGTTTTTGTGCTGTGCAAATTTCTGAGCAAAGTAAGTCTTTCCTGAGCCTGGATACCCAAGAGTTAAGTAGAGTGTAGGCTGCATCATAACCATACTCTAACACAAAAGACTCCTTTCGGAGTCTTCGTTGATAATACTTATGATTGGTGATCCCGCGGGGAAAGACTACGGGCCTTTAAAGAATAGATTGCTTGTAATTATTCACTCTGATGGTGATCCCGCGGGGAATCGAACCCCGATTGCCAGGATGAAAACCTGGTGTCCTAACCGTTAGACGACGGGACCATCATCGGAATGAATAATCGCATAAAGTGCCTGATGGCTCTTTAGTGATTTTAAATAGCGTTCACGCCTCATAGACTCTGCTCTGGTCATGGGGCCGTGTCCAGACATGGGCTTTAGCTTCTCGTCTTACTACCTGCAAGACTGTCAGCTGCCG
The DNA here is from genome assembly GCA_964573585.1 of uncultured Candidatus Saccharibacteria bacterium. GTDB lineage: Bacteria > Patescibacteriota > Saccharimonadia > CAILAD01 > JADZBC01 > CAYPSN01. The sequence continues at coordinate 6,835 of CAZNJX010000020.1, forward strand.
TCATGTTTCTCCTCTTGATTTTGCAAACAGCTCCTAACGTCGCTTTGGTTTACAAAATCGATTAAAGTCTAAAACACATAATTTAACCATGTAATAGTAGCATTTGGGGCGGGAACTTTCAAGGTTACTTGAACACATCCTCTAAAAGAAAGAACCCACAGGAGGTTCCTGTGGGCAGTTTGTGATCCGAGCAAAGTGCTGGATCCGGGCGGGGCTTCGTCATCGGTTCCAGAAGGGAACCTCGGAAGCCCCGCCCATGCTCGCTCGCCGTGGTGTGGGGCGAGAGTGGGGCTCCCCACCCAAGAGGGAGGGAGGGTTGCTTGGCGGACGCCAAGCGGGGGGAGCCCCGGACTTGACGGCTTGATCAGCCGCCGGGCTTGGCCACCTTGGTGACGCAGTACGCGCCGTCGGGGCTGCCGTCGAGCGGGACCTCCTCGAACCAGGGGAAGCTGTGCGCTCCGTCCGGAAGGAGCATCGGTCGCTCGCAGACGGTGTCTCCGCTCGACTCGTTGGTCGTGGTCGACACCGCCCAGAAGCCAGTGCTGCTCCGGTCAGAGAGGCTCACCGTGTAGACGGTATTGGTCTCCTTGACCATGGCCAGGCCGTTGAGCTCGCGCTCGTAGGCCGCCCGTCGCAGCTCGAGCTTCTCGTCTTTGAGGCGGTAGATCTCGCGAGAGTCCTTGGCCGCCATGAAGATCATGCCGATGATGATCATCGACAGCACGGCTATGAGCAGATACCACGCCCAAGTCGGGTTTCGCCGACGGTTCTGGCTGGTGGACGGACGGCTACCGGCCGACACGGAACCCGTTGCGGTGGGTTGGTCCGTCGTGGGTGCGGCCATTGCCGTCACCTCCTTCCCCGAGGGGATCATGCCGCAGCCAGGATGGTTACGAACAGTGGAACAATGATAGCATAACCCTTAAAGTATGTCAATAGTTTTTCGAGGCAAAATTATGGGCAAAAGAGAAACCCGCTCGAGTTTCTCTTGACGTCTCCTTGGCAGGAAACAAATAGAGAAACCCAGGCGGGTGGACAATCTGCAGACGCGTCGATTACTTCTGGATGACGATCCAGCCGTGCAGGTGGCGGTAGAACATCACCGCGATCACGATGATCGCGAGAGCGATCCAGATGGCAAAAAGCTTGAGTAGGAGCTTGCGATCCGACTCCTTGATGGTCTCGTCGTCTCGAGTATGTAGGTAGGGTTGTGTGTAAGGGCTAAAAGCCTGAAATTTACGCATTTCATCTCCCTTCAGAGGAACGGTGCTAGCATCGCGCCGACGATGGCGATGATGAGCAGAACCGCCCAGGCGCAGTACCTGGGCTCCAGACGATGCTGGCGACGTGGCCAGGCAACGTTTGGTTGTGGCGGGTGGGTGGTCTGTACGTGCGGGTGCGTGGTGCGGTAGCTTTTGAGTTGGCTCATGCGCCCACCAAAAGTCGAATGCCAGCGAGCACAAGCCAACCCAGTAGGGTGAACAGCACAACTGGCAATATGTACTCCTGTAGCCACTTGATCATGCCACCACCATCCAGATAGCAGTAGCCACGACGAAGATAATGCAGAGCCACCAGTACCAAGGGCAAGCTTGCCAGATAGACGGTTGTCTGCCGTCTGACGAGCCCTTGGTTTGCCAGTACGGCTTGTGGGTGCCATAGGCTGGATCGCCAATGCGCTTGTCTTCATGGCCTAGTCTTGCCATGCTACGCCTCCTTGTGTTTGGCCTGTTGTAGGTACACGTTTAGAACGTGGCTACAACTATATGCTCACAGCGGTCAAAAATCAATGTGGTTTCTTGATTGGTGTTTGGCGCGTATTGGCATATAATTGAAGCGTAAGAACTAAGATTAACCTGGGCGGTAGATGAGTAATAGGGCTACGTTAATAGTGGCAAACTGGAAGATGCACCTGAAGGTGACACAGAGCTTGGCGTTGGTTGAAAAGCTCGGTGAGCACGCAAAGCCTGGGCGGGGTGTGCACGTTGTGCTGTGTCCGGCGCTGAGTGCCACTGGCGTGCTCAAGCTGTACATGGAAGCACATGAGATTGAGTTTGGACTTGGCGTGCAGAACGTGAACGAACATGACGAAGGTGCCTACACGGGTGAGGTATCGGCGGCGATGGTTCGCGACATAGCTCAGTATGCCATTTGTGGCCACTCGGAGCGACGCATGCATTACGGCGAGACGAGCAAACGCGTAGCTGCGAAAGTAGCGGCTTGTGTGCGCAATGGCATACGGCCGATTTTATGCGTGGGCGAGGACTTAACCGAGCGCGAGTCCGGACACGGTAAGCGCCGGGTGCTTGATCAATTGCGCGTGGGGCTGAGCCTGACGCCAGCCAGCGAAGCACGCAAGGTAGTGGTGGCGTACGAACCAGTCTGGGCAATTAGTACTACCAAGCATGCACGGCACGCTGATCCGCACGATATTGAGCCTATGTTGCGGGCAATTCGTCACGAGCTCGAAGAGCTTTATGGCGAGGAGATTGGCGCTGAGACACAGATACTCTATGGCGGTAGCGTAGATAGCCATAACGGGGGCGCCTACCTGCGGCTTGATGACTGTCAGGGCTTACTTGTGGGCAGCGCTAGCCTGAACTGGGCAGAATTTAGCGCCATCGTGGACGCAGCTGACGGCGACGGATCTCGACAGAAGGTGGCCCACACCGTATAATACGGGACAATTGCATTACCTAAGGAGACAGACATGACGCACCTAAGCTATGGCAAAAAAGCCCCGGAAGTAGTAAATACAGTAATCGAGAACCCTAAAGGCAGTAGACTCAAGATCGAGTTTGATAAGGAATTGGGGTACTTCGTGCTAGACCGTGTGCACCAGACGCATCTTGGTTCTCCATGCGAATATGGGTTTGTGCCTGATACGCTCGATGAAGATGGTGACGCCCTCGATACACTACTCGTAAGTGATGACCCAATGCCAATGGGGATTGTGGTACCAATGCGCGTGATCGGCGTGATGTATATGAATGACAATGGAGAAGTTGATAACAAGCTTGTCGGTGTCCCGGCTGGCGATGAAAGCAAGAATCATATTCGTAGCGTTGATGATCTGGGGGAAAAATGGCAACATGCAGTGAAGCACTACTTTGAGCACTACAAGGATCTTAAGGGCGGTGGCGAGCCCGTTACGGTGAGTGGCTTCGGTGGCTTCGATGAGGCGGCTAAGATATTTCATGAGTGTGTAGAGCGCGCTAAGGCGTAAGCAAGCTTTTTGACCACTTGGAACATCCCGAGACTTAAGCTCTGTGCGTGGTCGCCATGCCCGCAGCCTAGTCACGCTCGAGGCCAAAACAGATCAGAAAAGCCCCTCCCTGGTTGACAGACGAACACATTATTAGTACACTTAAGAACAAATAACACAAACACCAAGCGTTCCATAAAAGACTCTGCATAACACTTAAGTCAACGCACGAGCAGAGCAAAAACAAAAGCCGATTCTCCTAACGAAAGAGGCTTATTATTTTACCTAGTCATAGACCAGTGGGACTTAGGGGTGCTCAGTCTCCACAGCAGCGAATTTTGTCGCGTATACGTAGTTATTTTACCCCTCGCACCATGATTGCGGGAGGGGCGGTTTTGGCTGTTGCTTTGTTGACCAACGCATACGCCCAGAATCAGCTGACACTCAGTAATAAGGCTTATGCCGATGGCCAACACTTGGTCAGTGTATTTGTGGATGGCAACAAGCGCGTTGTGGCTACTTCTGCCAATACCGTCGGTGGTGCCCTGGAGCAGCTTAAGATCACCACTGGCAAAGGCGATGTGATTGAGCCTGCGCCAACCACGACGATTGATCAGCCAATTTATAACGTAAACATTTACCGTGCGCTGCCAGCGACGATATTCGACGACGGCAAGAAGGTACAAGTACTAACAGGCTACCAGTCAGCGCGCCAGATCGTGGCCGCTGCCGGGCTGACGAGCTATCCAGAAGACATAGTAACGATGGATCGAGTCAACGACTTTGGCCTGGGCGGCACGGTCGGTCGACAGATTACTATTCAGAGAGCCAAGCCAATCCAAGTAGTAATCGCCAGTCAGGTGTATAACTTCCGTACTCAAAAAAGCACTGTCGGCGAGCTCTTTGTCGAAAAGGGCCTAACAGTGGGTGAGGGTGATGTGTTTAGCGCCAAGCTTGATTCGCCCCTTAGTGTAGGGCAGCGCATTGTGGTAAATCACTTGAGCCAGACGATTGCTCAGAACAAACAGCCAGTCGCTATGACGGTAACGTATTAGTACGATTCCAACCCACCGCACGGCTATACGGAGGTCAAGCATTCTGTTAAGGACGGGGTGAAGATCGTGAGCTATGTTGTTGATCTTAAGGACGGTGTTGAAACTGGCCGTAAGCTCTTAGAGGAGAGGGTTCTGGAGCCAGCTGTGGCGCGGGTGATCGTGAAGGGTAGCAAAGTGGAAACTCGAGCCCCATCCACTACGCAACCGACTGCCGCA
>CAZNJX010000021.1:0-9764 GCA_964573585.1 uncultured Candidatus Saccharibacteria bacterium
CGGTGCTTAGTCACCGGCTTTTTGCATGGCGGAGAGGGAGGGATTCGAACCCTCGGTACAGTTGCCCGTATACCGCCTTTCCAAGGCGGCGCACTAGACCACTATGCGACCTCTCCGAACCGATATAGTTTAGCCCAAAGCTAGGTTATTTTCTAGCCTAATTCCTGTTTGAACTTCTCGACAAGATCAACTGGACTGGGATCAATGCCGTTGAGAATGCCCAAGTAGGCCGAAACGTAATCACCCAACATAATGGTGCTCAACAACTGCTGAATGCGCGTACTGCCCACCACCTCGATAGCAATCGGTTCATAGCCGTGCTTAGCCAACACCTGCCGTGTGACCATAAAGCGCTTTTTGACGCGCTCACTATCGAGCGTGGAGTGCAACTCCACCACCTGAGCGTGCTTATTGTTCGGAAACAACCAGCCCTGCATTTCGTTGTGATTAAGCTCGGGGGACACATTGGCGCTGGCCATCTGCTTGGCGTTTTCGTTTATATCAATCTTCCACTTATAACCAGCCGAGGCGAGCGTAGGACCGGTGTAAACAATAGTAGCCTTACCATGTAGCTGCTTGGCAATGGTCCGCGCCGTGTTGTCGTCGGCCGCGTCGAGGTTCCACTGTGCCTTCTGGGTATCAAGAAAGTTAGCGGCGTTCTCCAGCTCGCGGCGCATATCGACTTTTCCCGTTAGGCCAAGGTTTTCGAGTACGCAGACAAGCGCCTTAATGTCGGCAAAAACCCCGAGCCTCGGCTGTGAATAGTGCTGGAGCTCGATATCTAAGAGGACTTTCTTTTTAGCAGCCTTCTCGAGCAGCCCACCGCTGGAGAGCACTATTACCTGAGCGTTCTTACGCTGAGCGTTCTTGAGGCAGCTGAGAGCTTCCTCGGTATTTCCCGACGCGCTAGACACAAACACCAAGCTGCGTTCGTTGACGTAACCGGGCAGGTCGTAACCCCGCACCACTTCGAGCGGCACTAGCAGTTGCTCGCTGAGCCAGTTTTTGACAATTGCACCAGCCAAGGCCGAGCCACCCATGCCTGCAAAGACGATATTCCTTACCCCCAAGCCCAGCTCTAGACTGAGCTTATCGCCCATACTGTCAGCAAAGTTAAGCCGCAGCTGCGCCGGCTGTGCGTCAATCGCATCAAATATATGGTGCTTATCGAGCTTCTTGAGGTCATCGAAGTTAGTCATAAGCCTATTATACACCGTCGTCATGGTATAATAAGTCCGTAAAACGATCCGGTCTAGGTCGGGCTCAATAGGAATACATATAAGGAGGCGCAATGACAGGTGAAACACTAAGTCCTTTAGAACAAGATTTGGTCAAAAATAACGAGCGAAACTTTCGGGAGACTCTTGGAACTATTGCACAACATAGCAGTGAAGTAATCGCGGTTGAGGCAGAACGAGGCGATGGTGAGCCAGAAACCGACTTCCTCTTCGTACTCGCAGAAGGAACCCATACTCCTGCAACACTGCATGATATGGAAATAAACCTAGGTCTTGATAGCTCGGTGAAGGCAGTAGTAACCACAGATGGTGCGGCAGTTATCGTTCAGGCTGGAATCAGCCCAGGAAGAGTAGGAGAAGTGTTTACCCAAGAGACTGAAGTAAATCCCATGCTAAAGTCAGCACTTGATGATCTATTAGCAGAACAACGGGAGAGAACTCAAAAAGTAAACCTAGATAGCCTATCCCAGGTAACAGACACGATCAAGGCGTCTTTGGGTAAAACTTACACTGGAGAAGCACAGGCTTAAACAAGGGATAGATTCATGCAGGCCAAGACCTACGAAGAGCTCATGGATGCCGCCAATGATGCGCGCATTGATACCAACGACACAGAAGCTATCAAGCTCTATAAAGAGGCTTTGAAGCAGAGTGGCTCTCGTGACACCGAGGCTCATTGGATGTTGGCAGTTAGTCTAACCAACTCCGAGGAGTACGACGAGGCACTTAGGGAGTTAGACGCTGTTTTAAAGATGTGTGACGACAGCGACAAGCCAAATGTACTGCGTGATAGAGCGCGGGTGTTAACAAAGCTCAAACGGTTTGAGGAATCGGCCAGCGACATTCAGCAATCCCTCTCTACCCTAGAAGCAAGTGAAAATACCGGCGAATATGGTGCTACGCTCGGCTTTGGAGCGCGTTTGAAGACTGAGCAAGGCGGCACAAAGGGTGCCCTAGAAGACTTCAAGAAGGCCGATGCGATACTCAAGGGCTCTGACAATCGTCATTACGAGCTCTACAACAAACTCCACTACGCCGAAGCACTAGTAAATAGCGGTGATAAAGAGCTAGCCGAAGAAGTCATTACTGAAGCTGAAGCCCTTATACCTCAATACGGTGGCGAAAAACATACGCAGCGTGCTCAGGAACTGCGTGAAAAGCTAAAAATCTAGACTTGGCGTAGGTGGCTCACTCGGCTCGGTAGTCTGCTCGTCTTGTTTCGGATCATAGTGTTCAATGGCTAACTGAATACAGGCCTCTAGTACTTTATGAAAGTAATCACATGCTTCACGGATATCTAGACTCAGGTAATTGTCCTCAATAGCAGTACCTGGAGGCGGATTCTCTCCGTAAGGTTTAGAGTAGGCATTAAACGATGGTTCGGCATTTTCAATCTTAAGACATTGGAGAACACGTTGGCTTCGCTGATTTGACTCCTCATCGGCTACTTCAACGCTCCATAATCCACCAGTAATAAACGACCTCGTACCTACCGAGAGGTATAAAGATACGCGCAATCCGTTAAGTCTATAATTCAGTACCGCTGCAGAATCAGTATAATTTTCATCCGGAGCTAAGCCAGTCCCAGACGACCTTGCTTGTTCGTGTAAATCCTTACGAAATGTTCTGATATCTTTGTGCGTCCCAGTATAGCCATGCTGCTCAACGCCCTTATTATAGTCTTCTCCCATTTTATCGTAATACTGGTATGTAGGCTGAACAGCTGTCGACCTAGATATGGGGCCCATATCTATTAAACGTGTGTCCTCTTTTGGTGAGTACATAAGTAGTTGGCGGATTTGCTCTCCAAGCGCCTTTGTTTCAGCAACTTCTTCCTCTGGAGTTAGTCGATTCTGTGGTTCACTACCGGCATCCTCTGCTTCTGTAGACGCCTGTTCCAACGGATCATCTTGGTCCAAGAAGCGTGTTGGGTCACCCGTAGGTTGCTTGGGTGGACCTGGATTAAATCGATTCATGCTCATAATTATATACAAAAAGAGCTGGGTTATATAATCCAGCTCTTTTTATTTATCTAAACTCTAGAACTTGCGAGACTTAGTACATGCCGCCCATGTCACCCATACCGCCTGGCATTCCACCTGGAGCAGCTGGGGCTTCCTTCTCAGGAATCTCAACCACAGCGCCTTCGGTTGTGATCAGCAAAGCCGCTGCACTGGCTGCGTTCACAAGCGCACTCTTGGTTACCTTAACCGGGTCAATGATCCCGCGCGCCAGCATGTCAGCTTGCTCGCCTTTGGCAAAGTCCCAGCCCGTTTTGGCGTCACCCTTCTTGGTTACCGCCTCCAGGATTACGGCAACGTCATGAATGCCAGCGTTCGCGGCAATCTGACGTAATGGTGCTACGAGTGAGCGGGCTACGATGTTCACACCAATCTGCTCTTCGTCTGCAAGCTTTAGGCTATCGAGAGTGCGTCCAGCCTTGGCCAGCGCCGAACCGCCACCAGGCACGATACCTTCGGCCACCGCTGCCTTGGTAGAGTTAATGGCGTCTTCGATTCTCAGCTTCTTTTCTTTAAGCTCCACCTCGGTAGCAGCCCCGACCTTAATGACCGCCACACCAGCCTCGAGCTTGGCGACGCGCTCCTGGGCTTTCTCGAGCTCGTATTCGCTGGTCATCTCGCCAATCTGAGCCTTGATCATCGCTACGCGCTCTTTCAGTGCCTTGGCACTCCCCTTACCTTCTACAATCGTAGTGTTGTCCTTGGTAGCAATTACTTTGCGAGCTTCACCAAGCATCTCTACCGTAGCGTCCTCGAGCTTGAGGCCGACTTCTTCAGTCACTAACTGACCACCGGTGAGGATAGCAATGTCCTCCAGCATAGCCTTGCGTCGATCACCAAAGGCTGGAGCCTTTATAGCCACGGCGTTAAATGTGCCACGCAGTTTATTGAGCACCAATGTAGTTAGCGCTTCGCCTTCCACATCTTCGGCAATGATCACCAAGTCCTTGCGACCCTCAGCCGCCATCTTTTCGAGTAGTGGCAACAGCTCCTGAATGGAACTGATCTTCTTATCGGTAATCAGAATTGGTGCATTCTCCACCACAGCTTCCATACGTGTGGTGTCACTCACCATGTACGGACTCACGTAGCCCTTATCGAGCTGCATACCTTCGACCACTTCTTTTTCCAGACCGAGCGTTTGGCTTTCTTCAACCGTCACAATGCCGTCCTCGCCGACTTCTTCCATAACCTCGGCGATCAGCTTACCGACTACTTCATCATTGGCAGAAATGCTCGCGACATTGGCAATCTCGCCCGACTCTTTCACGGGCTTAGCAATGCAGGTTAGCTCCGACACGACCGCAGCAGTGGCCTTTTCGATCCCACGACGCACGGCCACGGGGTTAGCACCCGCCGCCACGTTTTTAAAGCCCTCTTCGACCATAGCCTGCACGAGCACAGTTGCCGTGGTCGTACCATCACCCGCCATATCGTTGGTCTTGCTGGCGACCTCGCGCACGATCTGCGCACCCATGTTCTCGTAGGCGTCAGCTAGGTCGATCTCCTTGGCAATCGTTACGCCGTCATTAGTAATCACGGGGCTGCCATACTTTTTGTCGAGCACTACGTTGCGGCCTTTAGGGCCAATCGTAGCGCGCACGGTGTTAGCCAGCTTGTCTACACCGGCTTTGAGCTTTTTGCGAGCATCTTCTCCTGATAGTATCTCTTTGGCCATTATTTTGTTCCTTTCACAATTCCTAAAATATCTTCTTCTTTGGCAAGCACTACCTCTTTGCCGTCTACTTTGACCTCGGTTGGGCCGTATTTGGCGTAGAGTACGACGTCGCCGACCTTTACTTCTTCGACGTCCTTGCCAATAGCCAATACTTTACCCTCACTGGGCTTTTCTTTGGCGCTATCGGGCAAGATGATACCTGATGCTGATACTTCTTCGGCTTGAACTTGTTCGATTACAAGTCGGTCCGCGAGTGGTTGAATAGTCATTGTTACCTCCTTGTTAATTGCGTTTGCTGCACACTTTTAGTTAGTCTCTTGTAAGCATTAGCACTCTAATGCTACGAGTGCTAAATATAGTGTACAAAAAGCTGTGCTTACGCGTCAAGACCCGCCATCCCCGCCCCGAAATGAATTCAGGGTAGACTCCGGCGGGAATCCATGTCGCGGAGAGAAGCAAGGTGCAACATTTCGTCCTGGAGCCTGCCCGCCGAAGCGATGCGAAGGCTGGGACTCATCAGAATAACTACTCAGTTATTGATGTTGCCACCCCAGGCCGAAGCCTGAGGTGAGGAGTTTATATGGCTTTGCTCCTGTGCCTGCGTAGTCTATTACGACTACTTGTTGTGGTTAAGCGACGTTAGTTGCCGCTAGGAGTCGTGGTGGCGTTGGTACGCCGGCTCCGTTCCTCGGCGCTCAGACGAGCAAGCTCGTCGATTGCAGCGTCGAGGCGTATTTGCAGCTGAGCATATGTGAGGTCAGCCAACTCGTCGTCGGGTTCACCAGGCGCGAGGTTCTCACCAGGCGCACTTGGTTCCGCCTTGGTACCATCAATCAGTACCCGACCCACCTCGCCACCGTTGAGCTCGACCGCTTGGTCGAGTTGCCCCGGACGAATCCGAAGCAGGTAGCGAGGCTGACCCGACTGAGTAGCGAACACGACCCAGTTACCGTCCTTACCTGGGATGAACTCCTCCAGCCGGCCCTTCTGCCCCTCGTTGAGGAACGCAGGATCTAGCTTGCGGAGGATGTCCCGAGCACGTCGCTCCAGGTCTTGCTCAGTCAAGACTTTGTCGTCCTCGTCGCCGTGAACCTGGACCCGGATTGCATTCAGCTTGCCGTACGAGACGGTGTCGCTGGGCACAAAGCTGAGTGCCTGGATGACCTGACTACGAGTGCCCTTGGCGGTGAGTGGTGTCACGAAGTACATCCACCCATCCTCCTGGCTCCGCAGGTTGTAATCAGCCGGATTCTCGGCATTTGCATCGATATCCACCGGCTCGAAGCCGAAAGCATCGTTGTTCTGCCATTTACGCCCAGCCGCCCAGTTGACCATCTCACGCTGCTTGCTAGCCACGCTGATGGGATAAACCGGACCAGGAATCTCGCCAGCCTTAACCGAACGCTTGTAGACGACTGTCGGCGAACCGGAATCCGAGCCACGCACGAGGATCACACCAGCAGGCACTTCGATACTCCGCGCACCGTTCCATCGATCAGTCTTGACCGGCATCACGACTACAGGGTTGTCCCCCGAGTCGCAGTAACCGTAGACGTCACTGATGTCCCAGTACACGTTGGCACCTACCTGCTCACGGATGCGATCCGAGAGGCTGTTGGCGAAGTTGCCGGTAATGGCGGCATCGAGGCGGTTCTTGCCCTCGAAGCGGCACTGGTGGACCTGTTCTGCATCACCATCCCATTCGACAATGCTGTCGATGCGGATACGCCTGCCTTCGCCATCACGAATAGCGGTCCATTTACCCTTGCCTTCTCGCGAGGAGATATAGGCGTAGGTTTCGTCCAAGATGTCAGCCTTGGAAGAGCCAGTGGCACGCTCACTCATGATTCTCTGAGCACCAGCCAGGGAGGCGGAACGCTCTTCGAAGCCACTCGCGAGGTAGCTGGTGGGCTTACCAGACACAATCTTGGCCGGACCAACATCGTGCTGCTTCTCGAGCAATCGAGCCAGAATACGCGGAGGCGCCTTCTTGTCGGCATACTCGATTGAGACCGAACGCACGAACGGTGCGGCCTCCAGCTTACTATCGGTCGTGAACGCCGAAACGATCATGCCGATACACACGACCACAGCAGCAGCCGTGATGACACTCTCTGGGAGCGGGCTCTCGCCCTCGTCATAGTTGACGTAGGCTGCTATAACGAAAATAATCGCCACCCAGATCAGGCTTAGTACCTGGCCCAAGCGGGATACCGGCGACATGCCGATTTCGTAACTGCGCCAGATGGTGTAACCAGCCTGCTCCCACATCAGCCCCACGATGGCAGCGATAAGCCACCACAACAGAGCAAAGACAGCTAGGCCTCCAAGCGCAATGAGGGTCGCGTAACCCAATCTCTTCAACACGAAGAATCTCCTTTTGTAAGGTTCAATTGCCGCGATAACGTCGCTGCCACGTACAGTGATTTGGACACTGCGATACCTGAGGGCTGTACTATATGTCGAGCCTCTCATGCTAAATCGCGACCCTATCCCGATCTATCCATGAGAAGAGAAACTATTGTTTCTTTTTGTAATAAAAATCCCGCTTGCTGGAGCCTTAAGGCTTGCTCCGTGGCGGGTGTTTTCGATACCTATAGCTATTCAAATGTTGAGAACCATTATAGGGCATTGGTTTTGGTTTGTCAAGACCCCTTTTTGAGGCTAAATTAAAGAATTCCAAAGAATCTTTTGTGATTTTGGTAAGAAAAATTGCTCGCCCAGCCCCTGCCGCTCTTGTAGGCCACCTCACGCATAACGCAAAAGAGCCCTTGGCGCGATGGCACTGGGCTCTTAGTAAAAAGATAATTACTGTGGGTGGGCGCCGGGGAGGGAGGCGCGTACGCCTCCTACTCCCCAGGCAACCCGGGTGGTGAGTCGGTGGATAGTCGACTCGCGGTCAGCTGATGCCTTCCGTGGAAGGACTAACAGCACGTCCTCTGGACGCCCTGGCGATATTTCACCTTCTAATGAAGGTCGCCTTGGTAGACCTAATTGTTGGGACCAGTCGTTTGGATCAGAAACAGTAATGATCATTCGGTCAGGTCTGAATCTCCGTGAAGGCAGCGATTCTTGGTTGCCGCAGTACTTGGTAGCTTCAGAGCTCTCTCCGCTTGCTCATATTTCAATGCTTCTGTCACAGATTGCTGGGTGAATCACCCCTTGCATCTGTCACCATTCAAGCTGGCGGTCTGCCGGCGCACCTTTGCAGTGACGCCATAGACCCGGTTTCAATCGTCCGGTTACACGGTCCCCCGTGCCCGAACGGTGCGTTTGAGTCGCCTCACAGGTCCGCCTTTCTATTAGGTTCGCCCTCGAAGGGGCTGGACAGGAGCTGAGTGAGTCCGGTTACGAACTCGCTCCGGTCAGGGCGGTGCCCTGGCTTTGAGCATACTCTCATCCTCCCCTTTCGGGGTCGTGGACTGGAGACTATATCCCCAATTAAGGTGAGGATTATAGTCCTCGCCTTGCTATACTTGCTACAAACCACCCGAAGGTAGTGCAACTCGGATCGCAAAGTGAGACAACCATTGTACTATAGTTACGCCTGCTTGTCAACACTTTTATAGGTAGGGGTAAACAAAAGACCAGCCACTGCTGGCTGGTTTATAAGATAAGCTCTGATGTCGAGGGGCGGGGTGCAGGAACTAGTCCTGACCCCGCCCCTGCCTCGGCCGCGGGTGCGCCTAGATGCAGGCGCTGGTCCGGGGCGAACCCGGAACGCCCCACGGCAGCTTGGCGGCCATGCCGTCCCACGGGGTGGAACAGCCGATGCGCCGCTTGGTGGTCGGCGCCACCTCTGGGACCACGGGGCCCTGGAAGGTGACGGTGCCGACGTTCTCCGCCGGGTAGAACGGCTTGTCCTCGACCTTGTCGAGGCAGCCATCCTGGCCGGTCAGGTGCTGCTGCACCATCGCGGCTTCGACGAGGTGACGCCGGTCGGTCTTGACCTGCGGGTACCCCTCGTTGGAGAGCACGATCTCTCCGTCTCGAGCCTTACGACGCTCGAAGTCTGCCTTTGCTCGTGCACCCTTCAGCAATGTATACTCCCTCTGTGAAATGGGTTGTTGGAACAAGGACCATTATCATACAGCATAAGAGCTATATTGTCAATACCTTCTCAAATAGATTTGTTGATCCGCTTGAACGTTCGGGCAATCCTGCCACTCTGATCAAGGGCATGGAGGTTTAAAATATCAGGGCGAACGCGCACAAAGGCCTCCTTGGTGTGCATTTTGGGCTGACCTGCCGTGTGCTTTAGGTGTTGGCGGTAGCCTTTGTTGTCTAGTTGATCAAGCCAGGCCATACCGCCGCTATAGACGCGTATCTGGGACTTCGGCCAGACATAGTTCGGGAAGGCCTCCTGGAGGTAGCTACTGCCTTTGAGCAAATCGTACCAGGCAGCTGCACCGTAGACTGGCTTAGACAGCATGAGCCTATAACCCAAGTCTGGCTCGTTCACCGCCATGACGTCGCGCTGCCAGTTAACTCCAGCAGTGGTCGCAAACATGCCGAGGCTAAACCGCCCAGCCTTGTGCTCGGCTGTTTCGAGTTGCCTAAGAAGCTTAAGCCCGTACATCAAGAGGCCTTTGGTAATGTATATGCGGTTAGGCTTGGTGATGATGAATAAATCAATATCGCTATCGGCTCGGACGTTGCCAATCGCTACACTGTTGGTAACCACTACTGCTTTTACAAACGGTAGCAGCCCAAACAGTCGACCCCAACGCTTAGCCTTGGCCAGCAAGCGTTCTTGGCGGCGCCGCGAGTCTGCACGACTGTGATAGGTGTTCCCGACCAGCCGGTAGTAGCCATCGCTGTCTTGCT
>CAZNJX010000022.1:0-9595 GCA_964573585.1 uncultured Candidatus Saccharibacteria bacterium
TAACTCGTTACATAATGCTTACGCTCATTGTACCGAGAAGCGTGCTGGGGGGCAACATGGTTGTGCAAAAGATAATTCCTGGTCAGGGTGACAGGACTTGAACCTGCGACCTCACGGCCCCCAGCCGTACGCGCTACCAACTGCGCCACACCCTGCTAACCTCCTCTATTTTACGCACATCAGCAGCACTGTGACAACAGCTTCCCTTCTGTTGAGAGCAATTAAACGAGATTTCTTAGCAAAAGTACTTTACATAACTCGTATGCTTTGACATAATACTTATGTAACGAGTAAATGTGTGCCAAGGATCAATACATCAGCTGAGGTGCTGAAAGTACTAGCGGGCAAGCGGGTGATCGTCGAAGACGAGCTAACCACTGCCCGCTCCCTTTTGAGCTTATTTGGTGTCGGCGCACGCCGGCGCATCATTGATACTGCAACGCTGCTGACCAAGCAGGGCTTTGTTTCGGTTGGAACCATCGAGAACGACAAGCTCTATAAGGTCACTGACAAGGGCTTGCGCCATCTCGACCTGTACCTGCTAAGTAAAAAAGGTATTACTAAACCCCGTGAGTGGAACGATACGTTCTACCTGGTAACGTTTGAAATCCCCGATGCTCAGAAGGTAACCCGCAACTACCTAGTAGCCCAGCTTAAGCTCCAAGGCTTTGTGAACTACACCAAGGGTCTTTGGATCTACCCCTATGACCCCACCGACTACGTGCGTGGCCTCAAAAAGCTGCTCGGGCTGCAAAAAGAAATAAAACTCCTAACCGTCACTGCGCTGGATGGCGAAGCCAATCTCAAACAAGTCTTTGGGTTGAAGTAGCTCGTATAAAAAGACCACCCTAAAACAGGTGATCTTAATTGCGTGATAATGAAGATCCGCGCACTCCGCCCGAGGGTGGTCAACTCTTCCCGGCAATATCCAGGTGGGTGCTCGCAGCACAGAGCCTAAAAGGCCAAGGCAATCTAGAGCTCCCGTAAGCAAGTAGTTTCAAAAGGAAAAAGTTTCAAACCCTTTGGTCTAGCGAGCGAGAGTGGCAGAACAACCCCATTATACCACTACCACGCGGACTCAAAGGGTACTCAAAGGTCTTAAGGAGCCCTAAAAGCCAGCTGAGGAGCCAAGCAGCGCGCGCCCAAGCGAAGTGATAACAAGCACAATGTAAGGTGAGAGGAACTGATAAAACACAAACAGAAACAGCATAACTCCAGCCAAACCAAAGCGCTCAATCCGATCAAGTAAGTCAGCCAAGGCAGGTGGCGCGGCCGCATAAAGCACGCGTGAACCATCAAGCGGTGGTACGGGTAGCATGTTAAAAACAAAGAACCCGAGATTGATCATTACGAAGCTTACCAGCACGCCACCAGCAGCGGCTGGGAGCGCAAAGAGCCGCATATAGGTGGCTACAAAGGCCGCCATGGCCAGGTTGCTCATGGGGCCGGCAATTGCCACCAAGGCCGCCCCCCATTTGCCATAGCGCACCGCGTAGGGATTAAACGGCACGGGCTTGGCCGCCCCAAACACGACTGGTGAGCCAAGGAATATCAGCATAAGTGGCAAAAGCAACGTAAAAAACGGATCAATGTGTTTAAGCGGGTTGAGGGTAAGCCTCCCCTCACGCTGAGCCGTCACGTCACCCAGCCGATGTCCGGCCCAGGCGTGGCAGAATTCGTGAACAGTAATGGCCACCACCAGGGTAGCAATGTAGGCAATCAGGGACGTAAGGCTAAGGCTCATACTTCCTATGATAATCGTTTTTTTGCCGCCAATCTAGCCCGCTCTTCGACAACCACACCCTAAAGTATTGCCATAAGTCAGCAAAAATGCTATCATATTCCAAGTTACTTCAGCCTCTTTTCAAGGCAGAAGATAGATCTAACAAGCTTAAAGGAACACTTAAACTATGTCATACAAATGTGATATTACCGGCAAAGGTAAGCAGTTCGGCAACAACGTGAGCCACTCCATGCGCCACACCAAACGCGACTGGAAGCCCAACTTGCAAACCAAGACACTCGTTATTGACGGCCAGAAGGTACGGCTCAAACTCGCCGCCTCCACCATCCGTACGCTCAACAAGTATCAAAAGCAAGCGGCCCTAGCCACCGAGGCCAAGACTCAAAAAACCTCCTGATTCTAGGAGGTTTTTGCTTTGCCAGCACGGCCCTAAGAGAGTCTGGGCTGCGTTAGGATTGTAAGACAACTACTTCCTGTCGGTCATCGACTATGTCTTTGCGCTGTAGTTTAAGCCGCTCAACAGGGTGAGCATCCTTAGCACCCATTTCGGATAGAAAGGCGGTTAGCTCTGGCTCGCTGTAGTTCGTTGGCACTACTACCTTGGGCTCGAACGAAGCGACCAGCTTGGCTACTACCTCAACCTTTCTATCCTCCAGCGGCACAAACAAGACGTCACAGCCGCGCAGCGCATCAGTACCTTTGTCGCCCTCGTCGGGAAAAACTGGCAAGTAACCGAGGCGCATGTCCTCTAACTCCACGCGATAAGCCGTTAGGCCACCAGACAGCGCCAGTGCGTCGATCATGCAGCCTTTGACCTCGTACTCACCCGGGCCGTCAAACGTTGTCAGACTACGCTCAGACTCGGCCAGACGCGATAGTAATACCACATCAGCCTTAGTCTCAGCCGTAGGATCAAGCGCAACACTTAGGCCCTTACCAGTTAGTTTGATGCCGGTTTTTTGTGAGTAAGTAATATCCATATCTTGTATTCTAACAAAGTTTTACGTCACCATCCAGGCGAGCACCTCCCTTGAAGGACTATTCCTTGCTCAGATCCGGCTGGCGCAAAACGTCTTCTACTACTACTAAGATGGCTGCGGCCACCGGTGCGGCCAAGAGTATGCCCACAAAACCAAGCAACTTACCACCGATCAAAACAGCTGGCAGAATAATAATAGGTGGCAAGCCGAGCGCCCGTTTCATCACCTGGGGCACTATCACCTGGCCTTCGAGCTGCTGGATAATCAAAAACATAATTGCCACCGCCAAGCCCTTACCAGGCGACGTCGTCACCGCTACCAGAATGGCAGGGATAGCACCCAAGTAAGCACCAATCAGTGGCACGAGCTCCATAATGCCGGCAATTACAGCCAGTGTCAAAGCGTATTCGATGCCAATAAAGCTCAGGCCAATGAAGCTAGCCACAAAGATGATCACACCTAGGATGGCCTGGCCCCGCAGCCAGTAACCAAGCTTGGTCGATATCGCCAGGCTCAGATTAATTAGGCGCTTTTTGGTATGCTGCTCGGGGATAAAATCAAAAGCCGTTGTCGCCAAGCGCTTACCACCCGAGAGCATGTAAAAGGTCAGTACCAGGAAGGTCAGCAAGCCGACCACACCGCTAAAGAAGCCAGCTGCAACTGGAGCCACATTACTAACCAGCGTTTCGGAGATCGCAGATGTCTGCTGTGTCAGCTTCAGGTAGGCCTTTTCTAGCTGAGGGCTTTGGTCGACCAATTGGCGTAACTTCTCCTGATAGCTCGGGACGTTTTTTGAGATCGTATCAACCTGGGCCGAAACAGTTGGCACGATTAGCAGTATAGTACCCACCACCACACCGATAAAAATAAGATAGATCAGCCCAACCGCCACTACGCGCGGCAGCTTGAGGCGCTGCAGGGCCTTAACCGACGGGTCGAGCGCGGCAGCAAAGATCACACTAGCAAAGAGCAGAATCAGAACATCAGCAATCATCCAAAGTAAGGCCATGACCGCTATCGCTCCGAGTACATACCAGAAGGTTCTGAGTGATATGTCGACGGTTATGCGCTCTGGTTTTGCCATGCTAACCTTCATTGACCGTTACTTTGATAGCGTCATCGGTAGAGATGTTCGGGTTCGGCATTGACAAATCAGCCTCCGAGAACCCCCCAGTTGCGCTTTGCTGATCTGGAGCCTTGTCGAATATGTCCAACGTGTCGAGCAAAACGGTTTTCTTGGCATCCAAGATATCCATAAGCGAGCGATCATTGAGGTTGCGACGATAATCAAAGTCTTCGACCCGCATCACCCAGTAGTTGAGCTCACGGCTCATTTCTTGCTCCATATCGCCAACTATTTTGGCCAGCTGCGCCTTGTTCATGTCGCCGACAATGCAGATGTCAACGTTCTGGTTGCTGCCACGCACGAACGCCCCAGATAAGAAGACCATTTTGACGTTACCGGCCTTGGATATCTTCTTGAGAATCTGATCTTCTTCTTTGGTCTCTTTAATCTCCTTGGACTTGGCCGGAATCTGCTGGAAGATCGACTGTAGCTGAGCATGGAATTTGTATTTAGGGTCAACCTCGTAGTACAGGCGGTTAGATTGGTTAACCGACTTTACGATCCCGATGTTGAGTAGGTTCTGAAGCTCTCGGCGGACCGAGTTGATCTGCTCGTCTACCTTGCGCGTAATTTCGCGAACATAAAAAGGTCGCTCTGGGTTGTTATAAAACAAGCTCAGAAGCTTCACTCTCGTCTTTGATCCAAACAATTGTTCGAAGCGCATGGGGGCTGTCTCCTACCTCAAAATGTGTGCAATATTGCGCGTTTATTGCTTCATATAGGTCGTATTATAGGCCTTTGTGGGTATAATTGCCAATGCTTTTTGGCGACTAATTTATGTGCTAGAGGCTTGGGACTGACTTAAGGTAACTGCGCACAAGCATGTCGGCTTCGTCCGCATCGCTTAGCCAATGCACAGCTGGGTTGCGCCTAAACCACGTCAATTGACGCTTGGCCAACGCCATATCGTCTCGAGCAAAGCGCTCTTTGAGCTCACAGATGTCAATAATGCCATCAATATAATCACGAGCGTGCTTGTAGCCTATGATAGCAAGCTGTGGACAGTCATGGCCATGCGTCTTAATCAAGGCTTCGACCTCTTGAACAAATCCATTATTCAACATGGCTTCAATGCGCTGGGCTATTTTTTGCTTTAGCATAAGCCTATCTGGGGACAAGCCTAGTATGAGGGCGTCATACTTAATGTCTGCTCGATCGGCAACGCTGGCTACACCTCGGGCTAAAATCTGCTCTAAGCGCCGTCGGTTTTGAGTATCTATGATGGCAAACTCACTCGGATACTGCTTAGCCACCAAGTCTTGTAATTCGTTCAGCGCCACAGTCGAATAGTCCCGAGGCTCTGCTGGGCTGTCACGAAACTGGTAGTCAAAGAGGACGCTGTCAATATACATACCGCTGCCGCCGACCAAAAACGCCACTTTGCCACGTGACCATATGTCTTGCAACGTAGCCTCGGCCAGAGCCTTAAACTGTGCGGCACTGAACCCCTCACCTGGCTCACAAATATCAAGCACGTGGTGTGGCACGAGCGCTCGATCTGCCTGCGTCGGCTTAGCAGTACCGATGTCAAAGCCCTTGTAGATTGTGCGTGAGTCAGCGCAGACAATCTCACCGCCATACTTCTGTGCCAGCTCCAGGGCAAGCGCCGACTTACCGCTCGCCGTTGGGCCAACTATGGCAATTAACTTATGTATGGTTTTGCCCTCTCTAGTATCACCGACTCATCGAGGTCCTCGTAGCCAGTTTCATCAGCCTGTTGTTTCATCTTTGAGATCAAGAAGTCAAGGTCATACCAATCTACCTGACTGCTACTCTCTGCATCAAGGCCCTCACGTAACGAAGCGTCTTGAGCCACCACGTCACACAAGAAGTATAAGGTCGTCTTTTCTTTAAGGGTTGCTACCTCGTTAATCTTGGCCGATAGGCTGCCAATAAAGTGCCTGGTGGTTGCCGTAGCGCAAAATTCTTCGCGCAAACCGCGCTCTAGGGTAATTTCAAGCGATTCGCCTGGCTCAGGTGTTTCGCGCATAAGAATGTAAAAGTCCTTTGCTTTTCGGGGACCAATCTCTAGCGCATCAAAGTGATGAGCGCAGACTTTGCCCTGAGGATCAACCAACACCGCCCCTACAGATATATGATATGGGTATTCCCTGCTGCCTTGGACCAAGTTTGCCACTGCTCTTATGCCTTGCGTGAACTTATCTCGGCAAGAATGTCTTTAACAAACTCTCGGGAGCTCTTGCTGCCTTTATCACCCTCGCTGCGCTTGCGTACAGCCACCTCGCCAGCTTCCGCCTCGCGTTCACCGACGATGAGCGTATAGGGCACCTTCATGGCCTCAGCGGCGCGTATGCGTTTACCTAACGATTCGTTATCGTCGTCGAGTCGAGCGCGTACACCGGCAGCCTTAAGCTGCGCCGTAACCTCAGCGCCGTACTGCGCGAACTTGTCCGAAACCGGCAGAACTCGCACCTGTTCTGGAGCCAACCAGGTAGGAAAAGCTCCGCCAACGTGTTCGATATAGACCGACAAAAAGCGCTCAATTGAGCCCATAATCGCGGCATGGATCATGACAGGCTGTTGCTTCTGACCCGCTTCATCAACGTATTCGAGGCCAAAACCGGCTGGCTGATTGAAGTCGAGCTGAATAGTAGCCACCTGCGACTCTCTTCCAAGTGCGTCTCGACCCATGAAGTCAATCTTGGGCCCATAAAAGGCAGCCTCGCCCACACCATCGACATAACTACTCCCTACCTTATCCTTGATAATCGCAAGCAGCTGAGCCTCGGCATCCTTCCAGGCTGATTCGCCACCTGAATACGAAGCCATATTCTCGCCATCATGACGCGAAAACCGTACGGTTAGGTCATTAAAGCCTAGTGTGGCGTAAAACTTCTCAATAATATGCCAAATCTTAGTAACTTCTTCCTGTACCTGTTCTGGCCGACAGAATACATGGGCGTCGTCTTGGGCAAAGGCTCTCGTCCTATTAAGCCCGGAGAGCTCGCCACTCTGCTCATCGCGGTAACACGTTGTGGTCTCACGGTAACGGATTGGGAGATCACGATAACTGCGGGGTCGACTCGCATAGATTTGTGCGTGATGAGGGCAATTCATTGGCTTCATGGCAAATTCATGACCTTCCCGCGTATTAACCTTAAACAGCTCCTCGGAGAATTTCTGCCAGTGACCACTCGCTATGTAGGCGTCTTTTTTGGTAATGTGCGGTACAGAAACTTCTTCGTAATCATACTCGTTGCGCATTTCCTGCACAAAACTATCAAGCTGATTGCGTAACACAGTGCCGCGTGGTGTATACATAGGCAAACCAGAGCCTACCAAATCAGAAAACACAAAGAGATCGAGCTCGCGCCCAAGCTTGCGGTGATCACGCCGTTCTGCTTCCTCGATCATCTCTAGGCGGTGATCCAACTCCTGTTGAGTGCCAAAGGCCACGCCATAAACACGCTGCATTTGGGGATTCTTTTCATCCCCGCGCCAGTATGCTCCGGCTAGTTTAGTTAGCTTGAATGCACCAACTTGAGAAGTGTTTTCCAGATGTGGGCCACGACACAAGTCGACAAAATCAGCAGTTTTGTAAACGCTTACTGTTGTGACTTTAGCAACATTATCGTCAACTAGTTTTCCGTCCCCAATGTCCTTAAGCGAGGTCGTACCTTTTGTCTTAAGATCACCAAGCAGCTCAACCTTAAACGGCTGATTGTGCTCTTTAAAGTAGTCAAGAGCCTCATCAATTGGCCATACTTCATGCACAAAGTCATGCCCAGCCTTGATAACCTTTACCATTTCCGCCTCGATACTCGCCAAATCATCACTACTCAGCGTCTTAGTCAGCTTAATGTCGTAATAAAACCCATTCTCCACCACTGGCCCTACACCGAACTGGGCTGTTGGATGTAGCTTTTGCACGGCAGCAGCTAGTATGTGGGCAGCTGAGTGTCGCATGGCCTCAATGTTCACGCCGTTTTCTATATGATCTCCCATAACTCATCCCCTTTGCTTAGATTATTGCACAAAAACCACCAAAACGATGAACGCCCGGCCCCGATTAGTGCTCGGGGGGTTCCACCGGGCTTATCCTTGGTGGATCACTCTTTCTGACCTGTAACGCGTCGTCAGCCGCGGAGTTCGCCTAGGTGGTAACTAAGCTCAAACACTCTCTTTATCTAGCCCAAGCATAGCCGAAAGCACACCAAAGTTCAAGCGTGGCCAAGGCCTTTAGTTAAGGACACGTCAGCCTTACACAGCGGACAACCCTCTGGTTCGTAGATATTAAGTTTAAATTCGATGTAACTATGTAGCTTCGGCACGCCAAAATCCTGAGCGGTTGATTCGTACCTATTACACAAGCAACCAATGCCTACCACTGTACAGCCTATCCTGGCGACCTCGCGCTGCAGCCCCCGCAGCGAAGTTCCTTGATTAATAATGTCATCAACGAGCAGGGTCCGCTTACCCCGAATCATCTCATCGTAGCCTCGCCGGATAATAAACTCCCCCTCTGTTTTGCGCTTGTCGGCATAAACAGCCAACACTTCGCGGGCTTCAAGCTTGCCTAAATGATGTGCCACCCACTGACTCAACACCACCCCGCCAGCCACTGGGCCCAAAACTGCATCAATGTCTTGCCCAACAAACTCACTGGCTATTTGCTTGCATATCTCACTTACCAACTCTACGTGCGGCAGCAAAGCATCCTTGTTCAGATACGTGTCGCCGTGCTTGCCGGAGGTATACACGTAATGCCCACTCTCCCTTAGTACGTTGTGCTCTTTGAGGTAGGCGCGGGCTTCCGTTTGTGATAATTTTGACACGTTCACCTCCAAGTAATAATTGCCTTTCTTGTGATACCAAAGAGGATGGTGGCTAGCGCCACCTCTGCACGGTGCTTGGTGACGATCAAGTGCACTTGATCGTCACGCTTACACGCCGTACTCCACCGAACCTGGTTCTCATATTCTTATACATCACCATCTCCAACTTCTTGCTCCGCAAGAAGACAGAGATGGTGGGCCCTAGAGGATTCGAACCACTGACCTCTTCCACGTCAAGGAAGCGCTCTAGCCAACTGAGCTAAGGGCCCATGTCTCTTTACTCAAGTTAATGTACTTAATTTAGCGCTCCAAGAGCGTTGTGAGGCGCTTTAAAGCAACTAACCACACCTAACTGTAAATAAATGCCCGCCTCAAGTCAACTTTGGGCGAGCAGGAATGCCAAACGCATTTGTACAGCGTCTTCAAACCGAGTCAGGTCATAACCCGTAAGATGACGAATGCGGCCAACGCGATAAATCAATGTATTACGATGCACCTTAAGACGCCGAGCTGCCAAGGTCAGATTTAGAGATGTGTCGAGCAAGACACCGGCCGTAGTTTCGAGCTGCCGAGCAAGCCGCAGCTTGTCTACAATCACCTTGGCATGAACATAAGCATACTTGCGTGCCCGTACATCATGGCTAAAAGCCAAGAGCCCGGCGTAACTGTCTAGTGCTACCACCGTCCGGTCTGGCCAACATTGAGCCGTAATCCCTTGGCTACTAGCCAGTATAGGGATTGCGCTGCTAAGCTGGGAGCCGAGCTGCGTACTCGTGGCGTAGGTAACCATACCCACATCAGCTAGCCCGGCCGCCACCCTGACAGTCTGTCGTGCTGAATGAGCACCAATCAGCAGCCATTGACCAGGGCGCACCATGACTTTAGCAATGAACGTTGTATTAATTTCAACGTTGTCTGTGCCCCCCTCACAAGCCACCAGGTAAATACT
>CAZNJX010000023.1:0-9361 GCA_964573585.1 uncultured Candidatus Saccharibacteria bacterium
CATGCCTCCCTGTCACGGAGGAGATCGCCGGTTCGAATCCGGTCGGGCCCGCCAAAGTAAGAACCTCACCCTACAGGAGTGGGGTTTTTACTTTGGGTGAGCGCCAGCTCGCTATTCGTTACCGCGGTTCAATAATGACGAACACGCACAGAAGCTACCTCTTAGCTTCGAGCATGTGAGGAAATTATACTTATAGTAATCCGGTCGGGCCCACCATATTGCAATTTATAACTTTTTATGATATTATGTCTTTTATCGTCCATCGTGGACGTACTGTGCAGCGCACAGCACCCAAGGAGGTTCAACCATGGTGGTCGCCGCTCTTACCATTGCCGAAGGCGCTCCAGAGAGCTTCGTCAGCATGATCGAATGCGATGGCCGAACGGTCATCGCAGATGCCTTCGGCATCGCTGATCCGGCCAACGACGTGATCCTGAACGTCTTCGAGGCACAGCGGATGGATCCGCGCTTCGCCATCACCTGCCACGTCAACGGCTTCCCTATCGGCGGACGCGTGGATAAGGGCGACAACATCGCTCTCCACATCGTGCGCGGCCTGAACAGGCTGTTCGGCGGAGTGGGCCATGCCGGTGCCTACCTGCAGATCGGTCCGCACACGTTCTGGAAATCGACCTATGACCAGGGTGTGCTCTGAGCGCACCAAGAACCGAGCTCCCAGATCTTTCCTTCATCCTCACGCAGGATGGATGTGGAAGCCGGGAGCTTTCGCATCTCTTAGAAAGAAAGTTCTAACTTCATCCGCTACGGCCACTAAGTATTGACTAGCTATTATTAATATGCTACTATGTGACGTAAGTCTGGTATTATCCCCTATTTGGAGGTTTAACTCACATGTCTTTGGATTGCAGACTGCTCATCATGTCCAGTCCGAGTAGCCTTGGGGCTACGAAGTTCCAACCTGCTCTTGCTGCCCATGAGATCCCTGTGGAGCTACACGTCACTGCTTCACATTCACTCGTGGATGCCATGAACGACGAAGCGTTCAAACGTCATCCCGTCCCGAAGGCCTACCGACTCGATGGGCACTACATTACAGGAGAGTCAGACGAACCGTCGATCTCGACAGATTCCTACGGCAAACCCCTGGAGTACTGCTACCCCTCAGCGTTTGCCCACATCGCCCTTCCTGAGGAAGAACACCCTCTCAATAAGGCAGCGCTTGCCTACGTCTTGGCGCTTCCTGATGACTGGCCGATCATCCTCTACTGGACTTGAGAGCACCCACTTGCCCCAACGGGCCCGAAACCGTAGTCAGTACGCGTGGAGGGCTCCGAGGGGCTTTTCCATACCTTGTGATAAAAAATAAGTTCTAACTTCATCCGCTACGGCTCGCTATTGACTTTTGTACCTATAGAGATTAGTATGACGCAATCGTCCACCTTGGACGCTTTGTGGCAATCCACAACTGCACCTATGAGGTTCTCTATGACCGCCCAAGCAATCGGCACCGTGGCCTTCCCAGAGTACTCCGGGATCCGTTGTCTTATGATGCCCTACATCCAGGGCGACCCGGACTCGGTTCCAGAAGACTACGCCGCGTACTACGAGATCATCGCAGCGAACTTCCTGGAGGCCGGTGCCATCGGCTTTCTGACCATCGACGAGTCCCCCGTCGTCGCTGGCATGCCACACCGCGGAGCACGTGCGAAGTTTGGACGTGCCCTCCACACAGAAGCTGGTCTGCGACCGCACAACGGAGCCTACACGTGGGGCTGGGGTAGCACCCAAAACGTGACCCTTGATCCCGAGGTCGAGATCCTGCTCGCCAACAACCTAGATGACAGCTGTGCCATCTGGAATGCTGAGCACCCCGACACCTCCTGGGATGGCGACATCGGCAACAAGGCCGAGATGTACCCCCTCGAGACCGCCACCCTCATGCAAGCTGGTGACGTCCACCGCATTGGGATCCTCACCCCGCACGAGAGCCTCCCCGTCATGAGCGACGTTGATCGGCAGTTCCTACGAATCGTAGGCAGCGGTGTCCATGGCCGCGAGCCGTACTTCACGGTCAACCCTCTCCTCAACTGACTCTCACCAGACCGCCTCCGGAACGGGCGTTTTTGCTTCAAGCAAATGAAGATGCCCGTCCGGGGGCTCTTCATTTCACTTGCACTACCTGCACGAACCTGCTATCATATGCTCTCGCTCGTAATCAAGTTCTAAGGAGGACATTTGAGCGTATTTTGTACTTTGGGGGTTCAGACCTTCGCCTGGCTGTTGGCGATCGCCTGTGTGGTAGTAATCGGCCTGGTGCTAGGCCTGCTCAACGAGCATGGCGCCGTGCGATCTGGCGCTCAGCCGCGCACGCTGGCTGCACGCCTGCGTAGCCACTTCGAGTGGATCCCTCTGGCCTCCGCTCACTCCCGTAGCAAGGGCCAGCGATTCGGAGCCAGTGGCAAGCCGCCGCACAGTCCCAACCACCCGTCCTACCACCGCTCACGCACCCTCGTGGGTGAGGGTTCAGACAGCAGCCACGAGTAGCTTAGAACACTAGCTACTCCCCACGCCGTTTCACTCGCAAGACAAGGAGCTAATACCTCCTCTCGGGTGAAGCGGCGCACCCATTTTAGCAATAATTCGCAATACGATAAGAGCGCCCAAATGGGCGCTCTTATGTCTTTAGTCTAAGCTTTAAGAAACTTATGGTCTAAAGTACTGTTTGATCTTTGCCTTGGTGCGCTGCGCCTTGAGCCAGCTCTCCAAATCCGTACCCTTGATCAATATATGTGAGGCCTTTACCTGATCATCCTTCTTGTCGGTTACCTTGATGATGTGATAACCATACTGAGTCTTTACAATACCGCTGACAGCGCCTGTTTCGAGGGCAAAGGCAGCCTGCTCAAACTCTGGTACCATCTGACCCTTACCGAAGAACCCTAGATCGCCGCCATTAGAGGCACTGCCGTCTTGTGAGTACTTTTTGGCAAGCTCGGCGAAGTCAGCGCCACCCTTAACTTGCTTTAAGATATCTTCGGCCTGCTTCTGTGCACCACCGTTCAGCGACGCATCGGACGAGATCTTCTCACCAAGCTTCTTCTGGACTATGCTCTCACGCACCTTGCCACGGAAGTCATCTACCGTCCAACCATACAGCTTCGTTAGCGTGGTCTTGACCTTGTCGATGCCACCAGCGTTCTTGACCAGCTCGTTAAACTCCGTATCCACTTCTTTGTTAGTAACAACAATCTTGTATCTCCTGGCAGCTTGTTGAGTCAACAGATTGTCTTCTTGTTGCTTAATCAAATCCTGCTTAAGCTGGGCAAGCTTCTTTTTGCCCTCTGCTGAGTTTAAGTCCTGACCTTGCGAAGTATAGAACTTCTTGACACTCGCTAGCTCAAACAAGTAGTCCTTGTAGCTCGTGGTGTTCCATATAATGTTGCCGTTCACGCTCGAGACTGGGTATGGCACAATGCTAGCAACAATGCGCACAGCACGGTTGGTTTGCTTGTATTTATAAATCGCCACCCCAAAGGCAACAACGGAGAGCAGAATAACCGCCACCACGCCGCCAGCGACCAGGCTAACCGTCTTTTTGCTCGGGCCATTCTTGACACCAAGCTTACTCAAGCGATCCTGAAAGCTCTGTTGCTTGGCTCCTGACTCTGACGCTACCGATTTGGTCGCAGCCAAAGCCTCGGGCTGACTTGCCTTAGCTACTGGCCTTTTGGCCTTTGTAGGCTTTGTAGCTGGCTTCGACGATGTTGCCTTAGCCGGTTTCTTGTTCGCTTTAATGTCTGGATCTTGTGCCATAATTGTGTGATATACCCTCTTATTACTTCGTGTTATTTACAATCCATACTATCACGAAACGGGCTCAGTTGTCGAACCATGCTTATGTACAGCTGTGAGGATCTGCTGCTGAAATACCGCCGGGTGATGCACAAAGTTAAGATCCAAGTCCCCCGACCCAGACAGGGTTTGCACGCGCACATTACCATACCCAAACACCGCAGCGTTAAAGCCATCGATGTGGTAGTTAACACTCTGCACGTTGTTAAGCGCGAGCTCTGAGACCTGGCGGTTAAAAAAACCGCGCTGCTTGATCACAATCAATCGGCTCGAGGTCAATATAAAGACACTATAGTACCAGCCTGCCCACTGCCACAGAGCATACGCTAAGAAGGCAACGAAGCCAAAGAGCATGATGTTGGTGGTAATTCCTACCAGGCCAGCAGCGAAGTTGTTCGAAAGCGACCACGGCAACATAACAAGCACGATCATTACCCCGCCAATGATAATTTGGTGCCTCAAAGCTACGATAAATTGCCGCACCACTGCCAACACCTGTTCATCGTCATGCTGGCCAGGAAACTCCCTGTTGTGAGATAGGTCGCGTTTAACGGGTTTCTTGGTCTCTGCCATAATGGCTCCATTGTAGCAGCTTATGCTTATACTGTGCCAGATATCATGACGTAAAAGGCAACCCGGTCTTCCTTTGGCTGAAAGAAGACCGGGTGTGTGCATAAGGCCCATTGCTTGGCGGCCTAGGCCTGCGGGGGTGAGCCGTGGTGAATCCGTTGCTTGCGACCAAACCGATCCAGGTAGTAAACAAGATCAGCTGGAAGAACATCGAAGACACCTTTGTTCTCCGTAGCTTCTGCCTGGTTCAGGATGAATGCCTGACCAAACCCCCAGCTACGTCCGCCATCAATCGGCATGGGCTGCAGATCACTGCTCTCGAACACGATCTTGCGAGCCGCCGTGACATTGGGGGCCTCGACCCACACATCCTCCCAACGACCGGTAAAGACCCTGAGGTGCACAAACGGCCCAACCGTGTCCGAGACTGGTGGCTCAGGGCGATGGCCAGTGCTAGGGTGACGCCGAACGGTTGCCTCGGTGACTTCCCGATCTGGTAGGATCGAGCTGACCGTCGCCGTGTCGGCATCGACTTCGATGCTTGGTGCGGGTCGGTACAGTACCTCGCCACAACTTCCACAGGTACGCGCCAAATCCTGTTCCTTCAGAGGAACAGCGGCACCACAATTCGTGCAGTACATACTATCCTCCTAGGAGTAGGTTGCGGACGCCCTAAAAATACAACTCTTACGCTTTTTTGTCAAGTCCTGAGCGGCGCTCCCGCGCTCCTTGGTGCTATAATGACTACTTGGAGCCTTTGCTCGCTCAGTGCCGAGGCTACCAAAAACCGCGCCCTTGCATGGTCAGTACAAGACCGTGCCAGCAGTATAATGCGACATGCCCTGGTAGCTCAGTGGATAGAGCGTCTCCGTCCTAAGGAGAGCGTCGGGGGTTCGATTCCCTCCCAGGGTACCAAAGCTCTAATCGATACTGTAAGACTCGGGCAATCTGTGGTAACTTATAGCTACATTCTCACCCACTTGGAGAGCGAGAACCCATGATACGACCAGAGAAGCCTACGTGCCTCGACGATCTCGAGAAGCTTGTTGAGAGTATCGTTCGCACGGGTAGACCTGCAGCTGTCAACCTGCCCGTCATCAACCGCGAGGACGCAGCCTTAAGGGCCCTAGCGCTCCTTGGCATATGCTGGGGACGCGACGAATCGATGCTTGAAGCGATCATTGGGGATGCCGAATTGGTCGAACCAGCAAAGGACGTCAAGTATGCGATTAAGCAGGATGATGGTAGCTACGTCTTCACCAACCACTTCGATCGGCTCAAGTCGAGTATCTACTATCAACTGTGCGATTAGCAACGAGGGTACTCGAGGCTTACATTTGCTGGGACCATTCCGAAGGGCACCTGCCCCGATCGAACCAGAGCCATGTCCTGCACGCATCAATGTGCAGCGTACGCCAGAACGATACTCTGACATCACCCAAGTTCATAATCAACGCATTGTGAGTTTAGGCGATGTGTTCTTGGTCTCACACATGTATAACATGTGCACTGAGCTAAAACCTCAAGATAACTAGGCGTAAAAAGTAGCAAGATCGACAAAGTTCGAGTTTTTATTTATGCTAAAATCAATTAATAAGCATAAGGATTTATAAAAAGCCATGGACGAGAAGAACACACCTCCACCAGCCAGCCAAACCTCGCCACAGAATCCGCTCAGCACTACTGCAGCCACTCAGCCTGTCCAAGCCGCTACAGCTACAGCACCACCAAAGCCAGCCAAAGCACATCTGATCATTATTGTTTCTACCCTCCTTATTGTTATGTTGGCTACTGCAGTTATTCTCGGCCTTCTTTTTTTCACAAAAAACAAAACAACTACAAATAATAGTTCCGAACGTTCCTCAAACGGAACCGCCACAAACAACAGCCTGAAGGGCTACAAAGAGTACAAGGACGGCAGCCTCTCACTTATGCATCCAGTCGATTGGAAAGTAGGCATGTCTCCACTCTCGCCCAAGGCTATATTGCTTGCTTCACCCGACTACAAAGACGACGCCCAGACCTTCGGTACAAACACGCCAGCCAGCAATAAGGGTTACGTATTTGCACTGCAGTCGAATGTAATCCCAGGCGTAACAGATATAAAATCTTCAACGTACGAATCAACCCTGGGGTTTATGAAAGCATCACCCAGTGAGTATAAGAACGTAATCACAACCAAGATTGATGGCAACGCTGCAATCCAGGCACAGTATTTGAACACCTGGGTTCTCAATGTGTTCAAAAGTGATACCCTGTATTATTTCTCACTCGCAGCTCCACAAAAAGACGCTAACCAAGTCCAAAGCCTGTTTAAGAACATTACCCAGTCGATAAAGTTCAAATAGAAAAGCCTGCAACTTTTTAGCTCAACCAGTAGCTCCGTACTTGTGTTTAGAAACTATTTACTCAATAATACTCTCCATGCGTCGTGCGATCCGCGCACGAGCAAAGAACCCGGAGTGAACGTTGAAAACAATTGGGACCATAGCCTCGCTCGGCCTTACGGCTGCAACGGCTATCATCAGCTTGGCGTTCGCCAGTGAGCGCAAGCATGCAGACCGAGCGCAACCAAAGGAATTGCGGTATCAAGGAGGACCACACATCCTCGATCAAGCAACTGGAGTCGCTTTTGTACTCGGGCCTATCGCAGTGATGTGGCGTGCCACTCGACCACTGAGACGAGCTCGCTGATGAAGCTCGACCTGGCCAACGTGAGCGCAATCGTTGTCGGGGTTGGGTTTATTTGGCTGTACTGGCCGGCCTGGACCAAACGTCGGCGCAAGCGTCGGCGGCGGGCAGAGCGCGAGCGCTAAGTGCAGCCCGAAACCCGATCCCAACTCGTCGCTTACCGAATTGGTCGATTCATCGGCTTGATTGTAGGCGCCATACTCCAAAGCATCGACAGATGAAGCGCGGGATTACGGCACAGGACCGGTCCCGCAGAACACGCACCAAAAAGCCCCGAGGTTACTCGGGGCTTTCCCTGTATTAGTATCTACTCGTGTTTAGCGTCCAAAAGTGTGAATCTGATGCACCGTTGAATAATCATGTAGGTCCTCATCTGCAAACCACAACTTAATCTCGTTTTTGGCTTCCTCAGCATTCCCAGACGCGTGCACTAGATTACGTAGAGACTTATTGTTGCTATCCCCCCAATCATAGTTCTCGTGCGCAAAGTCGCCACGAATCGTTCCAGGAGCAGCACCAAATGGCTCAGTCGTACCAGCCATCTTTCGTACCGCAGCAATCACTCCAACTCCCTCAAGCACAAATGCTAGTACTGGTCCTTCTGATAGGTAGGATTTAGCTTGATCATACACCTTCTGACTAACGCGTTCTGCCAAACCATCATAGTGGACTCCAGCATGCTCCTCGCTCACGTTCATAAGCTTCATGCCCACCACCTTCATGCCGACGTCTTCAAATCGCTTAATAATCCGGCCCATAAGACCGCGTGCGACACCATCAGGCTTAATAATTACGAGTGTTCGTTCCATTAATTCTCCTTTTGTATTCAAGACTGTATTGTAGCAGTTTTGGCCCTTGCCTGGCCACGGTGCTTGTGAGCATGGAGCGCGATCATAAGAATACTTAAGTCCGCCGGGGTTATGCCCTGTACCTTGCTGGCTTGAGCCAAGGTGGTGGGTTGAATTTCGCCAAGGCGCTTGCGGGCTTCGTTGCGCAGCCCTCGCACCCCATCGTAATTAAGGTCTGGCGGTATTGGCTGGCTGGCCTTCTCGTGCAAACGCTGAGCGTCACGCTCCTGACGAGCAAAGTAGCCACTATACTTGGCTTCGAGCTCAACGGCCTCGAGCGCGTCGGCAGCAATCTTAAGGTCATAGTCGCGCTGTAAATCAATCAGACGTACCTCTGGTCGCGCTAGGTATTCGTAGAGGGAAACCTTGCCGTGTGGCTGCTTGATTCTTAGTTGCTCAAGCTGCTTTAAGCCAGTGGCGATCGCCTGCTGCCGTTTACGCACCCGTGCGTAAGCCTCGGCGGCAACCAAGCCAAGTTTGTGACCGATTTTTGTGAGCCGAAGATCGGCATTGTCGTTGCGCAACAACAGGCGATATTCGGCCCGGCTGGTGAACATTCTATACGGCTCCACGTGCGTTTTGGTCGTTAAATCTTCAATCAAAACACCAATGTAGGCCTGTGCTCGATCCAACGTAAATTCACCCTTGCCAAGTACTTTGTGAGCTGCATTTATACCTGATATAAGGCCCTGAGCGGCTGCTTCTTCGTAGCCGGTAGTACCGTTCATTTGACCAGCAAAATAGAGCGATTGAACAACTTTTGTTTCCAATGTAAGTTTGAGTTGGTGGGGTAAAAAGTAGTCGTAGACAACTGCGTAGCCATGAGCCAAAAAACGGGCTTTTTCTAAGCCCGGCACCGAGCGAATAACCCGCTCCTGGACGTCCTCTGGGAACGCGAGCGAGCCACCCTGAATATACATACGCTGCCCATCTGCACCATCTGGGCGCCCCTCGGGCTCGATGAATAACGGATGGCGCGACTTTTCTGGAAAGTTCGCTACCTTGAGATCAAGTGACGGACAGCTACGCGGTGCCCGCTCCGTAATCATGCCTGAGAACACTGGCGACGTCTTGAGGTTATCCATGATTACCTTATGTGTTTCAGGCGTCGTGTAGGTCAAATAACACGGCTCCTGAGCCTCGAGTGGTAAAATCTGCCTATCTGGATAACTGAAGCTCACTGGCCCATCGCTGCCAGGAGCTAGCTCCATCTTGGAGTAATCAATGCTGTCGCGGGCAATGCGCGGCGGTGTGCCAGTCTTAAGCCGGCCGTGTTTGAGACCCAGCCCAACCAGGGAGGCCGTTAGGCCATCGACTGAGTCTTCGTCAATCCGCCCACCCTTGCGCACCACTCTATCCCCGACCACAATCTCGCCGTTAAGGAACGTGCCAGCACAGATAATTACAGCCTTGGTACGCATGAGCCCCCGCTGCTTGGT
>CAZNJX010000024.1:0-9093 GCA_964573585.1 uncultured Candidatus Saccharibacteria bacterium
CCGCACCATGACCAAGCAGGAAAGAACTGTACAGGGCTTGCTTTAGCTGATGTTTGCCTACCCAGCGGCACGCATGGCGGTTGGCGATATTGTGCTCAAGCATATCAGCGAGGCGAACCGGCCATTTTTTGTTATCTTGCAGAAGTACCCCAAGTCTAAGCTCGAAACGCTCGCCAAATACTTGCACGAAAGAGAGAATGATGTTAAAATTCTTGCGTTAAAGGGTGAAGAAGAATACTCCGGTCTTACGGAGCACGATATTGGGCTCGAAGCCTACACCCAAGTGCATAGATTGCAAAAATTAAATCGAGAATTGAATAAGCGACGGTTAGCAAAGCAGATTGCCGAGGCTGAAGCCGCTGGGGATCGGGTTGGCGTTAAACGCCTCCTGACAGATTATCAAGCACTACTAAACGAGGAGTAATATATTTATGGCAAAGAAAGATTTGCCTGTGGCTGCGGCTGGTCCAAAGGACGATAAGCAAGAGCAGACACCCGAGGTAGAGCGACTATTGGCCAAAGGTCGCGAGCAGGGCTTTGTAACCCAGCAAGAAGTTTTGGCAGCGGTTCCTGATGCAGAAGAGAATGTTGAAGCACTCGATGACCTTTATTCTACCCTGATTGAGCAGGGAATTGATATCACCGACCAGAAAGACAAGTTGATCTGGGAGACTGAGCCCGAAGAAGACATCGAAAACGCTGTTAATGACGCAACGCTCAAAGACATTGCTGATGACTCAGTGCGCCTTTACCTGCGCGAGATTGGTAAGATCCCACTTATTACTGGTGCGGACGAGGTAATGCTCGCTAAACGCATCGAGAAGGGCGATAAGTCTGCCAAGGACGCCTTGGCTGAAGCCAACATGCGTCTGGTAGTTAGTATTGCCAAAAAGTACATTGGCCGCGGACTTGATCTGCTTGATCTGATTCAAGAAGGCAACACCGGCCTTTTGCGCGCCGTAGAGAAGTTTGATTACACCAAGGGTTTTAAGTTTAGCACCTATGCCACGTGGTGGATTCGTCAGGCTATTACGCGGGCTATTGCTGATCAAGCTCGGGTTATTCGCATTCCTGTCCACATGGTCGAGACAATCAACAAGCTGGTGCGCACGCAGCGCCGGCTAACTATGGAGTTGGGCCGCGAACCGACGCCAGAGGAGCTTGGTAAGGAACTCGAGATCGACGTGGACAAGGTAAACCACATTATTAAGATATCGCAGGACACGACCAGCCTAGACGCTACCGTGGGTGAGGACGAGGATTCGAGCCTGGGTGACTTTATTGAGGATGAGAACAACGTCAGTCCCGAGGAGGCCGCTACTTATGAATTGCTTAAGGAGCACATTGACGAAACGCTCTCACTGCTGACGCCGCGCGAACAGAAGATATTGCGCATGCGTTTTGGCTTAGAGACCGGCCGCGGGCATACGCTCGAGGAAGTCGGCCAGGAATTTGGTGTGACGCGCGAGCGCATTCGTCAGATCGAAGCTAAGGCTCTTGCCAAACTGCGCCGACACAAAGATGCCAAGAAGCTCCGTGATTACCTAGGCTAAGATTTCAAATTGTTTTTAAAACCAAGCAGCGCCCTTACTGGGCGCTGCTTGGTTTGTCTTTAAGACCGTGGAGGTGGTGGCGGTGGAGTGCGCGTGGGCGGCAAGGCCGCTTGGTCGGCCTCCCTCTGCTCGGAAGCTTTTATTGCTTGGGCTAGCGCTATCACGTCCATATTCTCTGGCGAATATCCGTTGCGCTTTAAGAGGGCAGTTGTTGCCTCACTCATAACGCGTGCTTTCGGAATATATCTCTTTAGTAGACCTTCATCCTTCACCAATATATAGAGATCTCGCGCCTGCTTTAGTGTGAGGTCGCCTGGGTCATAGCCTATATCAGATAAGAATGCTTTTAGGTGTGTGAATTCTCTGTCGGTAGCCTCGGCGAGTCTGGCCGCATTGGCGGGGTCGAGATCATCTTCTGTGTCAGGCAAGGGCTTGGCTGCGTCGCCCTCAGTATTATCGGGGCTACCTGCGCCGTGAGGGTCATGACTATGTGGAGTTGGGAAGGGTAATTCGCCAGGCATACCCACATTAAAGCACATCGCACGTGGATAAGCTATAATACAGCTATGAGCCAACGTAAAAAACTCGTTTTGTTCGACGGTCACGCCTTGTTGCACCGCGGCTACCATGCCATTCCGTACCTTTCTACTAAGGACGGTACGCCGACCAATGCCGTGTATGGCTTCGTCACCATTATGCTTAAGGCATTGACGGATCTAAAGCCTGACTATGTGGCGGTTGCGTGGGACTTGCCAGGTAAGACCTTTCGCCATGATCTTTATGATGCCTACAAGGGCACGCGTAAGAAGACCGATGACGAGCTGATTGCTCAAATGCCGCTCACCCGTGAGGTGGTCGAGGCGTTTAATATGCCGCTCATGGAGTGCGAGGGTTATGAGGCGGATGATGTAATTGGTACGCTTGCACACAAATACGGCAAATAGTGTGAGGTGGTGATCGTAACAGGAGACATGGACGAGCTCCAATTGGTTGATGATCACGTCAAGGTCTACACTATGCGACGCGGCTTTAGCGATACAGTGCTTTACGACCGCGCTGCCGTCGAAGAAAAGTACGGTGTTACCCCCGAAGAGTTTGTGGTCTATAAGGCGCTTAAGGGAGATACGAGCGACAACATTCCAGGAGTGCCTGGAGTGGGGGATAAAACAGCCACCGAGCTCGTTGCCAAATACAAGACTCTGGACGGTATTTACAACCACTTAGACGAGCTCAGGCCTGCAGTACGTAACAAACTAGTCGAGCACCGCGACTTAGCGGAGCTTAGCCTAACGCTCTCGCGCATTAGCCGTGACGTGGAGCTCGACTTTGACCTCAGGCGCGCCCATATTCATGATTACGACAAAAAGCACGTCCACGAACTCTTTCATCGACTCGAGTTTAGAAGCTTGCTTGCCAAACTGCCAGGCCACAATACAGTGAACACAATAAGTGATCAAGAATCATTGTTTTCAGATGAGAACGAGGCCAAGGTCAGGCCAGAACCCAACCGTGATCACTTAAAAAGCGCAAGCTATATTTGTGTGAATACGCTCGAGATGCTCAAGGAACTGGCAGCTAACATTGCCAAACAAAAGGTGGTTGCGTTTGATACCGAAACAGATAGCCTTGATGTGATTAACGCTAACTTGGTCGGCCTGAGCTTCAGCTGGCAGAAGGCACAGGCCTACTATGTGCCGCTCGGGCATACTGCGGGCAAACAAATTGGTTTGGACAAGGCCTTAGCGGTTCTTAAGCCGGTGCTTGAGAGTGCTAACGTAGGTAAGGTTGGGCACAACATCAAGTTTGATTATCAGGTCATGAAGCGCTATGGCATCAGCGTAGGCCCGGTTTGCTTTGATACCATGATAGCCGCGTTCTTGCTTAACCCGATTGGGCGGGCTCAGACGCTTAGCGCGCTCGCTTACGCGGAGCTGGGTATTGAGATGGTTGAGATTACGGAGCTGATTGGGGCTAAAGGCAAAGACCAAAAGACCTTTGCCGAAGTGCCGGTGGGTGAAGCTGCGGTTTATGCGGCCGAAGATGCTGATATGAGCTGGCGACTCTATGAGTTGCTTAATAAACAGCTCAAAAGCTACGGTGAGGTCGACAAGGTAGCCGAGGTGATGGAGTGGCCGCTTATACCGGTCCTGGGCGACATGGAGTGTGCTGGCGTTGAGCTGGATGTGGACTTCCTGAGCAAGTTTGCCAAGGAAATTAATACTCGCTTAACCAAGATCGAAGAGCAGATATGGGACTTAGCTGGTGAGCAGTTTAACATTGCCTCGACGCAGCAGCTCAAGCTGATTCTGTTTGATAAGCTCAAGATCGAGTCTTCGGCGCTCAAGAAGATCAAGACTGGTGTCTCGACCGCGGCAAGCGAGCTCGAAAAGCTACGTGGTGTGCACCCAATTATTGATCTGCTGTTCGAATACCGCGAGTCAGCCAAGCTTAAGAGTACCTACGTGGACGCTTTGCCGCTACTGGTGAACCCAACGACCGGCCGGATTCACACCAGCTATAGTCAAACCATTGCCCAGACGGGGCGACTGAGTTCGACCAACCCCAATTTGCAGAATATACCGGTGCGAACAGAGTTGGGTCGTGAAATCCGCAAAGCGTTTGTAGCCGCCAAGGGCAAGGTGCTTGTGGCGGCCGACTACAGCCAGATCGAGCTGCGCTTGGCTGCTGAACTGGCGGCCGACAAACCAATGATCGAGGCGTTTAAGAGCGGTATGGATATCCACACACTAACTGCTGCTGAGATGTTTGGGATAGATCCGAGTGAAGTCACTAAGGATCAGCGTTCTGGAGCCAAGACCATTAACTTTGGCGTCCTCTACGGCATGAGTCCGCATGGTTTAAGTCAGGCGACTGGTATGGATTATGCCCAGTCCCGCGCCTTTATCGACCGCTACTTTGAGCTTCGCAAAGGAGTAGCTGACTACATTGAAAGAATTAAGATACATGCCCACGCTAAGGGCTATACAGAGACGTTGTTTGGTCGCCGCCGACCTTGTCCGGATGTTAAATCAAACAACTATGTGATTCGCGCCGCGGCCGAGCGTGCCGCTGTGAACATGCCTTTGCAAGGCACGGCGGCCGACATGATGAAGTTGGCCATGATCAAGATCGCCCAAACCCTGCCCGAAGGAGCCCAAATGCTCCTCCAGATTCATGACGAACTGATCGTAGAGTGTGGGAGCGACCAGGTGGCAGAGGTTGCTGCCGTGCTCCGCCGTGATATGCTCGACGTGCACAAATTTAGCGTTCCTATAGAAGTAAACGTTTCGGCCGGCAGTAGCTGGGGGAGTATGGAGGCGGTATGATCCGCGCGATTGCCTTTGATTGCTTTGGTGTGATCCTAAACGATTACGGCCATAACTGGGTGGATAGCTCAGGTTTGCCCGAGGCCGCTCAGGCTGAGGTTCACAGGTTATTCCGCGAGCGCGATCTCGGTCGCCTTGACGGTGACGAGTACTACGCACAAGTTGCCAAGGTAGCCGGTGTGGACGCAGCAGTCTTGAAGGCAAAAGAGCATAGCGTGACGGCCTTGGAGCCGATGTTGTTGAGCTACATAAAGAACGACCTTG
This sequence comes from uncultured Candidatus Saccharibacteria bacterium, assembly GCA_964573585.1. Taxonomy (GTDB): domain Bacteria; phylum Patescibacteriota; class Saccharimonadia; order CAILAD01; family JADZBC01; genus CAYPSN01. Next base: position 5,144 of record CAZNJX010000024.1, read on the forward strand.
CCCCGCGCTACGAGCTCTACATTGCTAGTAACGCTAGTGCTGGCTTGCTCAAGGAGCTCCTGCACCAGGACGGGTTTGACGGTATATTTCAGCATGTCTTTGTGTCCTCGGACATGGGGGTAATTAAACCGCAGCCAGGCTTTTACGCCACACTCTTGGGCGGGGTGGCCGTGCCAGCAGGCGAGATCCTGTTTGTTGATGATAGGGAGCCCAATGTTAAGGCGGCAATTGCGGCTGGCATGCAGGGCTATCATTACAGCCAGGGCTTCGCGGCGTTTCGGGAATATATAGAGCGGCTTTAGTTGTCTTCAGGGACTAATCTGTATGGCCGATTGTGAATAAGGCCTTCTTCGATCTCGTCACTTTGTTCAAGCCGCGTCAAAATCTTTAAGACATCCACAAACTCGGCATCTAGTGTGCCCACCGGAGGTAGTTGGCTGATATGTACCCCTTCTTTTCTTTGCTCTTGCTCCCTAAGCTGTCTACGCAACCTCGCTCTCATTCGTTCTAAGCTGCTCAGCTCTGCGTCGGTTGGGTTTGGCAACGCCTCAATGTTGGACGGGTCGTATGCCTCACGGTGACTGTCCTGTGAGTAGCTTGTAAGGTCAACTTCGGCAGTTGATGTCTTTGGACGATCAACGTTTAAGCGAAACGATCGACTTATTTGTGCAAGATCATTTTTCCCTTGGGGCTCTGCTTCTTCATATATCGTAACCGCGCATTCGTTGCGCTTCCATCCGCCCGTGGCTTGGTGTTCGCGCGAGACAAGTATCAAGGAGTTGGTTATAACGTCCCAGTACCATTGGGAGCCCTCCTCGCCTGATGTCTCGTTGGCTATATCGTGGTGCCACTTCGGCTTTGCTAGGCGTTCTACTTCGGCCGTAAATCTCGCAATAGTGTCAGCCTGGAGCTCTGCTCCCTTGGGCATCGGTTCGTTGTCGGGGTAGTGAGAGAATTCGCCGTTCATACGTATAGTATAGCAATGATTTATCGTGTTTCGCTCTTTTGAGCTCGTCAGACCAAACACACATTTGGTTACACGGGTTGAGAAGGGAAGGGGCAGATTGATTTTGACCCGGAGGCCAAAACCGAAGGCTGCACGATCACTCGCACAACCCATTGAAAGCGCATAGGCGCCTCCTCCTTTGTCAGCTTACGCTAACACTTGGGTAGCGGGTGCTACGGGTGGGTGCGGCGGTACTCGCGGTGCTCGTTGCGTTCGCGGTTGAACCGCACGAACAGGTAGATCGCCAGGGCAATCGCCGCGATCAGGCCCACGATGATCACGATCGTGGAGAGGTACACCCTGATGAGTATCAGCAGGAAGGTACCTCCGATCAGCTTCCAGAGGACGCTGTCGATCGTGGAGTTGATCTTCTTGGCCTTACCCTTGTCGTCTGCCACGACAGACTCCCTTCCTTCTCAAATTGCTCCCTTTGGGCTTTCCAAAGGACACATGTAGTATACCACACTGACTGCAATATGTCAATAATCACGGACAGAGCTCTGTGTAGAGAATGATACTTCTTCCCTCCGTCATTTCAGGGCGGGAATGACAGAAGGAATGAAGGAGGGAATGACAAGGAGGGAGCGAGATAACGGGGAGTATGCGATAGATCTCTCGGCCATCCTCGAGCTTTCTGTTCTGTATACTCCGTAACACGTCCAGGATCTTCGAATGTCGCGGAGCTGCAGGGGTACTTAAGCAGGCTTTACTATTCTTTCTCCAATCAGCTGCATATAATGGACTCAAAGGAGTATATATGCCAGAGTTGCCAGAAGTAGAAACAGTTCGAATTGGTCTTAGCAAATATCTGCCGGGTATGAGCATTACGGCAGTCGACTTTGATTGGCCTAAGGGCTTTCCGAATGACCCGATGCAGGTTAGTAAGTACGTAATAGGCTCTAGCATCACAGCGGTAAGGCGCCGCGCAAAGGTACTACTTATAGAGCTAAGCACCAACTACACGCTTGTCATTCACCTAAAGATGACAGGCCAGTTAGTGTATAGAGCGGGCAGTGGTGAGCGTTGGGGAGCTGGCCACCCCAACGACAGCTTGATTGGCGAGTTGCCAGACAGATCTACTAGGGTGACGTTTGACCTTACGTCAAGCGAGCGCACAGCGCAATTGTTCTTTAACGACCAGCGCAAATTTGGCTGGCTTAAGCTTATTCCTACGCCCGAGGTAATGGAAATTGACTTCTTTAAGCGTGTGGGGCCCGAGCCGCTCGGGCCAGAATTCACCTTGGCCGAGTTTCGTAAACGTTTGGACAAGCGGGCTCGCACCAGCATCAAGGCGGCGATCCTCGACCAATCCGTTGTGGCCGGAGTGGGCAATATTTATGCCGATGAGTCACTGCATATGGCTAAGATTCACCCGACTACTAAGGTGGGGGAGGTGCCGCCCGCGAAGATCAAAAAGCTACATGAGGCGATCAAATACTTCTTGCAGCTCTCAATTGATCATGGCGGCTCAAGTGATAGGAACTATGTTGACGCTGACGGTAACAAGGGTAGTTACCTGAAGTTTGCGCAAGTGTTTCGTTGCGAAGGCCAGCAATGTCCGGTGTGCGGCAGTGTGATCGAGAAGATTCGGGTGGCCGGCCGTGGCACACACATTTGCCCCAAGTGCCAGAAGCTTGCATAGGCTTAACGAGGCAGTATAATACTAGGCAGGTTGCCGGACCATTCAAAACCGGTGAAGACGGCTCGGAAAGACGAGAATTAGTCGAAACACAGACAATGCCTAAGGGCGGCGCTGTGGGCGATAGCATCAGCAACGGCATCGCCTTCGATTGATAGGCTGGGTGAGATTACTGATCCTCTCAGGGTTAAAAGAAGTTGGCATCTCTCGGTTGGCCTTAGCCAACTGCACCTAGCAACGCTGCCTGCTTGCACGCGGCACTCAGCCTTCGGCTTGCAGATTCGCTTGACTACAGCTTCGGCTGAGGTCTAGGCGCCGGTAACATTCCGTGGGGAAGCGTGTATACACGCCAGCCACACTCACGGCTCGGCCGGTCAGCTCTAAATCCTTCGGGAGGCGAGCTGGCCGGCGGGGTCCTTTTTATTTCCAAGAACCACATCTGGCTAGTAGGGTACAATAGAAGCTATGATTTTATTCTTTTATGGCGAAAACAGCTACGGTATGCGGCGTGAGGTAGAGCGGCTAAAGGCTCACTATGTGCAGAAGTCCGATGGGGATTTAAACTTGGAGCTCGTTGATATGAGCGAGAAAAACGCTGGGTATTTGCTCGATACCCTGGCTGTGATGCCGCTGCTGGCCACTAGTCGGTTCATAATTGTGCGCGGGCTGGGCGAAAACAAGAAGGCGGCCGAGCGGATTGATGAAATCTTGCAGGCAGTACCTGGCACCACCGTGCTGCTGATTGAGGAGCCAAAGGTCGATAAGCGTAGTAGCTACTTCAAAACACTCGCGAAACTCAAACAAGCCAAGGAGTTTAAGAACCTCAGTGATGCACAGCTGCGCGACTGGATTGCGGCCGAGGCTAAGCAGTTGGGTGGCAGTATAGCCCCGGGGCTGGCTATGAACTTACTCCGTAGGGTGGGCAACGATCAGTGGCAGCTCGAGCAGGAGGTGCATAAGCTCGTGGCCTACGCGCCGACGGTTACGCAGGCAGCAATTGATGAGTTAGTGGTGGCGAATGTGGAGCAGACTATCTTTGAGCTGACCGACGCGGTGATAGCTGACAACCTGGAGCGAGCCATGAGCACGTACAAGGCTCTGGCGCGCCAAGGTGTGGCTGATCAGCAAATCCTAGCTATGCTGGTGTGGCAGTATCGCAACATTACGCTGGCGAGCGATAATCTGGGCAAGGGTGGTGACTGGGCCAAGGAGTTTGGGATTTCGCCCTATGCCCTTAGTAATGCCTCGCGGGTGGCGACCAGGGTGGCGCTCAGTGACTTAGCCCGCGCCTACCGGCTGATTGTG
>CAZNJX010000025.1:0-8899 GCA_964573585.1 uncultured Candidatus Saccharibacteria bacterium
ATGATGTTGGCACGCAGGGCGTTTTCGGCTTCTTCGGGGTCAACCGTGGTTGGTAAGTCAAAGGGATTAACTCGGGTGTTGCTGTTAAGCGAAAGGTGCAGGTAACTGCCGCCAACCGCGTCAGACAGGGTGCGGTATTCGTTTTCGGGATCGACAATCACTACCTCGGTACCCATCATGAGCGAGCGCAGGCATTCGAGTTTGATAGCAAAACTCTTACCAGCACCAGACTTGGCAAACACCACCATGTTGGCGTTTTCTAGGCTAAAGCGGTCAAAGATAACCAGGCCGTTGTTGTGACGGTTAATACCATAGAGCACCCCGTCGTCCTGGCTCAGCTCAGCCGTGGTAAACGGAAACGATGTCGAGAGTGCACCGGTATTCATATTGCGATAAACGTTGAGTTGATCAAGTCCTAATGGCAAGGTGGAGTTAAAGCCCTGCTCCATTTGTATAGTGGCGGGTTTGGTGTAGATCAGGCTGCTGCCGAGCATGCTTTCGATCTTGCGGCCAACTAGGTCAAGCTCCTCTAGGTCTTTACCATACAGGGTAATGTAGAGACCAAAACGGAAGAACCGATCCGAACCTACCTGTAAGCTATCACGCAGCTCCTCAGCATCCTGAATGGCGGCTTCTAACCCTGGATCGCGCACCTTACCTTTTTCCTGATTAATGTTGTAGTTGGCCTCTAACTGCCCTACCTTCTTACGAAGGTTGTCGAGTACTACTTTGCTCTCCACCGGGATGATGTTGAGGCTAATATCAATGACCTCGTCGATGTTGATGAGGGGTGAAAGCCAACCGGTAAATAGTGTGCGGGGGTAGCCAAACACAAACAGGGTGCGCGCATAGCGCTTGCCAATTTTAAGGAAGTTGCTTTCAATTTCAAACGAGGCGGGCGCAATGATGTCACGCAAGCTTACGACGCCCTCGCGGTAGATCTTGTCCGCTTGGCCTTGGATGGCTAAGCGGCGGTTGATCTCGGCTTGGACTTTGGGGTCAACCTTGGGCTTTTTGTCTGCCACTACTTCTGCCCTCCTGGCGGTTGACTAATCTGGGTAGCCTGTCCGGGCTGAGCCACGATGGTTTGTGCAGGTTGCTGTGCGGTTGGTTGATTTACGGCTGCTGACCCAGCAACGCCAGCAGGCGCTGATTGTGGTGTGGGTGCTCCTGCAGGCGGTGGTGTTGCGGCGGCGCGTTGCTCGGGCCCGTGCGGCATAGGAGCTGGTCCTGAACGCCCCACCACGGGAGTACTAATGCCTTCGACGTCGCCGAGGGGCTGGTTCTGAGCCTCGTCGATGTTGTACGAGCCATAGTAGAGCTCAATGAGCTCTTGGGTAGACAACACGGCTGCTCGCACGCCGATCTGTGCTAACCCTTGAGCAACCAAATTGGTGCGCTGCAATAGATCACGCTTGTGTGTTTCATAATCAGCACTACTTTGCACGACATCTTCACTGGCTTTGAGCAAGCTACTGATCTTGCTGGCGATGTTATCTTTGCTAACAGCTTGGACAAAGTACGGCACAATCACGTAAAACGACTTTGACATAATGTTAACGTCCTCGAGAAGCCCTCGGATGTTAAATATATAGTCTTCCATTAGCCCAGCTAGGAGAGCGTTTTCTTGCTCAGCCTGGCGTTGCTCAAGCTTGGTTAGGTAGTTATCCAAATCAATCTTACGGGAGCGGACAATAATCTGCACCGGAAAGTGCAAGCCGTTTAAGAACCCCTGGAACGAGTATTCGATAGCTGCCTGTTCGCGGGCGCTTTTGAGGTCAAAGTTGAGTGCTGAGGCCAGGATTACCATACGTAAAGAGCCATCACGCATGACCACGATGTTGTCGCGAACTTCAGAAAACATCAGGTGGTTTTGGGTGCTCGCGCGTTGGTCCTTCTTGGACTTAGGCGGCGTTACAGAGGCCAGAGCTTTGCGCTGTTGGTCACTCACATGGGGATTGGATTGAGCTACGTTGGCCATATACATTACCTGCGATGATTAGTACTAAAGCGAAAAATTAGGCTTGGCGAACTTGTGCGCTTTGGCCTTGTTGCAGGACGTTTTGGCGATTGACCTGATTAGAAAGCTGCTGCACAGATATAGTATCGCTGTTTTGAACTGCTCTTTGTAGTATAGCATTTTGGCTCTCGTTGTGCGAAGACGCTTGTGCTTGAGGTGCAGGTGTAACAGCTGGTTCTGTCGCAGCCTTTTGCATGTTAGCAATGGCCTGCGCTTTGAGGTCTTCGCCAGAAGTTTTAAGCAGCTCGCCGACTGCGACAGCCTGGGGGTTATGCTGCATGTCGAGCATGTCAGTTCGCGGCGCCGCTACCTTGGTGGAAATGATCTCCCCTGCCACTTGTGTAGCTTCTGGAGTTACGACGCGTTGGCTGAGCGCACTACCGGCCACATTGGCGTCTGCGGCTTGCACGTCTGTGCCTTTAGGAATGCGCCCACGGCTATCGACGATGGTGGCAAGTTTGCGCAGTTCACCACGTACCTGGGCTTGATTGCGCGTCGGCATTTGCACGACTGGCTTCTTTTCCTCAGCTTTAATGATGACCTTTGCTTCGTCTTTGTGCCAGGTTCGCCTGCGCGGCACGAGTAAGAAGCGGATCATGGCCACAAAGTAGGTTTCGAAGCTTTGACCCTCGCGGCGGATTAAACCTAGTGCCAACAGGGGGCCTGAGACGGGCAGAGCTAGCACAATAGCAACGACTGGGGCTACGCCAAGCATGCGCCAGCACAAAAATCCCCAGCCAATCGCAATCACGACATATATAAACTGCTTGATCGTCAACGGACCAAGGATCGTGTCTTCGCTCTCTACGTTTTGGGGGACTTTATACTGCGGCACTAGGTATGTCTCCTATGGCAACCAGCTTAATGCTTGGATGTGCGGATTGCCGGCTGCGAGAGTAGCTTTATAAGTCCTCAAGTTATTAAGTGCATCTGTACCAAGCCTAGACCTAACGCCCTGGTCTCCAAGCCTTTCCAGTGTTTCTGAGTTGAAGTGTGTCAATAGCTCTGGGGAAGAAAGAGCCTTTTGAGTGGCGCCCGATGTTTTTACGAAACTTTCCGCATTCAAATCTTTAACAAACTTGGCTTTTCCTGCAAGACCAGCCGGCATAGCAGGGGTTGTAGCAGTAGCTGCAACCGCTGGCGCGTTGTTCCACTCATCATGCGTTTTTCTCATATCTGGCATAGCATCATAATCTCCATAATTTGCAGCGACTCCAGCGCTCCATCTGCTTCCCATAGCTTCACGTACCGTTGCAACCGAAGTTCGGTCACCACTCTTAGCCAGGGAGGCTGCGAATTTCGCTTGTGCTTCCGGTGTTTTAAGTGTTTTAGTGTAGTCTGCAACCGCTTTTTGTTTGGCAGTATACTTGCTGTGTTCGGCTGCCTCATCTGGGGTAAGTGGTTGGTTTTGAGCGATCTTATCTGAGTGATTCTTCCCTCCCTCCATCGCACCAATTATACGAGCGGCTCGACTGGCGCCGGTCTCAGCTGCCTTTTGTCTCCTGTCTTCAGCTGCCCCTATAGCCTCCAGTCGATTCCTGCTTCCAAGAGTTGGAGTTAGTCCTGTAGCTGTGGCTCGATCTTTCAACCCACCATCCTTAGAGAACTCTTTCTTAGCCCGACCAACAGTTTGTTTCTTAGCCTGATCTGAGCCAAAGCTAGCGATCTTACTTCCAGTGTTGGACATGAGGCTACCGCTCCATTTGAACGTTTTAGGTAGATAGAGTAAGGCGATTATAGGTAGTGCAGCACCCCCCAGCTGGACAATCCAATTTCCTCCAGATGCATCAATCGCACCTTTTAGTACAAAAGATCCGGCAAGCATACCTACAATGATTGGCCCCATCATAGAGAGCTTAACCAAATTAGAAATCCAGAACTTGAATGCCTTATCGGTATTTGGGAGTACCCAAGCTGCGAAGGCCAATGGCCCAGTTATCATTAGGCCTACAATGATAATCTGTCTAATTGCCAGTACAAATATCCCTACCAGCACAGCCACGAATGCGATAAGTAAGAACGTAATCTCAAGAAGAATACTGGCTACGCCGTTCACCGTACTGCCGAGGAGCTCAACCTGCAGGGTCTGATTTGAAAAAAGTGCGAGTATGCCCTGGCTCAAAACATTTCCGATTTCAATGATGGAACCGGCAACAAAGTATGAGAACTGAGCTAATACTACAGCTATCACGAGTCTGGGAAGAGCCTTCTTAATTGTGTAAGCATCTATACCAAGCGATAGCGTATTTCCAAAGACAATGACAATAAATATGAGAGCAAACAATCCATTGGACAACAGCAGAATCTTATCGAAAAGCTGACGTAGCTGACCGCTATCATCGGCGAATCCACCAGTCTGCACTACAAGACCCTTGGTAATGAATCCAAGTATGGCTTCGTTTACCTCAGTCAAGAGCTCCGTAATTGGACACAATATAAAGTCTAGGGCGCCGGCATCACAGCCTCCACTCTTTATATCATTAGCTGTAGCCGCGAAGCTAGACGAAAACGTACTTACGGTTTTCTCAAGCTTCTCTTTCTCCGCCGCAGTGAGCTTGACTGCTCGCCCCCCATTACCCTTTTCCCAACAGTTGTCGTATCTGCTCATTGAGCATACAGGCAAGCCATTTACCTTTTCAGTAGAAGCCTTTTTGCCATCTGTTTCATATTCAAACGTTAGAATTGCAGCTGCGCTGTCTGGTGGAGAGTAGTTACCCTCAGAATTATTTGTGGGCCAGCGCACGCCTACCCGCGGAGCCTCTTTGAACATTGGGTAGAGGAGTTGTCGTTTGGAATCTGGATCTTGGAAAACCGGAAAGCCTGCCTTGAGTGACTTGGTGGGGCTGAAGTAATAATCTCTTTTACCACTAGTGACTTGGTTTTTGAAGTCTAGCAACTTGTTTGCAATAAGATTTGACATGACGCCACCAGCGGCAAATTTTAGAATCTGAACCTTTAGTGACGTCTCGCCAGTCTCCTGGGTGTCTATTTGGGCAGAACCAATTGCGGCCTTAATCTCTCCAAGGCTTATAGTGTCCATGCCACTTTCGCCTATCTTAATAGATGCGTCATCGTTCCAATACCCAGACTGCGAAGCTTCTGCCTTGCCAGGCAGAGCCACGAGGATAAGAGCTGTCACAATAGCCACAACTGCAAGCACGCCCTTGAATTTATTTAGTTTAGCAAGCATTTGCCATCTATTATAGTATAGTGGCTCTGAAATAGTAATGCTTGTGCTCATCAGCTTCGGGCTGCGGTATGTGATTAGCATTTATATATCGTAAGTGAGATCAGCCATATGCTATGATTGAGTTATTACTCTAGTGTGAATACTATGATTCAGAAAAGAAATAAATTACAGGTCGCCTCGAGGCTCGCTCTTACACTCTTTGTTTTTGGTTTGGCCAGCTTTACTCCAATCATATCCTATGCCGAAGAACCAACAACAGCTGCAAATGCAACTGCGGATGCCTTAGAGGGTTCTACAAGCTGCAACTTCTTGCCAGCGGGTCTTTGCCCAGCGGACGCAAACATCAATTCTGTCATTGCTGGTACCGTCAACTTACTTGTGGGTATATTCAGCGCAGTTTTTGTGCTCATGATAGTAATTGCGGGTGTGCAGATGGCTTCTGCTGGAGATAGTCCAGACAGGCTTAAGGCTGCAAAGGGGCGACTGACCAATGCAATAGTCGGGCTGGTGTTCTTGATTCTCATGCGAGCGATATTGGCATTGTTAGGCATAGTGATATAGGAGGATGGTATGGATTCAATATTTCAGGGTGTAGATACAAATAGCTTTGATGGGGTACTTCAGTTAATCACCAACATTACTAATATAGCTTTTACTGCTGTAGGTATCGTTTCGGTCGTGTTTATTATCATTGGAGGTATTCAGCTTGCCACCTCGGCTGGCAATCCAGCCGGCACCAAGAAGGCTAAGTCCACAATTACCTATGCGATAGCAGGCTTAGTTTTGGCAATATTGGCTGGGGCAATCGGTAACTTTGTAATTTCGGCTCTAGGGTCTTAAGCGTCTTTTTCGACCGATAGTATTTGTGCTACTTTATTCTTCACGCCGTTTGGCCTATAATCGCAAACATGATAAGAAAGTTTATGTCACTTCTCTCAAAGACTAGCGTTCTTGCCCTTGCACTCTTCGGTAACACTGGTACTGCTCATGCACTACAGATCGATAGTTTAGATGGTACGCCTAGTAGTCTGGGAGACGTAATTCCCAACATAACTAGCACGCTCTTGACTGCTGCGGGTATCATCGCAGTTATTATGATCATCGTTGGCGGGATCATGTACTCACTCTCGGCCGGGGATGCTAAAAAGGCCGGCACCGCCAAGGACACCATCCTCTACGCTGTCGTTGGGCTTGTAATTACTCTGCTGGCTGGCGCGATAGTCAGCTTCGTACTCGGACGATTCTAGACGGTCTAGCTGCCCCCCCCAATGTTTTTGGGAGCTTTGTATTGTCAAACTACGGTAGCTAAGATACAATCTAAGCATAATTGTTAAGGAGAAATCATAAAAATGTTGAAACAACTCACTTCTAAAGTCGGCTTAGGCCTTACAGGCATTATGCTGAGCGCTGGTAATGCACTAGCTGCAAACAGCGATGCGCAATCTGGTATCGACGCCGCCAAGGGCAACTTGCAGACTACCAGCCTAACTGATTCGGTTGCTAACGTCACAAACATTATGATTACCATCATTGGTATCATCTCGGTTATCATGTTGATTATCGGCGGCTTCCGTTACGTGCTCTCGGGTGGTGATTCTAAAAACACCACGGCGGCCAAGGACACCATTCTGTACGCCATCATTGGTGTGGTTGTAGCCCTACTGTCCTACTCCATCATGAACTTCGTTATTGACCAGTTCTAGGTCTATGCGACTCTCAAAGCTAAAGCTTACCGCACTGTCCGCTGTGTTGCCCGCTCTCCTCGGTGCCCAGCGGGCGCTTGCGGCTACCTGTAATCTCACGGGTGGTGCCGAAGCTGGTGCTGCATGTACGGGCCAAACAGGTGGCCCGACGCTTGAATCACAGCTGGGTAACGTTACTAATGTGTTGATTGTAGCGGTCGGGGTAATCTCGGTCATTATGATCATCGTTGGCGGTTTCCGTTACGTGCTCTCGGGTGGTGATTCTAAGAACACCACGGCAGCCAAGGACACCATTCTGTACGCCATCATTGGCTTGGTGGTGTCTCTACTGGCCTACTCTATCGCCAACTTCGTGCTCAAGCAGTTTTAAGTTCGACACACTTGGTCTTTACTAAGCCCGGGGTCCACCCTCCGGGTTTAGTGTTTGGTTGCTACTGCCGTGGTAAAATAAGCAGTAATGAACACTCTAAAACAACACAAAGCTACCATAGTTGCGGTGAGTATATCGCTCGCTATTTTGATTGGCTTGGCGCTGATGGTTCCCACCTCCCCGCAAAACTCCATAACGGTGGAGGGTATAGAGCCGTCGGGCTCGCGCATTGTTTTTCCATCTGAGCCCATTACCCTCACCTACTGGCGCACCGTGGACGGCACCGAGCCGTTTAAACAGATCATTAAGGACTACGCAGCGATCCACCCCAACGTCACGATCAAGCTTAGCAACATTGACGTTGCTACCTACGACAAACAGCTCACAGAGGCGGCTAAAGCTGGCAAGCTGCCCGACATCTACTCCATTAAAGACGATTGGTTGCCTCGCTACCAGGATTACTTTAAGCCTGCTCCAGATACGGTATATAGCGCCGAGGAGTTCAGAGACACCTTTGTAGAGGCGGCGTCAGAACGATTGGTGAGCGGGCAGATTGTAAGCGGCCTGGCTTATAGCGTATCGACGCTTGGTTTGTTCTACAATCAAGACCTGCTGAGCGCTGCTGGCATTGCAAGCCCGCCTAAGACTTGGCAAGAGCTGATGGATAATATTGCTAAGTTGACCATCAAGAGCGGTGCGGACATAACCCAAGCAGGAGTGGCACTGGGTAACACCTCGGTTACTGATTACACGGCAATCGTCGCCACTTTGATGCAGCAAAACGGCGCTACCATGACCAACACTCCTCCTACCCAAGCGACGTTTAATAAGCCTGATAGCGCGGGCTATGCATCTGGTGCTAAGGCCATGAGCTTTTTTACAAGCTTTGCCAAGCCAGCCAACGCTAACTACTCCTGGAACGATAAGCTAGGTAGCTCGCTGAGTGCCTTTAAGGCCGGCAAGCTTGCCATGATGATTAATTATGCGTACCGCGCCCCCGAGATTGATGCTGCCGCGCCAAACCTAAAGTACAAAATGGCTGCCCTACCTCAGGTGAACACGGCTAAGCCAACGAATGGTGCGGAGTTTTGGGCGGAACAAGTTAGCAAAACGAGCAAACACGATGAAGTGGCCTGGGACTTTTTGCGTTTTGTTTCGACTCGCACACAGCTTAATCGCTACAGTATTGCTACCTACCGACCCGCCGCCCGCAAGGATCTAGTAACGCAGCAGGCCCAAGACAAGTACCTGGCTCCATTTGCCAAGCAAACACCGAGTGCCACAACCTGGCATAAGGGTAATAGCTATAATGTTGAAGGGATATTTGCCGATATGATTGGTGGCGTGCTGGGCGGTGGTGACGCTCAAGCCGCGATTGATACAGCGGCCGCGCGGACAACGCAGGAGATTTCGCGTAGCGAGTAATTGTTTTTCTGACTCTTGCCTCCTCTCTTGCCGCTCACCCCGACCTTGGAGCTCCCGCGACATTCGAAGATCCTGGACGTGCTGCGCAGGACTCAGAACAGAAAGCTCGAGGATTGTTTGAGGAAGGCTCATGCCTGACGAGTCCCGCAGAGTACTTCTGTTTGAGTATGGAGTAGCACCACCAAGAGATG
>CAZNJX010000026.1:0-8699 GCA_964573585.1 uncultured Candidatus Saccharibacteria bacterium
AAGTAACAAAGAAATCTTCAAAAAGAACTAATGTAAAATCTAAGTCACTATTTCAGCGCACTACCCCAGTTGATATATGGAAGGCAAATAAGCTTGCTATTACTATAGGGCTACTGGTGGTCGCTGTTGGGTTTGGTCTGTACGGCTATACAAATAACTTCTTTTCATCTGCTAATCAGTCATGGAGGTGGACCAGCCTGCCGAGTATAAGCTCGATACCGATGCTCAAAGACTCTGAAACAGGCGAGGTGGCTGGTTTAACGGCTAAGGCTTGTTTGTGGAAAGACGAGGTAGCAGCGAGCGAGACGTATAATTTGCAGGTCGAGTTTAGAACTACTAATTCTAGCGCCCAAGCAATTATGCAGCAATACAAGCCTTTCGTCGGTTCTGGCCCTATCGAAGAGATTCGCGACATCAACGCTACGTACGAACAGTATAGGGGTGTTAAAGCTGTCTTCTCTAAGGCGCCTTACTGGACAGAGGTGTCCGAGAGTGAGTGGCTGAGCCGCACTGCCATTAATAAAGTCAAGCTGAGTTATTCGCCAATTGGCTATGGCCGTACCAATACAACCGAACCTTACGTCGTATTCGGACTTACACCTGCTCTTGGTGCCGTGCTGCCAGTAGCTCAGTCTACACCTGTAAAGCTCATGAGTATATCGAAGTGTATTGACTCACCGTTTGCTAAGACTACTACCACGACGCCTACGTCGACAAGCTCGAAGTCCAATGGCACGGTCGGTGCTAGCGGGATCTAACAAAACCACTAAAAGCCAACGCTTACAACGCCTCGGAACACAGGGCGCTGTAAGCTTATGGGTCCGAGTAATATACCTACACTAAGGCTCACGCTTTAAAGCTGCTTGCGCTTGATTAGAGCTAGCTTTAGTCCTTGTCCCAGACCGTGCCACTGAGGAGGTAGTCGCCCAGAATTGTTAGGCAGGCTCCTGTCGGGATTGCGATGAGCGCCCCAACAAAACCACCTAGCGTAGCTCCACAGAGCACGAACAAGAACACTAAGATAGGAGAGACGTTGACCGTGCGACTCATGACCATAGGCGAGAGCACGTAGTTCTCAAATGCCTGAAATACAATGAAGAAAACAAGCATAATTAAGGCTGTTTGAGGGGATACAAAGTAGGCAACCACAGTTACTATCAGGGCACCAAGTTGCGCACCAATAAGCGGAATGAGATCGGTAATTGCTACAATTACGCCCAGCACCGCGGCGTAAGGCAGACCTAGGGCTGTGCTGAGCAGGCCAGCCGTAATGCCGGCTACAAAACTTGTAATGAGGTTACCGTTTACGTAACCCGTGAACGTTCGGTACATGAGTGAGCTGAGCTGGGCTACATCGGCCTTTGTGTTTGCCGGTACGCGCTTGAGTAGGGTGCGGTAGTACTGCGGGCCATTGAGTGAGAGATAAATCGTGATCATAAATATAGTAAAGCCCGCAATGATGCTACTCATAATGCCGACGAGCTTGCTCATTGAGCCGAGCAATAAGGCTGAAATATTAGCCGAGATAAGGCCTTTCTGACTACCCAGGTAGGTGGTCAACCCATGCTGATTTAAGAAGTCGGCAATAACACCCGTTGAGTTGGCAATGGCTTGATTGACATTATCAACTATAGTCGGCCATTGTTGGGCAAGCAGGGTAGTTTGCCTTAGCAGGGGTGTGATAATGAGACTGGCGAACCCGACCAGACCGATGGTAAGTATTGCCAGCACAATTGCCAGGGCTAGCCCGCGCTTTTGTTTGGGCATGCGTTTGGCTAGCCGGCTAACAGCGGGGTTGATTATGACTGCAAAGAAACCGCCAATGATAACCCAGAGTATGATTGTTCGGAGCTGGTATGCTACGTATAGCCCAGCTACGCTAACGAGGAGCGCTCCAATTACTTTATACGTGGTGATAGTAGCAGATTCATGTTTCATACTTATACAATGTATATTATACCATAAAATATACATATAGTCATATCTATACAGTCTACGGTGCCAGGAGTATGATGCAAGCATAGGTAAAACACCTTGTTCTTTCACCTACGAGACCAGAGAGGAGGCATCCATGTCTGGTAACAAGACGAAAGCAATCCCAGATACGGTCGTCGTGATCGTTTGTGGTACGTTTGTGGCGCAGTGGTATGCCCCCATGGTTTATGGGCCTTTGAAAGAGCACATTCGTCAGCGCGGCTACGCGGTTCGCCTCCTGGCTATTCCAAAGCTCGGGCTTGGCCCGATGGAGGAGGCGCTTGAGGCGATGGCACTGATGCTCCTGAAGGAATACCCAGATTCAGCAACGCGCTTTATCATCCTGGGCCATAGCCAGGGAGGTAGCCATAGCGTTGGGCTGTTGCGGCGGCTGGAAGGCCGGGTACACAGGCCGGTCATTCCGCTCTCAGCCCCACATCATGGTACCCACCTAGCAAACCTGGGCGCACCCCTGCGCTTCCTGCCAAAGTCATTCCAGCAGATGGCGGCGCACTCTCACTATTTGCACTGGCTGCGCGAGACCGAGCACCGGGTTGAGGAGCTGAGCGAAATTGAGGTAGTCAACCTCATGACCTGCTTTGATCAACTGGTCTGGCCGTTCTTTGCCTCTACACTCAAGGGGGCTGAGAACATTGTGCTGGCTCCAGGCTGGGCGCACCCCGCGCTCAAACGGCTTGGCTTTCGGCGCAGCAAAGGTGTCGAACTCGTCAACGGCTTCGCCGAGCATGCTTCGATTGTTAGACATCCGGCTATCTTCCGGTTGGTAGACACTCAGTTTGATAGGATCGAAGCCTCTTATTGGGCAAAGGCAGCAAGGGTTTGAAGTTCTTATAGCCCTCGGTATGAGTTTCTACTCTCCCCCGGGGGCTTATATCGTTTTGCCAGCGCGCGTCTGACTTAGGTTGGCTAAGGGTGTATAATGAGAGGATAAGCAAGGAGCACACCATATGCTAGGTTGGGTTGAAGATATAGAGAAAGCAACGCTCGAAAACAGTAATTTTCGTACCGTTTTGTTTACCGGTGCGCATAGTCAGCTAACGGTTATGAGTATTCCGGCTGGTGGTGAGATTGGCTTGGAAGTTCACGCGGACAACGATCAGTTTTTGCGCATTGAGCAAGGTAAGGCAAAGGTTGAGTTTGGGCAGGCGCAGGACAACCTGAGTGAAAGTTATGACGTGGAAGATGACTGGGCGGTGATTATCCCAGCCGGTACCTGGCATAATGTTACGAACACAGGCAGTGAAGACCTTAAGGTTTACTCGGTGTACTCACCGTCCCACCATCCAGAGGGAACGGTGCATAAGACCAAGGCAGAGGCTGACGCAGCCGAAGCGCACGAACACGACTAGTACTTGGGTACTGCGCGCCTGCTCTGGCGTAGCCTGACTAACTAGGCTACAATATCGCAATGCGTGTTTCGGACTATAGTTACGTACTACCCAAATCGAGGATTGCCCACTATCCGCCAGCACAGCGTGGCCAGGCTGGTCTGCTTGTGCTTGATCGTAGTGACGGAGCCTTGGTAGACCGACGCTACAGCGACATCGCATCGTACTTGCGGCCGGGTGATGTTTTAGTCATCAATGACACCAAGGTGATCAAGGCGCGGCTGCTTGCCCGCGGCAAAGACGGTAGGGCGGTGGAGCTGGTATTGCTTGAAAAGCATGGCAAACGTCAGGATCGGCATCGGCAGCGCGTTTTGTATCGTGGCAAGCTAGCGATTGGGGACAGCCTCTGGGTGGGTCAGGCAGAGCTTATAGTTGAGCAAATTGGTCTTGATGGCACCGCGGTAGTGAGCTGTGCAGGTGACATCGCAAGGCTGACCGAAAATAGTGGCCAGGTGCCGTTGCCGCCATACATGAAGCGAGACGCCACGTCGGAGGACGAGCTGCGTTACCAAACTGTCTTTGCTCACACCAAGGGTTCCGTTGCGGCACCAACTGCGTCACTAAATATGACCGACGAACTACTGCGTAAGCTGACATCCAAAGGTATAAGGGTCTGTACTCTGACGCTTCACGTCGGGCTCGGTACTTTCTTGCCGATTCGCTCGGATGAAGTTGAGGAACATACTATGCACAGTGAGTACTTTGAGATTCCGGCTGAGACAGTGAGCTTAGTGCGCGCTGCCAAACAAAGTACCAACCGCGTAGTAGCGCTTGGTACTACGGTAGCGCGAACACTCGAGTATGCCTACAAGACTATTCTGGACACAAAGACTAAGCCAGGGCCGATTATGGGAGAAGCAAACATCTACATTTATCCTGGTTATGAGTTTAGAATTGTCGACGCGCTTATCACCAACTTTCATGCGCCCAAGAGCACGGTACTCATGTTGGCCGCAGCCTTTGCGGGCTGGGACAACTTGAACCGTGGTTACCAGCACGCTCTAAAGCAAAACTACAGCTTCCTTAGCTATGGCGACAGCATGCTGATAGTATAAGGGTATGAAGGATTTTGGTTTTTCAATTCAAAGTGAGCTAGATGGGACGCTTGCTCGAGCGGGCGAGATAGCCACGCCGCATGGCAAGGTGCAAACCCCGGCATTCATTACAGTTGGTACCAAGGCCACCGTTAAGGCGGTGTTGCCTGAGCAGGTTAAGCAGCTCGGTGCACAGGCGGTGTTGGCCAATACCTATCATCTCTATTTAAAACCAGGCAGCGACATTGTTCGCGAGCTGGGTGGACTGCACAAATTTATGCATTGGGACGGACCGATCTTTACTGACTCTGGTGGTTTCCAGGTTTTTTCGCTCGGCGAGGCCTACGGTAAAGGTGTGAGTAAGATTGCTCGTGGCGACGATAGTGCTCAGGGCGACAAACGACCAGGTGGCGAGCGGCTTGCCAAAGTTGATGATCAAGGTGTAACATTTCGATCGCATATTGATGGCAGCACACATCGGCTTACGCCCGAACGTTCGATCCAGATTCAACACGACTTGGGCGCTGATATCATCTTTGCTTTCGACGAATGCACATCCCCACAGGCCGACTACAACTACCAGCAACAAGCCCTCGAACGCACCCACGCTTGGGCCAGCCGTAGCTTGAGCGAGCACCAACGGCTGGGCATGAGTAGTCCCGAGCAGAAGTACCAGGCGTTGTTCGGCATCGTCCAGGGTGGCCGGCACGAAGATCTGCGCCGTCATTCAGCCAAGGTAATTGGCGCAATGGACTTTGATGGCTTTGGTATCGGCGGTTCGTTTAACAAAGACGACATGGGCACTGCGGTACGCTGGGTGAATGAAGTACTTCCTCGGGACAAGCCGCGTCACTTACTGGGCATTGGTGAGCCGATCGACTTGTTCGAAGGTATCGAAAACGGTGTGGATACATTTGATTGTGTTAGCCCAACACGAGTGGCTCGCAACAGCGCCGTCTATACACCGACAGGTCGGGTTAATTTGAGCAATACCGGCTACATGCGTCAGTCAGGCCCGATCGTGGCAGACTGCACGTGCTACACCTGCCAGAACTACCCCGTAGCCTACTTGTCGCATTTGGTTCGCGCGGACGAAATGCTTTCGGCCACGCTGCTGTCAATTCACAACCTGCACTTTATTACTCAGTTGGTAGGTGATATTCGCAACTCACTGCTCGATGGTAGTTTTGCTAAACTCAAGCACAAGACTCTCTCGGCCTATTATCACTAGCCTAGGTTGTCGTCCGAACCATAACCAGTTAGAATATATAGTATTATGGGTGTGAAAAAATGGTTTAACGTGGCTTTTGTGTTGTCTGCTGCATTGCTAGCAGTAGCTGCCTTTGTTGTTCTTAGGGTACTACCAGCACAGGCTGCCGACAGCGACTTTAGTAACGGTATTACGGTAGACTCCACTCTAGACACAGCTGACACTGACATAGGTAATGGTGTATGTGATGATGGAGATGGCAACTGTACCCTAAGAGCAGCTATTCAAGAAGCTAATGCTAATGCCGATGCTTCGGTTATTAACTTTGATATTGCAGGGGCTGGGCTACACACCATTCAGCCACTGTCTACTCTGCCGGATGTTACGGAGCCTGTTACGATTGATGGCTTTACTGAGCCAGGCGCTACAGCCAACTCTGCAGCCCATCCACTACCCATGAATGGTACTCTGACGGTGGAGCTGGATGGTACGAATTTAGCACTCGATGATAATACTTGGGGTCTAAAGCTTAATGCAGACGCCACGGTAGTAAAAGGGCTTGTTATTAACAACTTCGGTGGTAGCGGGATTATTGTTGATGCTGACAATGTTGTCATCCAGGGTAATTATGTGGGAACCAATGCCTCGGGTTTAGCGGATGAAGGCAATGGCCGTGACTATACAGCTAGCTCAATTGCCCACGGCATTTTCGCTAGTTCTGGTGCCGACAACCTCCTGATAGGCGGGCTGGACGCCGCCGATAGAAACGTCATAGCCGGCAATCAAGCAGGAGATATCTTCCTGGGACCCGACAATGGTACAGCCCTTAACCACAGTGTGATCCAGGGTAATTACATTGGTGTGGGTGCCAATGGAACGACCCCGCTGCCTTGTGGATATGCCTTGGGATTAGGTAATGCAATCTTGATGGAGAACACCCACTATACCGTCATTGGCGGAACAGCGACTGGGGCAGGCAATATAATTGGTAGTTCAAGTGAGTATGGTGTTGCTTTTCGAGAGGGGGTTACCAATACGGTCATCCAGGGTAACAGAATTGGCACGGACTATACTGGCACACAGCTTATGACTCATGCGCTGGGTACGGGGAATGTGAGCGCAGGCATACATATTGGTGTAGTCTCTAATGTTGGCTATACCCTGAAGTCTCATGACATTCTGATAGGTGGTACCACCAGCGCTGCTCGAAATGTAATCAGTGGCAACAATAACAGTGTGGGGTCAAGCTATATTGGGGGGGTGAGTCTTAATGATGGCGCCTATAATGTTACGCTACAAGGTAACTACATTGGTACTACCAGTAATGGCCTGGCTGCTTTGCCAAACGGCACTGGTGTGTTAATGGACACATCGGACAGTACCCATATCCAGCAGTCGTACGATAACACAATTGGTGGTTCTGTGGTTGGTGCTCGCAATGTCATCTCTGGTAATACCGGGTCCGGGATTTATCTAAGCGGACCTGGTATTACCAATAACACCTTTAGCGGTAACTACATCGGCCTAGGGGCTGATAGCGGCACACTCGTGCCGAATGGTGAAGACGGGGTGCGGATCCTAAGTGGACCGCAAAACAACATGTTTGGTGGCGACGCTGCTGGAGAAGGTAATGTCATTGTAGCTTCCGAAGGGAATGGTTCTAACTCAGAAGGGGCAGGTATCGTGGCTTATGGTGCGACGAGCAAAAATTCCTTCTTGGGTAATTCCATTAGCGCGAATGCTGGCCTTGGTATAGACCTAAGCCCTACGGGGGTTACACTAAATGACGGGGGGGGGACGTGGACGCCGGCCCAAATGACCTCCTTAACTTCCCGGAATACACTCAAGTAGAGGAGGGAGGCGGTGACACGGTGGTTGATTATCGACTCGACGTCCCGGCGGGCCAGTATAGAGTTGAGTTCTTCTCTAACACATCGGCGGATGCTAGTGGTAATGGTGAGGGCCAGATGTACTTGGGCTTTGAGGACATTACATCGTTTGGCCCAGGTCCGTATACTTACGAGCACACACTTGTGGGTGTTACAAATGTTGATAATCTAGCCATGACCGCAACTAAGATTGATGGAGCGTCTCCAACCGGCTTTGGTGTTACGAGTGAGTTTGGTGGTGCGACCCTGCCGATAGTAGACCTTTCTCTTTCTAAACAGCTGCTCAACCCCAATGAAGTAGCTCGGGGCGCAACAGTTGATTACAGTCTAGTGCTGACAAACGAGGGTCCGGATAGTTTGGATTTAACACAGCATAGCCAGGTGTTTAACAGCCCGCCTTTGCTGATTGATTTTGCACCACCAGATTTAATTGCTGCAAATCAGTTGAGCGAAACTGAACTGCCAGGCACTTTTTGGGTAAGTGCTGGCAACCCAGACTTGACCTGTTTTTGGGCGGGCCCAGCATCGGGTGGGCTATACTTAGGAATCTCTACATCTGCTGATCATTCACTCACGCTTTGCTGGTACACGGGTGATCTAACCGAGCTAGCAAGCGGTAGTTCGTTGTCAGCTGTGCTCTCGTTTACTGTTAGCAACGATTCGTCACTAGTGTTCACCAACCATGCGATAGCTGGAAGTTCGGCAGCTGACCCAGACGCTGCGGCGATAAGTGACATATTCACGTCCGGGAATGATATTCTTGAGATGTATATAGCTTCGGCAGGTAGCATTAATAACTTTGCTTCGGCTCCCTACCCTTTGCCAGCGGAACCTGATGCTGGTGCGAATACAAACTCATCCTCGCCGTTGGCAGCAGCAGGTACTAACGAGGCTGTGTGGCTCATTGCGAGCTTTAGTATGCTAATCACCAGTGCTTGGTTACTTGTACGGCTGCGTAAAAACAACTTAAGCGGGCTTAAGAGCGGTAGGCTGTAGTGGACGTACCACATACTGTGACGGAGAAAACAAAACACATGCCTTCTACAAAGCCTGACTATTCACGGACGCCGACTCGGTGCAATCCAATAAAGCAGAGAGTTTCTCTTACTGCTCTTGCAGCATGCTTGTTAGCAGTAGCTGCCTTTGTTGTTCTTAGGGTACTACCAGCACAGGCTGCCGACAG
>CAZNJX010000027.1:0-8583 GCA_964573585.1 uncultured Candidatus Saccharibacteria bacterium
ACACGCCGACCATCACATTACCAATGCCAAACTCTTTCTCGCCGCAGTTAAGCTGGCGAGCAGCAGCGCCAGAGACAAGTCGACCATTAGCCTCATTGGCCTTAATCCTACCTACCCTGCTACCGGCTTTGGGTACATTAAAATGGGTGAGCGGGCTGAAGGGCTTAAAGGTGCGGAGGTTTTTGAAGTTGACGGCTTCGTTGAGAAACCCGACCTAGCTACGGCCGAAGAGTACGTGAAAAGCGGTCAGTATTTGTGGAACTTAGGATTGTTTGCCGGGCCAATACGGAGTTTTGTACAAGCCTGCAAAGACCACCACCCAGAACTTTACTCCGGTTTTATGACTTTGGCTAAAAACGTTCATAACAAAGCTCGACTTGACGCAGCTTACATGAACCTTGCAAATGAACCGATCGACACTGCCTTGATTGAGAAAGTACCGAACCTCCTCGTTGTACCTGGTGCCTTCGGCTGGGCGGACATCGGCAGCTTTAGCGACCTGCATGAAGTACTTGGATCAAAAGCTGGTAACGTCGTGCGTACTGGGGGTAATGAAACAAGCTTAATGGACTGCGACGGCTGCCTCGTTATGAACACTAACACTGGTAAGCCAGTTATTGGCATTGGCCTGCGTGACATTGTGGTAATTGATACACCAAACGGTACGCTCGTCTGTCATAAACGCAGATCACAAGATATCAAAAAGGCCCTTGAACAGCTTGAGTCAAGTTAGCTTAAAGTCCGGCTTTAAACCCATATTCATGTAAGTCAGCCACGAAACTCTGCCGAATTGACGCGAAGCAGTATATAATTGGTAGCAATGGCAACCAAGCATTCATCCAGCTCCAAGGAGTCTCCAATAAAAGCCGTGAAAAAGCCGGCCGCTAGGCCAACTGCAAAACCTGATACTGCTTCCGACGATGCGTTTGTACTACCAGTCCGCAAGCACATAAGCCGTGGTCGCAAACTCATTTACGTTAGTCTCGGTTGCGTGGTACTGCTTGGTCTGACCACTATGAGTTTGCGCGTAGCCTACGCTGATCGCCTCTACCCTGGGGTATGGGGGCACGGCACATACGTCGGTGGTTTAAGCCGACAAACTGCCATAGAGGCTTTGGATAGTGCAACCAAAGCCTACCGCCAAGAGCCCATCCTCATCCAGACCGAGACGAAAACAATCAGCCTTAACCCTAGCGACCTCGGCCTAAGTTATGACAACGCCGGGCTAGTTGATGAGTTGATGCGACTCGGCCGTGAGGGTGATATATTACATCAGGTGACTACACAATGGTCACTGTTGCTTGGCGCAACCGAGCGTGAACAAGCCAAACTTAGCTTCAATAGCGACAGCCTCGCTACCCAAGCCACCGCGCTCAATACTGAACTGGTTACACCAAGCGTGAACGCTCGCTATGAGGCCAAGGATAGCGCAGTTAGCTTTGTTAACGGCCAAGCTGGTGCGCGACTCGATTTTGGTGCGCTTGGTCTAAAGTTTTACGACAACGTAGCAACACTTAGCGATGAAGCAATTAAAGCTGATGTGTCTATAATTGAGCCTGCCGTCGACAACACCACTCTAGAGGCCAACAAGGACTTAGCCCAAAGCTATATTGCCAAGCCCCTACGTCTCAGCTACGCCGACAAAACCTGGGCAGTCGAGCCAACCACAGCACTAAGCTGGCTCCACTCCACACGTAGTCCCGCAGCTGCCGTCTACGCCCGCAACATCTTAACGGCAGCCTACCCCGCCCGAGAGAACCCTACTACCTTAGCGTTCGATAACGGCGCCATTGACTCGTATCTAACCACACTTAGTAAAGAAATTGACTCAGCTGCCGTCGATGCGCAGTTAAACGTAATAGACGGTCGAGCGACGATTTTTGTCGCCAGTCGGGATGGTAGAAAGCTTGAAGTTGTCAAAACTCGTGACGCCATCCTAGCATCGCTCAAGTCCAGCCAGGCTGAGCGCAGTGTTGCTATGAGTGTCACCACCCTCAAGCCAACCGTTAACGAAGAGAGTATTAATAATCTTGGTATTAAAGAGCTCTTGAGCGAGGGCGCGAGTTACTTTCCAGGTTCGTCGGCTAATCGCCTTACCAACGTACGAGTTGGCGCCGCCCGCTATAACGGCGTCCTCCTTAAGCCAGGTGAAGTCTTCTCGTTTGGTAAGTTACTCGGGCCAGTCGGAGCTGAGCAGGGCTACAAAAAGAGCCTTATTATCTTAGAAGACCGAGAGGTAGAGGACTACGGTGGTGGCCTGTGCCAGGTATCATCAACCGCCTTCCGAGCAGCGCTCATGGCTGGCCTACCCATCCTGGAGCGCACCAATCACGCCTTTGCCATTAGCTACTACACCGCTCCTTACGGTGTGCCAGGAGTGGATGCAACGATTTACTATCCGCCGGTTGACTTCAAGTTCCGCAATGATACTGATGCCCACCTCCTCATCCAAACCGAGATGGTTGGCACGACGCTTAAGTTCAGGTTTTACGGCACCAAGAAGAAGGAGGGCGTGATCCGTGGGCCATTCTTTGTTAGTGGCGATTCGGACGTTAATAAACCATCGCACACTGTGTTTTATCGTGATGTACTAGTTGGCGGCCAAGTCACCAAAACCGACACCTTTAACACCTACTATAAGTCTGCGCTCGACTACCCAATCGCCCCGGAATAGATTAGGAAAGAATTGTACTTAATACGGTCATTACCTTAGATAGATCAGGTGAGCTCAGTGTACCGATATATCCTTTTAGCCGACTGCGATCAATAGTTAAAATTTGGTCGCATGCTAAGCTGGCCCTCGTACCAGCAATTGTTGTGGTAACCCGAAATGGATACGGTCGTAGTACCGAAGTAGCTGGCACGACGATAAGTGTCTGGAGATGCTCGTTCATTTCAACAGGCGAGACGATCACACAAGGTCGAATTTTGTGCATTTCAGACCCGATGCTCGGGCGAGGGTCAAACCAATAAACTCCCCCTTGCTCAATACTACTCACAACTTTTCTGCCAATCCTCAAAAGAAACTCCGTTCCAAGGTGTATTATCTGCGTGATCGGCCATATGTACGCCCAAGTCTTTAAATTCCTCGGTAGGATCTCCGTACCGTGCATTGAGTTTAGTAATTTGCTCAGCCCATCCCTCGCGAGGATTGTTCGCCTTACGAATTACTATCTGACCTTCGCTCACTTCCAAGGTAATGTTCTTGCCTAGTCCGCTCATTTTGAGCACTTCTTTAGGTAAGCGTACAGCGATACTATTGCCAGATGTCGTTAAGGTTGTATTGATCTTGTTCATACGCACATTGTACGTACAAATCATATGCTTGTCAATCGCTATTTACCAATACAAAAACGACTAAACATGTCGTCTAGCATAGCGTCATTGCTGTCCGTTCCCGATATACGGGTGAGCTCCTTGGCGGCAGCCTCTAGTTCAACTAAGACGATGTCTCTGGGTTCATTATCCTCTACTAACGTAAGTGCTTGGTCCAGGCGATGTTTGGCCCCACGTACCAACTCGACCTGACGCTGCGTGGTAAGTACCGCGGTTTGGTCACTACTCTCAACAGGCACGTACTGAGTAAGAAGTGATTTTAGCTCTGCTATGCCTGCTCCCGTGGTAGCAGAGATGCTGCAGCTTTGATGAGCCCAGTCTACGGACTGAATATCAGGAGGTCCAAGATCTGCTTTCGTAAAAACACAAATGGTTTTTTGGGGACGCAAAAGGCCGCTTAGCTTTTGAACGTTTAAATATTCCTCCGTAACACCAAGTTGACCAGGAGAAATCAATATCATCACAATATCGGCCTGCGCCACCGCGCGGTGAGTGCGCTCAATACCAATTGCTTCTACTGCGTCGGGGTGAGTATTCAACCCAGCAGTATCAATCAGGCGAACCGCCACATCGCCGAGCATAATGCGCTCATCAATGGTGTCACGCGTGGTGCCAACAATGTCTGTAACAATGGAGCGCTCAAAACCAACCAAGGTATTAAGCAGCGTCGACTTACCGGCATTCGGCAGTCCAATCAGCGCTATAGTGACGCCGTCGCGTAGCAAAGGAATATTAACAGCGTAATCAAGCATTTTCTGAAGCTCGCTTTGGCACTCCTTAATGTTCTGAGATAAAACACCACTGTCTTCGCTGGCGATGTCCTCCTCGCTAAAGTCGAGGTAGGCCGCTTCTTGAGCAGCAATGGATACAATTTTTTCGACCAGAGCAAGAATTGTATTCGACAGCCCGCCAGCCAATTGATCAGCTGCCAAACGCACAAGTTTTGTGCTCTCAGCTTCAACTAAGTCCGCTACTGCCTCGGCTTGGGTCACATCGAGTTTGTTACCCAACAACGCTCGGCGTGTGAACTCGCCTGGCTCCGCTAACCGTGCACCAGCTAAGTGTGCGGTGTTTAAGACAGCCTGAATAATAGCCGGTGCCCCATGGGTATGTACCTCCACCATGTCTTCGCCGGTATAGGAACGTGGTGCGTGACTCGTGGCAACGAGACTGCTATCTAGGCGGTGGTCGTCAATAACCACCCAGCCACCCACCAACGTCCGGGGCTCAAGGTCCTTAAGAGGCTTCTTGCCCTGCCAAAAGGACTGAACAATCGACAATGCTTGTGGGCCACTTAAACGAATAATAGCAATTGCTCCTTTGCCATGTGGTGTTGAGAGAGCAACGATCGTATCAGTCTGGGGCTGCGAGGAGTCTAGCACGCGCGATCCCTAACTGTCGCGCAACTGCACCATAATAACTCGATGCGGCTCTTCTCCCTCGCTGGTAGTAACAATGTCCGGCATGTCAGCAAGCACCATATGTACCTGGCGGCGCTCGTAGGCGTTCATAGGTTTAAGGTGGACTTTGGACTTTGTCAGTCGCGCTCGGTCGGCCGCTTGTTGAGCAATCAGTCCAAGCTTGGCTTCGCGCTCTTTGCGGTAGCCCGCAATGTCGATCGTCACAAACTCCTCGCCAGCTTGGCGCTGCATAGCGTTAAGTATCTGCTGCAGTGAACGCAGAGTTTCGCCCCGCTTACCTATCAGTAAAGCGTGATGAGTTGAGTCAACACTGAGTATCGCCTTGCCATCAACCTCCTCGGTATGAACACTCGCGTCAAAACCAAGCTTATGCAACAGCTCCTCCAGGCGAGCTTGTGCTGCTTCTACGTCCATTTACTTCTTCCTTTTCTTTTTGCTCGTCTTCTTGCGTGGCTTTGGTAGTGGCCTGCTAACTGGAGTCTCTTCGACAATCACTGCTTCTTCCATCTTTTCAACTTCATCGCGCATAATCAGCCACTGTTGCAAGATTGCTACGCCATTACCCGTGATCCAGTACAGCGGCAAGGCGGCTGGCAGGGACCAAGCAATGAAGGTTGTCATAAGTGGAAAGAGGTAGTTCATGGTTGAAGTCATTTTGGCCTGCTGATCATTGGGGTCAACGTTCTTAGGCGCAATCATTTTGACCTGAAGGTACTGAGTAATACCAGCAATGACAGCCAATACCTTACTAGCGCTGTCCATAGGGATAACCTTAAGTAACATTGGATCATAAACAACCGCACCGCTAATGAGTCGACTGATATAAGGGATGTTTTGCACTGGTTGATAGAGAAGATCACTAATCTGATCGTAAGGTAGGGCGGCTTTCTTTAGTACAAAGAACAGGGCGATCAGAAATGGGAACTGAAGTAAGAGTGGCAAACAGGATGAGAACGGATTGATTTCCTTCTCCTTATAGAGCTCCATCAGGAGCTGTTGTTCCTTTTGTTTGTCGCCGGCAGCCGTAACTTTGAGCTTTGCAATCTCAGGCTGGAGCGCCTGCATCTTCTTCTGTGAATGCAGTTGTTTGCCGGTTAGGGGCCACATAGCAAAGCGTAAAATCAGCGTTAGGATTATGACACTAATACCAAAGTCATGGCCAGGAATAAGGCCGTAAATAGCCATCAAAAGATTAAGGAGAGGGTGTACAATCAGAGTATCAAACATGCTAGTGGTTGGTTGCCTTTCTGGTTGAGTGGTTGGGTTTCTTCTTATAACTTTCGTCGACCCGCGGTGTACTCAACGGGTTACATTTTACTATTCTTAGAGCACTTAGGCCAGCCCCTTTTACTAAGCCACGCTCCTCGATCGCGCGGTAACTATACTCGCTGCAACTCGGGTAAAACCGACAGTAGCCGTGCGGGTAGCGGTGCTTAAACCAACCATGATCAGGTGAGAGGGTCTGCTGGTAGAGACGAATGGTTTTGAGCACGATGCGTTTTACCATACCTACCCCTCCAGCCAGAGCTGAGCGCGCTTTAAACAGCCGCGCAGTGTCACCTCTAACTCCCCGCTCGCTACGTTATTAACGTCTTGCTTAATGGTGACAATAAAATTGTACCCCGGCTTGATGTGTTGCCAGTCTTTACGAATAATCTCAATAACGCGCCGCTTGCAGCGATTGCGCACCACCGCTCGCTTTGAGACCTTTTTGGAGGCTACCACAGCCACGCGCGAATGAGCTAGGTGGCTCCGATAGATCTTAATATAAAGCACGTCCGCATTAATACTGCGGCCGTGCTTATAGGTTTTATTAAAGTCGGCGGCCGCTCGCAAGCGATAGGCCCGGGCAATCATAGCTTAGATAGCTACCCGTTTACGGCCTTTAAGGCGTCGGCGCTTAAGGACAGCTCGGCCCACGCGCGTTGCCATACGTGACATATAGCCATGCACACGTTGTCGTCTTCGTTTCTTGGGTTGGTGTGTTCGTTTCATAATCTTGTCAATTCTACGCGTTTTGAGGCCAAAAGTCAATTACAGCTCCAGCTAGTTATCCACCTTTCTGTCAGATATAGTGGATAACTTTTGGCACTTCTGCTAGTTGTGGAAAACTCTCACCGGGGGTATGATAGAAACAAGTCAGTGAGGGTGATAATGGAACTAACACGTCAGAAAATTTGGCAGGCTGTTCTCGGTGAACTCGAGGTTGGTATGAGCAAAGCTAACTTCAAAACATGGGTAAAACCAACTCAGCTTCTCAGCCTAGATGGTAGCCTAGCGACGGTCTCAGTACCACATATATTTGCGCGTGATCGCTTGGCTACTGTGTATAACTCGCAGATTATCGAGGCACTCCAAAAGCTCGCTCCCGATGTTGAGAAAGTTGATTTTGTCATTGGTTCTAGTTTAGAGCAAAAGCCAGACGAAGAACCAACCACTACTCAACCAAAAACTAAAGCCGCGCCACACAAACAGCCAGCGACTCAAAAGGTGCAATCGGAGTCACCGCAGTTAAGCTTGCAAACATCAGGTATTGGCCAGCGTTATGGCTTCGAGAACTTTGTGGTTGGCTCAAGTAACCGCTTGGCCTTTTCGGCAGCAAAGTTGGTCAGTGAAAAGCCAGGTGTCGCTTACAATCCCCTCTTTCTCTACGGGCCGCCCGGAGTAGGCAAGACGCACCTCATGTGGGCCATTAGTAGTGCGATTGAAGCCAGTAATCCAAAGGCGAAGATTACTTACATTACAACCGAAGACTTCTTAAACCAGTTCACCAACGCAATTCGCAAGGGTGAGAACTTTAGCGATCGCTACCGTAGTGTTGATGTATTGCTCGTCGACGACTTGCAGTTCATTGCTGGTAAGGAAAAGACACAGGAGGAATTCTTCCACACCTTTAACGCCCTGCACCAAGCCAATAAGCAGATCGTCCTATGTAGTGATCGGCCACCAAAGGCCATTGCTACGCTCGAAGACAGGTTGCGAAGCCGCTTTGAGTGGGGTATGGTAGCCGACATTCAGCCACCTGATTATGAAACCCGGGTAGCGATCATTCAAAGTAAAGCGATCGAAAAAGAGTTTGATATCTCAAGCGAAGTTGCAGCCTACATTGCCGAAACTATTCAGAGCAACATAAGAGAGCTAGAGGGTGGCTTAACGCGCGTGATTGCCTACTGCCAAGCTCACGAAACACCATTAGATTTAGCTGTTGCCCAAACCGTACTGGGAGGTTCGCTCGCGCCGCCGAGCAAGAACCTATCACCAAAACAAATTATTGAGCGCACGGCTGCCTTCTATGATATTAAAGTTACTGATATCACAGGTGTGAAACGGGATAAGGAGATTGTGGTGCCCAGGCAAATCGCCATGTACATTATGCGTCGTGAGCTTGGTATGAGCTTTCCGCAAATCGCTCATTCCCTGGGGGGACGAGATCACACCACGGTTATGCACGGGGTGCGCAAAATAAACAAGCTCGCTGGCTCAAACGAGCCGATTAGTCATGAAATACAAACCTTAAAACAAAAGATCTTTAACACATAGCTGGTGTGAGTTATGCACAGCTGTGTGTAAAATGTGTGTATAACTAGTGGATAACGCACCTAAACCTGTTGATGAGCTGTTCATATCTTGGGCTTTCGTACACAACTTCTACACATGCAGGTATAGTGTATTCACTCCAGTAGTGTATAAGTAGCTGAATACTTGTTTTGTTCACAGGGGTTTTACACCGCTTTGTCACAAGTTAGAACATCTAGTTTAGGCTTTTATGTAAGCTAAAGCTAAAGTCTATACGTCCTTTCCACAGGACCTACTACTATTACTATCT
>CAZNJX010000028.1:0-8570 GCA_964573585.1 uncultured Candidatus Saccharibacteria bacterium
CACATATTTAGTACAATGAAGCCAAACTTTATCACTTCCATATCTGTTGTAAGCTACCCCGGCAAGGACAAGAAGCTATTTGATTATTCGCTTCCTTCGGGACAAAGTGTCTCGGCTGGAAGCATCGTAGAGATTCCCTTCGGCCCCAAAGTTACACTCGGAGTTGTCCAGGCAAAACCTTCAAGCACTTCTGCAGCCACTCCTCGCAACCTCGTTGCACTCAATAAGGCTCTCGATATACCGCCGCTGCCTCAGCACATCTTGAAGTTAGCCGACTGGATGATGGACTACTACGTTGCAGGACCGAGTGCTGTTTGGCGCACAATCTTACCAAGCGGGTTAGCACAAAAAACTCGCCTCAAAGCCAGGCCACAACCCCGCCAATCCGGCGCTAAAACAGCCGTGGTAGCTCTCAACCCCATGCAAAATGCTGCAGTTGAAAACATCACGAACGCTAAGATGCGTGGCCACTTGCTGCATGGCATTACAGGCTCGGGCAAAACAGAGGTCTACATTGAACTTGTCCGCCGCACCCTATTAAAAGGCAGCTCAGCGCTTATCTTAGTTCCTGAAATTGCCCTCACACCACAAATGATTGAACGGCTCAGTCTACACTTTGGCGACAAGCTAATTGTAAGCCACTCCAAGCTGACACCCGCCAGACGCAAGCAAATCTGGCTTGACGCCATGTCAGCTGCAAAACCACAGGTTTATTTGGGGCCACGCTCAGTGCTCTTCTTGCCGATTAAAAAGCTGGGGCTCATTATCGTCGATGAAGAGCATGAAACGAGTTATAAACAAGAAAACGCCCCAACCTATCACGTCAACACCGTCGTGGCCAAACTAGCCGAGCTAACAGGGGCACGCTATGTTCTCGGCAGTGCCACACCGCTCGTCTACACCCGACACATGGCAGAGCTTGGTCGTATTGGCTACATTACGCTGCCGCAGCGAGCAGCTGGCGCCGAATTGCCAAGTGTATCAATCGTAAAACTTGGCCATAGAATGCTCAGCCCCGAGCTTGTAACTAGCCTGAGCGCCGCACTCAAGGCTGGCAAGCAGGCCATATTGTTCCTCAACCGGCGCGGTAGTGCCAGCGCCATGCTTTGTGACAACTGTGGCCATATCGAAAAATGTCCGCGCTGCGACACGAGCCTCACCTTTCATGCTGACACTGCCCGGCTGACCTGTCATTACTGCAGTTTTGTACGCTTACCGCCTACCATCTGTCCTGCCTGCGCGCAAACCGAGCTCCACTTTATTGGTACCGGTACCAAAGCCGTCGAGCAGGAAGTACAGCGCTTATTTGGCACGTATAACATCCGTCGTCTCGATGGTGATAACGCCACGTTAGAATACATTGAGACTCTCTACCAAGACTTGCGTGATGGTAACGTCGACATTGTTATAGGCACGCAAATGATAGCCCGCGGTTTGGACCTACCGAACGTCACTATGGTCGGTGTTATCCTAGCTGAAAGCATGCTAGCCATACCTGACTTTAGTTCCAATGAGCGCACGTTCGAGCTTCTTACCCAGGTGGCAGGTCGGGCTGGTCGCTCTCTAGCGACAGGCAATGTCATCATTCAAACTCATTCCCCTACTCACCCAGCTATTGTGGCAGCTTCACACCATAACTACGATACCTTCTATGCCTGGGAGTCGCTCAACCGCAAAACTCATGCTTACCCACCTTATAGTTATCTGGTAAAATTGGTCTATGGGCACAAGGACGCCGATAAAGCTCGGGCGGCAGCTTTGCAATTTGCCGAGCAGCTCCGCTCAGCCCACAACGGTATCGTAGTACTCGGACCAATCGATCGCGCCATCAAACGTGTCGCCGGTAAGCACCAACAACAAATTATACTCAAGTCACTTGATCGTCGGCGACTTGTGGCAATTGTCCGTGAACTTAAAGCCGGCTGGAAGCATGACCTCGACCCCATTAACCTTATGTAACCAGCCACCAAAAGAGACACTATGAAACGAAAGCTCATCAATATCCCTAACAACATTCTCCGCATGAAATCCAAGCGGATTGGCTTTGTCGATGACTCCATACGCAAGCTTGCCGAGGAAATGATCGCTACAACGCTCGAGTACGACAAAGAAAGTGAGATCGGCGCGGCACTGGCTGCTGTGCAAATTGGCGAACCACTACGCATGACCGTGGTACGAGATGATTACGAGGGACACAGGGACGAGGAATTTAGCACGTACGTTAACCCTGAGATTGTAAAATCAAGCGGCGAAATGGTTGAAGACATCGAAGGCTGCATGAGTGTTGCTGGTATTTATGGCCGGGTCAAACGCCATCTTAAAATCAAGGTCAAGGCCCAAGAATTAGACGGCCGCGAGGTTCGCCTCACCCTAGAAGGTTTTCCAGCTCGAGTGTTCCAGCATGAGATTGACCACATGAACGGGATTATTTTTCTCGACCACATCACTGACGCGACCAAGCTGCTCGCGGTTGACAAAAACGGCCAACTTAAGCCCTTAAAGGACATACCTGATGACATCCAAGACGAACTTAACCACAACCACTAGTGTAATATTCTTTGGCACCGGCGAGGTGAGCCTAAGAACCATAGAGGGAATTGCCAACCACATTACCATTGAGGCCGTCATCACCAAGCCAGATTTGCTCGGCAGTGATGGTCGCACATCAAGTCCAGCCGTCAAGCAGTGGTCCGAAGCTCACGGCATTCCCTGCCACCAGCCGGCTAATAAGTCAGAACTGTCCGAGCTGTTTAGTAACCTGGCGCACACGTCACCAGTCGGTCTGGTGGTCGACTACGGCCTTATCATCCCAGCCGACGTCATTAATCACTTTGAGCTGGGCATCCTCAACAGTCACTTCTCTCTCCTGCCTAAGTGGCGTGGCGCTGATCCTATCACCTGGAGCGTGCTTGCTGGCGATACGACCACTGGAGTGAGCATTATGCAACTGGACGTAGGAATGGACACGGGCGATATACTTGCTACCAAGCCCTACCACCTAGCGCCGGACGAGACAACCAGTTCATTAACTACTCAGTTAATCGCGATCAGTAACCAGCTACTCATACAGACACTGCCAGAGTACTGTGCCGGTGGACTCACTGCGCAGCCACAAAATGACGCTCTGGCCGCCTATAGCAAGAAGATTACCAAGGGGTCCGGCAAGCTTATGCCTAAGCAATATTCTGCTACCGAGTTAGAACGACAGGTTCGCGCCTACTTAGGCTGGCCAGGCAGCTACTTTACTCACAAAGGCGTACTACTAACCATTAAACAGGCTAAAGTCAGCCAAGAACCTATACCAACTGGCAAGCTTACCAATCACAATGGCAGACTCCTACTCGGCTGCAAGGAAGATAGCTTGGATATTCTGAGTATCCAGCCAGCCGGTAAGAAGCCAATGGACGCCAAAGGCTTTATGAACGGCTATGGAAGGCTCCTGGACTAAGCGCCTTTAACAAATTTGCTATGTGTCACTAAAAAACAGCCATTATTGGCTGTTTTTTAGTAGTACAACACGAGACCTTAACTATAGGTACGGCTTGAGCTTGTCAATCACCTGGCTCGGCGTTAAGTCCGTCTTGATGATATAATCGCGAGCACCAAGATCACGCGCCTCAGTAATCGCCTGCGAGTTCATGATATTGGTCAGCACAATCACCGGTAGATCAGGAATTATTTTATCCTTATTGAGCTGCTTGAGTACATCGATGCCACTCATGTTGGGCATCATCATATCCAGCAGCACCAAATCGGGCTTTTTGGCAGCGATTTTCTCTAGTGCTTGTTTGCCATCAACCGCCTCTTCGACAGTAAGGCCTGCCTTCGACAGTTTTAGTTGATACATATTGCGGATGAAGTCGTTATCTTCAGTTAGGAGGACTACTTTACTCATAGTGCTATGATAGTCGCTTACGGTTGCTGCGTCAATCTTATTGAGGCACTATCGATCAAATTACTCATCCGCTGCGCGTAAGCACTAGAGTCATCGAAGACAATACGAAGGTGGGGTATTGAACGTAGGTCTGTCCGACGAGCCAAGTTTTTGGCCATGAGCCCTGGTAGAGCGTTCTCAAGACGATCACGCAATCCGGCTGGCTCGCTACCTACGATACTTACATGGACACGAGCGTTCTTAAGATCCGGGCTGACATCCACCCGTACCACACTGAGCACCACGTTCTTAACAGCAAACTCCCGACTCAATACTACTGCAGCTTGTTGCTGCAAAAGTGCTGCGACTTTTTCCTGACGCCGCGACATATTAGAGCCGACGAGCCTTTTCTTCTACCTTATAGAACACCAGCTCATCGCCTAGTTCTACGCTGTCACTCGTCTCAAACGATATGCCACACTCCTCACCCTCATTCACTTCACGGGCTACTTGCTTCTCCTTTTGTAGGTTTGTCACCTTGCCACTACCAACCTCTTCCCCTTTACGTATAATCCGAGCTGTTTGCCCATTGGCAAGCTGCCCACCCGTGACTCTACCACCAGTGATTACTAAACCTTTGCTGACCTTGAATATGCCTAGAATCTCCAGACGAGCAAGTTCGGTCTCGACTATTTCTGGCGGTAGTAAGCTCGATAACCAGTCCCGCACATCATCTAATAGTTCATAAATAATCTTATAGAGATGGAAGTCAACCTTACTACGCTTTGCCAGCTGATTAACAGCCCCCTTAATACTGACATTAAAGCCCAAAATAATCGCATTGCCCGCATCTGCCGAGCTAACATCGGTTTCGGATATATCTCCAATCCCAGACGAAATTACCTTTACCCGCACCTCATCGTTACCGAGCTGGTTGAGACTATCTAAGAGAGACTCCAGTGAGCCTTGGACATCAGCCTTGACCAAGACAGCGAGTTCTTTGATCTGACCGTCGACAACGGCCCGTGTCAGATCCTGTGACGTGACTGTTTTTGTACCCGTTAGACTCTTGATACTCTGTTTACGCGCCTGCTTAGAAACCCAGTCTTTGGCAATCTTTTCTGATGGTACGACTTCGAACCATTCACCAAAGTTCGGCACTTCGCGAATACCTGACACCACCACAGGCATAGCAGGTGTTGCCTGCTTGATACGTCGGCCACGATAATCCTCGAGACTGCGCACCTTGCCATACGTGCCACCCACAACCAGACTGTCACCGCTTTTGAGTGTGCCTTGTTGAATCAGTAAGGTGATAACAGGACCACGACCAGTTTCGAGATGGGATTCGATAACGACACCGCTCGCCATACCGCTATAAACAGCTTTTTGGTCGCCAATGTCAGCTACCAGCAAGACAACCTCGAGCAGCTTATCAATCCCTTCCTTGGTTTTTGCAGACACCTCAACACAAGGGGTGTCCCCGCCCCAATCATCGGCAACCAGGCCAATCTCGCTTAGCTCTTGCTTGACGCGGTTCGTATCAGCGTCTGATTTGTCAGTCTTGTTAATGGCCACGACAATAGCCACGCCAGCTTCTTTTGCGTGATTAACTGCCTCCTTCGTCTGCGGCTTAACACCATCATCGGCCGCCACCACGATAACGGCTACATCGGTCATACGAGCACCGTGCGCCCGAATGGCCGAGAAAGCTTCGTGGCCAGGCGTGTCTAAGAAAGTTATGCGTCGATCACTGGCAGTGACCTGGTAAGCACCAATATGCTGGGTAATCCCACCGGCCTCAGATGAAGCCACATCGCTCTCTCGAATCGCATCAAGCAGCGATGTTTTACCATGGTCGACGTGCCCCATCACGGCCACGATCGGGGGTCGAGCCTGCTTGTCTTGGTCGGCGTCCTCTTGAGTCTCATCTTCAGCGCTTCTTGTAACGTCGCTCGGACGTGCCTCGGCTAACTTTGGCTCTGGCGTGATGTCATGACCTAATTCAGCGGCTATGATTGATGCTGTATCGTAGTCAATATTCTCATTAACCGTTGCCATCACG
Source organism: uncultured Candidatus Saccharibacteria bacterium (assembly GCA_964573585.1). Taxonomy (GTDB): domain Bacteria; phylum Patescibacteriota; class Saccharimonadia; order CAILAD01; family JADZBC01; genus CAYPSN01. The sequence continues at coordinate 5,940 of CAZNJX010000028.1, forward strand.
CCATTCTTCATGAGCTCCCCTACCACCTGGGCCGCGCCTAAGCCAAGCCGGTTGGCGAAGTCGCTCACGGTGATTACTTCTGGTATCTCTATGTGCTTATGTGTGTCTGGCTCCATCTAGTGCTTCTTCCTGTGCCTCACGGCTACCTTAGTGTGAATCTGTGCGCTACAACCATCTTGGCAGCTGTAATAGCCCCGGCCTGGTAATATTTGGCTAGTATCCAACGTAAACTGACTTGCCTCGAACACCCAGCGCTTAAGCTCAGGCTTCGGTCGGCGCGCGCGGCACACCCGACACATTCGGATGGGCATGCGCCGAGGAACCGACACCAGACTTAACCCTCCGTAGAGGCGGCTGATTTGCCTGTCTTGGCTTTGAGGCTCAACGAAAGCTTGTGCTGTGCTTCATCAATACCGATAATGCTAAACTGTTTAGTCTCACCAAGCTCGACATGGCTCGACGGATCTGCAACGTGTTCATCGGCCAGCTCCGAGATATGCACCAGCGCTTCAATTGCTGGAGTTACTTGAACGAAAGCGCCAAACGGCGTAATACGCGTAATCTTACCGTCTACCTTATCGCCAACTTTATATTTGGCAATTTCTTTTACCCACGGATCTGGTGTCAGCTGCTTCATAGAAAGCGACAGCTTCTCCTGGTCAATCGCGATAATGGTCGCCTCGACCTCTTGGCCAACCTTAACATACTTAGATGGGTTGTCTACCCTATCCCATGCAATCTCGGAGATATGTACACGCCCCTCGATACCTTCAACGTTGACAAAGATACCAAAGTCCACCACGCCGGTAGCAACGCCCTTGACCTTGTCGCCAACCTTGAAGTTAGCAATCTTACTCTCAGTAAACTCGCGCTGGGCAGCTTTCTCAGAGACGATGAGCTTGTTTTGACGGCGATCGAGATCGAGGATTCGCACCATTAGCGTCCGACTCACGATACTATTAAGACGATGGAGGATTTCATCCTTATCTGCGCCCGTTACCCGTGGGTAATTCTCGGCCGAAAGCTGAGAGACCGGCAAGAAGCCGCGGATGCCTTCAACTTCAATGAGCAGGCCGCCCTTGTTAGCATCAAAGGGGATGATGCCAAAGACTTCGCCATTCTTGAAACGTTCTTCGAGCAGTTCCCAGCCCTTTTCTTTGGCTACTTTCTTTAAGCTCAAAATTGCGTAACCCTCGGGCGTTTCAGCCTCAAGAACTGAGACGCTCAAGCTATCACCAGGCTTAACCTGCGCAGCACCTTGCTCTAGTTCGCGGCCGATTACCACGCCGGTACCATACACACCAAGATCAAGCCAGACTTCATGCTTCTCAGCAGTGATCACGACTCCTTCGACAAGCTCCCCCACAGTCAGGTTCTTGATTTCTTGGGTGGCTAAAAGATCAGCCATAATCTGGTTGTTATTCGACATTACCATTCTCCTTTTGTTGCCTAGCCTTGGATTTACGCAGCGCGCAGAGCTAAGCATTGACCGCCGCATCGCAAGCAGACGATCAACTTCCTTGTAAGATTATACCTTATAGCGGCGTGGCTGTAAAGAGATCCGCGGCTAGCTAGCCAGCTGTTTACGCTTTCGTTGAGCAGCAAACAGTATCGGTAAAACTATGGCGCCAAGTGTTCCGCTTAAGTAAGCACCAGAACCAGTTGCGGGTATCTGTTCGGTTTCTGGGAGGGCCGAAGCACTGGTGTCTGAGGACGATGTAGACGAAGAAGCCGACGAGCCCTGCGTGTCGGAATGAGAGTCTGTGGACTGAGTAGTAGCCTCGTCCGTAGCCTGCTTCTGAGCATCCTGTTTTTGCTCCTCACGCTGCGTTTCACTGTCTTTTTTGGCCTGCTCCTGAGTAGCGGCTTGCTTGGCTTGCTGTTGTCGGTTGCGCTGTGAGTTACCATAGGCAAACGTTCCGACCACGATAAGTACAATCAGCACACCAGCCAGTATAAATCGTATGAGCGGTGAACGTGTCATTGAATGAGTAACCTCCCCTTTGCAAGCTAGTGTATTATCTTAACCCCTACTTTGCAAGCATGAGCTACACGTGACCACATAGCTATTGACTTAACAAGTTGTTATAAGTATAATAACATAAAACCTACTTGTTTGCTCGGGATTGCTGGTACCTGTACCCTCTCCTGGGCAATCTAGTAGGTTTTTTGCACTTGCGAAGACGACCCCCTGTAACGCATAATACTACCAGTATAGAGGGTGAGTATGGATATCGTTCGTCATTTTACGGAATTATCATTTGAGCCAACGAATTATTTCGCGTTTAGCGCCAGTGAGGACAGGATTTACTTTGATCACGAAGAACTCATCAGTGAGAGTAATGAGAGCCGGCTGGCTTTACTGCACGAAGTTAGTCACGCCCTACTTGGACATTTTACCTACTCAAGCGACTTTGAACTGTTAATCATGGAAGCGCAAGCTTGGCATAAAACCAAGGAGCTCTGCGAGCGCTTTGGTGTGTCACTCGACGATGCCTACATCCAAGACTGTATTGATTCGTACGATGACTGGTTAACAGCACGCTCCACCTGCCCGTCATGCCAGAACCTCTGCCTAAGCGGTGGCCAGCCCGACAGTTATAGCTGCTTTGCTTGTGGCTGCAAATGGCA
>CAZNJX010000029.1:0-8337 GCA_964573585.1 uncultured Candidatus Saccharibacteria bacterium
CTTAATCTCCTTAAGACGCTTAATGTTCAGGCTAATCTGACGTGACAGATCAGCTTCGACCTGGAGGTTCTTATCAATATATTCGCGAATTTTTGTCAGGTCAGTCTCGGTCAAGTCCTTAATGCGAACGTCAGGGCTGATCTTGAGATCGGACAGGATCTTTTGGCTGGTGGTAAGACCAACGCCAAACACATACGTCAAGCCAACTTCGGCGCGTTTTTCGTTTGGCACATTAGTGCCTGCAATACGCGCCATTAGCCCTGCCTCTGCTTGTGTTTAGGATTATCACAAATAACACGCACCACGCGCTTGCGCACGACAACCTTGCACTTGGAACACATCTTTTTAACTCCGGCTCGAACTTTCATTGACTTTCTACCCTTTTGGATTACTGGTGGCTGCTATTTGTGACGATATGTTATGCGCCCCTTCGACAAATCGTAGGGAGTCATTTCGATGGTTACCTTGTCCCCTGGCAGGATTTTGATATAGTGCATACGCATCTTGCCCGAAATATGAGCCAAGATAATATGTCCGTTGTCTAGTTCTACCTTAAACATGGCGTTTGGTAGAGACTCGATAACGGTCCCGTCGATTTCAATTACTTCCTTTGTGTTTGTCATAGATTATGCGCTACAAGTTGTCATTATAGAGGTTTTCAGCTCGCTTGTAAAGCCCTTTTCAGGTTAATATTGCTCGTATGTGGCGGTCAGGGCCTTGGCCTCAATTTGCCGCATTGTCTCAATCGCCACCGCCACGACAATCAGCAAGCTGGTACCACCGATGGAGAGTGAAGCTGACGATTTGATAAACGCCTGCAAAATGAAGGGCAAGATGGCCAGCACACCCAGAGACAGCGCCCCGAACAGAGTAATACGGTTCACTACGCGCTTGAGATAATTACTTGTTTCCTTACCTGGACGAATCCCAGGTATGAAACCACCTTGTTTTTGTAAGTTCTCAGCAATCTCAGTTGGCTTAAATATGATTGCCGTATAGAGGTAGGTAAACGCCACCACGAGCACAAAGTAGGTCGCAGCATAGATCCAGCTGGTTGGCGAGAACCAACGCGCCAGGTTTTGGGCAAAGTGAGCCAGCCACTGTGTCTTAGCCGAACTAAACAACTGACCGATAAAGGCTGGCACCTGCAAGAAAGCTAAAGAGAAGATGATTGGTATCACCCCGGCAATGATGACCTTGAGCGGCAAATGTGTATCGACCGAGCCATAGGCAGCGCTCGCGCTCGTTCTGCGCGCATAAGACACTGGGATGTTGCGTTGGCCTTCGTTGATAAACACCACCGCTACAATTGTCGCCAAGAACACGAGGGCGATAGCCACAAAGCCGACCAGCTTAGAAGGATCAGCCTGAATCAAGCTAAGCTGCTGGGTTAGGGTGGCGGGCAAACTAGAGACGATCCCAGCCACAATTAGAATTGATATGCCATTACCAACACCCCGGTCGGTTATAATCTCGCCTAACCACATCAGCAGCATGCTACCAGCTGTAATTGTAGCCACCATGAGCACCCACTGGAACGGCGACGGCTTACCAATTAAGTCCACACCAGCGATCTGTTTCGAGGTGGTTTGGACAAAGAATATCATCGCCACGGATTGGATAAGCGCTAAGGGCACGGTGAGTAAGCGCGTGTAGTAGTTGATCTTGTTGCGACCAGATTCGCCTTCTTTGCTCAGCGCCTCCAGCTTTGGCACCACCTGCGTGAGTAATTGGATGATAATTGAGGCATTAATGTAAGGCCCAAGACCCATCAGGATAATCGAGAAGTTGGTCATGGCGCCGCCAGAAAACAGATTAGCAAAACCTAGCAGTGGATTGGACTCAAAGAGTTTGAGCAAGAAGCTCTGCAACTTGATAGTATCTGGAACCGGTACGGGGACGTTAGAAATAATAGCGTAGACAAATAGCACGAGCGCAACTACGCCAATGCGTTTGCGCAAATCCTTGTTCCGATACATCTGTCTGAGAACGTTACTATTCATACTCTCTACCCTCGCTGAAGTGTTGTACTAGTCTATTGTCTCGGATGGCTCAACTTTTGTCGACTTTGGCTTAGCTGCGTCGACCGAGACACTACCGCCAGCGGCTTCAATTTTTTTAATCGCTGCGCGACTAGCCGCATTAACGGACAGGTTGTAGGCAGCCTCAACCTCGCCCACCGCAAGGAGCTTAATGAGATCATCGGCTTTTTTAACCAAGCCAGCATCTGCTAGCTTGTGTGCGTCAATCTTACCAGCCTTAAAGCGACTTAAACTACCGACGTTGACCACTTGGTAATTAGTCGGGTTCTTTGCTTTAAAACCACGTACCTTTGGCAGGCGTTGGGACAACTGAGTCTGACCACCCTCAAAACCAATGCGTACACCACCGCCCGTACGAGCATTCTGCCCCTTCGTACCACGACCAGCGGTCTTACCCTGACCGGAACCAATACCGCGACCAAGCCGTTTCTTGTCTTTTTTTGGCTTAAGTTCTAGCTCGTGAATCTTCATTGTGCGCTCTCCTTAGCGGCTGGTTTCTTGGCAGCAAAGGCTTTGACTCTACCAAGGCTAGCCAGCGCTTCTTGTGTTGCGTAGGCGTTATTGATCTTGCTCGTCGAGCCAAGTGACTTGGTTAGGAGATCCTTGATACCAACCGCTTCTACAACTGAGCGCACTGCGCCACCGGCAATTACACCAGTTCCTGCGCTGGCTGGTTTCATAAAGACCGTGGCGCCACCAAAGGTAACTTGGGTTTCATGCGGGATGGTATGGTCTTTGAGGTCAACCGTAATCATGGCTTTCTTTGCCTTACTCACCGCCTTAGCGATGGCGGTTTGCACATCCTGACCCTTACCAACACCAACGCCGACCTTATCCTTGCCATTACCTACTACTACCGTAGCGCGGAAACGGAAACGACGACCACCCTTAACCACACGCGTTACGCGGTCGAGAGCTATAATTTTTTCTTCGAATTCTTTTACTGCTTCTACCATGTCTAGAATTTTAATCCTTTCGCGCGTGCTGCGCCAGCTAGGGCGGCAACTCGGCCGTGATAGATGTGAATACCGCGGTCGAAAATCACGACTGTAATCTTCTTCTTGGCGCCAAGTTCAGCAATCTGCTCACCCACCCACTCGGCCTTTTGTGTCATCGTCTTGCCCTTAAGGCCAGCTTGACCGACCGAACTGGCAAACGCCAGTGTAGTACCCGCATTATCATCAATCAGCTGGGCGGTAACTTGCTTGTTTGATACGCTGACAGCTAGGCGTGGCCGCTTGAGCGTACCATGGAGCTTAGCACGTATTCTCTTCTTTTTTAGTGTGTCTGCTGATAGTCTTTTCATCATCTTATCCCTTAGCCGCTGTCTTACCAGCTTTACGTCTGATATGCTCACCGGCGTACTTAATGCCCTTGCCCTTATAGGGCTCTGGCTTGCGGTAAGAACGAATCTTAGCCGCTGCTTCACCAACCTGTTGCTTGTCGTGCCCACTGACAATAATTGTATTACCCTCGACCTTCAGATCTACGCCCTCTGGCGGTTGGTAGCTGATTTTGTGTGAATAACCCAGACTCAAGCTCACGCCACGGCCCTCGGCGGCGGCTCGATAGCCAACACCATTGATCTCGAGTGTTTTACTAAAACCCTGGGAAACACCCTGTACCATATTAGCAAGTAAGGTGCGTAGTAAGCCAAACTGCTTCTGGGTCTGAGCGTTCTCTACCTCGCGTACTACGGTCAGCTGAGCGTCAGCTTGCTGAACAGTCAGCCCCGCAAACAGTGGCTGTGACAGTGTTCCCTTGGGGCCTGTAACTGTCACACAGCCGTCTTTGAGCTCAACTGTCACGCCAGTTGGGATGGTAATGGGGAGTTTGCCAATCCTACTCATGACTAGTACACCTTACAGATTAATTCACCGCCAAGACCCTTTTGGCGAGCCTCTTGACCAGTCATAAGACCAGACGAGGTCGAGACAATCATGATACCGCGACCACTAATAACATGTGGAATTTCGTTATGCTTTGCATAGACGCGGCGGCCCGGTTTGCTAACACGAACCAGGCTCTGCAATGGTCGCTCTACTTTATTGCCGTCAATGTCCAGCTCGAGATGCGAAAACGCTCCGTGCTTTGCTACACTGACATTCGTGACGTAGCCAGCTTGCGCCAGGATGCCGGCAATCTGATGCTTCATTTTGGAATAAGGCATAGAGACACTCGACTTGCTCGCGCCGCGTGCATTGCGGATGCGAGTAAGCATATCTGCGATTGGATCTGTTGTAATCATGCTTGTCTCCTTTCCCTTACCAACTTGATTTCGTTACACCAGGTACCTGGCCTTTTGATGCGTACTCACGGAAGGTAATACGTGAGAGCCCAAACTTGCGTAAATAACCGCGTGATCGGCCGGTAACCTCACATCTGTTACGCATGCGGTTCGGGTTCGAGTTACGTGGCAGCTTGGCCAACCCCTCGAGATCCCCGATCGCTTTTAGCTCGGCGCGCTTAACGGCATACTTCTGTGCTAATTTCTGTCGTTTGAGCTCGCGCTCAAGAAGTGCTTTTCTAGCCATTAGTTCGCTCCTTTCTCAAACGGCATACCGAAACCTGCGAGCAACGCCCGGGCAGCCTCTTTGTCCTTACCGCTTGTAATTATGTTAATTTGCAGCCCATGTGTCGTAGCAGAATCTTCATACGATATCTGCGGGAACACGGTCTGCTCACGAATCCCAATACTGTAATTGCCTTGTGGATCAAAAGCATTCGCCTTAACACCATGGAAGTCACGGATGCGCGGCAAGACAACACTGATAAGCTGGTCTAAGAAGAAGTACATCCTATCGCCGCGCAGCGTCACTGTAGCACCGATTTCATTGCCATCACGCAACTTAAAGGTAGCAATGCTCTTACGTGCCTTGGTCACAACTGGCTTTTGGCCAGTGATCTTGGTAAGCGTTGCTATGGCCTGCTCAAGGTGCTTACTGTCCTGCAACGCGCGACCAACCCCCACGCTTACCACGATCTTCTCGAGCTTTGGCACCTGGTGTGGATTCGTTAGCTTAAGCTGCGTAGCAAGCTCTGAGGCCAGGGTATTCTTATAGGTATCTTTTAATCGATTCATGACTTCTTCTCATTCTTCTTAGCCTTTGGTGCTGGGTCGGCCTCTGCTGGCTTAGCTACTGGCTTAGACTTGGTATTCTTAAAAGGCGAGACTTTAAACACACGTTCTTTGCTGCCGTTAGCACCAAGCTTATAGGCAATGCGAGCTGGGCGGCCGCTCGATGGGTCAAGTGCCATCACCTTGGCTACGTCAAGCGGTTTGGTAACCTCGATAATGCCACCACGCGGGGCTTTAGCACTCGGCTTCGTGTGGCGCTTTGCGACATTAACGCCTTCAACCACGACCTGGTTGAGCTTTGGTAGCACGGCGACAACCTCGCCTTTTTTGCCTTTGTCACGACCGCGTAGCACAATGACTTTGTCTTTGAGTTGTAGCTTCATCGTTATAGTACCTCCGGTGCGAGAGAAACGATCTTCATATAACCGCGTTCGCGCAACTCGCGGGTGACAGGGCCAAAGATACGCGTGCCTCGTGGCAAGCCCGTCTTGTCGATGACAACTGCGGCGTTTTCGTCAAAGCGAATCGAAGAACCGTCTGGACGCAAGGTTTCTTTAGCCGTGCGCACCACCACAGCTCGGACAACTTCTTTCTTTTTGACCGTACCATTTGGTGTCGCTGTCTTGACGCTGGCTACGATGATGTCGCCCACGCGAGCATAGCGGCGACGTGAACCACCAAGCACCTTAATGCACATAATCTGCTTGGCACCTGTGTTGTCGGCTATTTTAAGTCGGGTCTGAGGCTGTATCATGCCTTGCCTCCCTTTACGATTACTTGGCCAGTCTTTTTGGTGACTCTAAACTTCTTCGTCTTGCTCAAAGGACGGGTTTCGGTAATCTCAACTAAGTCACCAGTCTTGTATTCGTTGTTCTCGTCGTGGGCCTTAAACTTAGCCGTGGTCTTAAACTGCTTTTTATAAAGCGGGTGCGTCTTAAGACGTTCTACCGCAACCACGACAGTCTTGTCCATCTTGTCTGAGACAATCTTACCTGCTAGTACTCTACTCATTGGTCTTCTCCATATTTTTGCTGGCGGCTTCGTGCTGCAGCGTTAGGACGCGTGCTATATCGCGCTTAATAATGCTGATCTGTTTAACATTCGGGGTTTCTTTGACACGCATATCCACGTGCACCTGAGCAAGCTTGGTGCGCAACTCTGTAAGCATCGTCTCGAGCTCTTTTGGGGACTTTGTACGCATTTCCTTAACCTTCATGGCTTTCTCCTGGCGTTGCCTTTACGATAAACTTCGTCTTGAGCGGCATCTTCATAGCGGCTAGTCGCATGGCTTCTTTGGCCACTTCCTCACTCACGCCGTCCATCTCAAACAGGATTCGACCAGCTTGGACTTTGGCAACGTAGTGGCTCAATGCCCCCTTACCGCTTCCCATACGAACTTCGGCTGGCTTAGAGGTAACGGGAGTATGAGGGAAAATACGAATCCAGATTTTACCACCGCGTTTAATGTAGCGCGTCATTGCCCGACGAGCAGCTTCGATTTGACGCGAGGTAATGCGCTCATTACCCATGGCTTGCAAGCCATAGCGACCGAAGTTGATTTCGGTACCACGCGTAGCAAGACCAGTATTCTTGCCCTTAAACGCTTTTCGGAATTTAGTTTTCTTGGGTAGTAACATAATCTATTCCTTCGGCCCTGACTTTTTATAGACCCATACTTTGACACCGATAATGCCGTAGGTAGTTTTAGCTTCTGCCGTACCGTAGTCAATGTTAGCGCGCAGGGTATGAAGCGGGATACTACCCTGAGACGCCACCTCGGCGCGAGCCATTTCAGCCCCGTTAAGTCGACCAGCCACACGTACCTTAGCACCGAGTGCTCCAGCCTTAACCGCACTATCAACGGTCATCTTAATCACTCGCCGAAAGGCAATGCGACGCTCAAGTTGAGAAGCCACGTTCTCAGCAATTAGCTGGGCACGCATCTCGGGCTGCTTAACTTCTTCGATGTTAACCTTGACATTCGGTCCAGCTACTTTGGCAATCGACTTCTTAAGAGCCTCGATACCAACCCCGCTGCGGCCAATCACTACACCCGGCTTGGCCGTATGAATCGTCACGGTTACCGCGCCCGTAGAGCGCTCGATGTCTACAGCAGCTACGCCGGCACGGAATGTTAATTGCTGAGCAATGACGCGGCGGATAGCAATATCGCCAGCCAGGTTATGAGCAAAATCTTTGCCGGCAAACCACTTACTTGACCAGCTCTTGTTGACCTGGAGTCTGAAACTTGTTGGATTTACTTTTTGACCCATTATTTGGTCTCCTTATGAACTGGCTTAGTTACTGGCTTCGGTGTAGTCTTAGCCGAAGCGTTCTTGGTCACTTTTGGTGCTGGCTTGGCGTCACTGACGCTCACGACCAGGTGCGAGCTACGATGCAAGATGGCAGCTGAGGCACCTTTGGCGCGCGGCCGCATGCGTTTGAGCGTCGAGCCTTCATCAACTCGAATCTCTTCGATGCGTAAGGTCTTGGGGTTTAGATTATAGTTGTTTTCAGCGTTAGCGCTGGCACTCTTGATGGTCGCATGCACCATGTCGGCCGCTTTCTTATTGGTCGAGCGAAGCAAAAGCTGAGCTGCAGGTACATCCATACCGCGCACCATATCAGCCACAAGCCGCAGTTTGCGCGCTGAGATCGGGAGTCGTCGTGCTTTTGCTTGAACCTTCATACTACTTTCCTTGTGCCTTTGCTAATTTACCACCATGGCCACGGAACTTGCGGGTTGGTGAAAACTCACCAAGCTTATGACCAACCATGTTCTCGGTTACAAATACTGGCAAGTGTTGGCGGCCGTTATGTACGGCAATAGTCTTACCAACCATCTCTGGCGAGATGTCGCTCGATCGCGCCCAAGTCTTAATGACAGTCTTGTCGTTGGCACCAAGTGCCAAGACCTTCTTGAGAAGTTTAGCGTCTACGTATGGACCTTTTTTCAGTGATCGACTCATAATACCTACCTATTACCCTTTCCGCGTCGGCGAATAATCATATCTGTGCCACGTTTGCGGCGTCTCGTGCGCTTACCTAGTGCATGCTTGCCCCATGGCGTCTTTTGGAATGGCATACCAATGTCAGTACCGCCTTCACCACCACCGTGCGGGTGATCAACCGGGTTCATGGCCTTACCACGAACGGTTGGGCGAATACCCATATGGCGCTTGCGGCCAGCGTTACCGACTTTGATATTCTGATGCT
>CAZNJX010000030.1:0-8225 GCA_964573585.1 uncultured Candidatus Saccharibacteria bacterium
AATGTTGCCAACAAAACACAAGCCCTGGGAGTCTGGTCGCTGCGCCGTAGGCAGCCCAAAGTCCTGGGCAAGTACCCGCACCTTAGATTTTGGAATCTCCCCCAGCGGAAAGAGTGTGCGAGCTAGGTTCTCCTCCGGCGCACGGTAGAGAAAGTAAGTTTGGTCCTTACCCCTGTCAACAGCCCGCCGCAAAACAACCCTCTGCTGTCGATGTTCAATCCGGGCATAGTGACCAGTGGCGATTTTCCAAGCCCCCTCTGCAAAACAGCGCTCGGCAAACACCTTAAACTTGATCTCAGCATTACACATGACATCTGGGTTGGGCGTAAGGCCGTGCTTATAAGCCTCGATCATATACCGGGCTACGGCCGCAAAATATTGTTGTTCAAAGTCGTACACGCGTAGCTCAATACCCAAATGCGCCGCCACACTCCGCGCACTCGCCAGGTCTTCTTGCCACGGGCACTTCACGCTACCAATGTCGCGGCTCCAGTTTTTCATAAATACCCCCACAACCTTGTGGCCCGCGCGCTGCAACAACGCAGCCGCGACCGAGCTATCGACTCCACCCGACAAGCCAACGAATACTGTTTGGCTCACTGGTAGCTGCCGGTCAGACCAATGTAGAGTAACTTGTAGAGCTCGCTCATGGAGATGTTAAAGCTAAACCCACTCTGCCACCAGCCAGACTTACTCCAACGACTATCCACGGCGGACGATCCAATCACCGTATAGGCTGGACCCAAAACTTTCTTAAACGTCTGAACAACCCGCCGCTGGTGGTAGGGTGAAGTAACGAGGATAATTTTTTTAGCCCCAATGTCATCCATTAGGCGTTTGGAATTAAGCGCGTTCTCATAGGTGTTCTGCGCATCTTCGTCGAGCAAGATGTTGTCATCACTGAGCCCGGCTTCGAGTGCTTGTTGACGCATTGCAATGGCATTGGATGGACCATCATCGAGCGCACCACCGCTAAAGATAATCTTTGGCCCGTAACCTTGTTTAAAAAGTCGTATGCCGTGCTCGGCTCGTGTTGTGGTCTGCCCACCTGACACCACAACGATAGCGTCGGCTTGTTCTAGCTTGTCTTGAGGGGAAAGGTAAAAACCCAGCCCAAAGAATACCACCCCAGCGAGTGTAACGAGGCTCCCCACAAGCACTGCGAGACCAATAAGGAATTTACGCATAGCTATATTCTAGCAAGCTTCGTCAATACCTGCTTGGCGCGGGCCAAAAACTCAACCACCTGAGCTTCATTCGTGCTACGACCCAGTGTGATACGCAGCGAGCCTTGTGCCTCAGCGCGGCTACGACCCAACGCCATAACTGCTGGGCTTGGCGCTTCATCTGCCGCCGCGCAAGCCGCGCCCGTAGCCACACTTACACCAACGACGTCAAAGTGCGCTACGATATCCTCACCGTTAAGGCCAGGGAAGCTTAGGTGAATATTGTTAGCCAAACGATCACGGATGGGCCCGTTTACTATCGCATTAGGCGAGATGGTCAACAAACCTTGCATAATACTGTCCCGCAAACCAGCGAGACGAACAACTTCCTTGTGTCGCATAGCCTCGGCCTTGCATAAAGCCGTCGACAAACCAACCGCTCCCGCCACATCTTCGCTGCCCGGACGAAGACCACCCTGCTGAGAGCCGCCATACATAATGGGCGAGATAGCTCCACCCGGCCTTACATAAAGCAAGCCGCAACCATGAGGACCATAAAACTTAGAAGCATTGAGAGTGAGGAGGTCGAGTGAGAGGCGAGTGGGGGAAAGGGGGAGTAGGCCAGCCGCCGCTGAGCCGTCAGAGTGGAGGAGTAGGGGAGTAGTAATCCCCCGCTCTCCCCTACTTTTTTTTATTTTGGCAACAAGCTGGCCAACTTTTCTCATCGGTTGGATTGTGCCAATTTCGCTTGAAGCTAGAGCGATTGAGACCAGTACAGTTGAGTCCCCTATCTTATCTTCGAGATCACGCAAGCTCACCACTCCCCCACTATCGACATCTGCCATCGCCACCGCTGCCCCTTCGCGCTCGAGCTGCTTAATCGGCGCTAATACCGACTTGTGCTCGGTTGCAATAGTAACAATACCAGGACGCAGAGCCGATTGTTCAAACTGTGGCCGCACCGTGCCGAGGATTGCTAAGTTGTCCGACTCAGTCGCACCAGACGTCAGGATCAACTCGTCAGAGCGCACGCCCAGTACCCCACCAAGCTGCTTCTTGGCATCACGGTATGCCCCGAGGGCTGCTCGACCCTCTACATACGGTGCGCTGGGATTTGCATACACACTACGCGCCACCGCCATAGCGGCGGCTACCTGATCATCAAGTGGTGTCGACGCAGCGTAATCAAGATAAATTCGTTCTGTTGACTTCATAGCGACTTATTCTAGCAAAGTAGACTCATTTTGAACAGTCTTGAGTCTTGGTCAAAAACAAAGACTGAGCCGTCCCGACCAACTCACGTAGCCCACCGAAACAGCCTGCTCGCATTCTGGTGGGTCTGCTCTACTAGGCCGTGGTAGTCTTGGGCTCTGAGTTCACTGAGGAACCGAGCTACCAACGCCACATTAGCTGGCTCATTACGCTTGCCGCGCAGTGGCGCTGGCGCTAAGTACGGGCAGTCTGTCTCAAGCAGTAATCGATCGGCGGGAATCAAGCGAGCTGCTCTGAGCTGCTGATCGTCTTTGGTAAACGTCATAATGCCATTTAAGCCAAAGTAGAGTTCGTGCTGCATGGCGAGATCGACTTCACGCTCTCCACCGGTGAAGCTATGAATAACACCGCGTAGGCCTGGGTACTGCTTGATAACCGCAAAGAAGTCATCCCAGCTGTCACGAACATGGAACACTAGCGGCAAGTCATGCTCGAGCGCCAGCTCTACTTGGAATACCAGCGCGGCTTGTTGCTCTTCGCGGCTCGAGAGGTTGCGATAGTAATCCAGACCGCACTCGCCAATCGCAATCGGTTGACCAACTTTGAGCAAAAAAGCGATTGCCTCAAGAGCTGACGAACCCCGACTCGCCTCGTGCGGGTGCAGGCCAATCGTTGCGGCCAGTTCCACACCAGCAGCTTGTTTGGTCACCAGTTCATCACTGACAAAGTCAAGTGCTCGGTGCGAGTCTTCCTCGTTAGTACCCACGCAAATAATCCTGCCGACGTCATTGTCGCGCGCGTTTTTAAAGACCACTGCCAAGTCGTCTTTGTAATCTTCAAAGTGCACATGCGCGTGCGTGTCAATCAGCATCGTGGTGCCATTCCTCTATCCGTTCGCCGTGAGAATAGTCAGTCAAACGCGCCCATGAGAGGCTGATTACAAAGTAGCGTTGGTCTGGACTCTTTGCATGCTTCGCCGAGATTGGGAAGTTAGCTGCATGCAACACCCGCACCTTGTCTAGCTCTTCGCCACTACAGAGCTGAGCTTTGCCTTCAAGCTGCAAGGACGCAACATCATCAAAACCAACCACCAGGGCTATGGCAGGATTATCAACTAACTTCGCGTATTTTCGGGTTAAGCGATTGGTCCCAAAAGCAATCTTGCCATTATAAACAGAGTAGGCGACGAGCGCTGCCTCAGGTTTATTTAAGCTACCAACAGTTGCAACCACCATCATGCCCTTAGTGGCGAGTCGATCGTAGAGCTCCCGACTACTCAGCAAGGTCTGTCTCCACGCGGGGGAAGAGAATGCCAACACCCGTATCCACCCTGCTATCCTTAAACGTCGCGCTAATCTTAGCTGAAGTTTCGGGCAGAAACGGCTCGAGGGCGCAACCAACCCAACAAATTTCCGTGATCAAACTATTTAAAAGCTCCGCCACTCTATCTACGTCTGTCTTGGCCATTTCCCAAGGCTTTGCTTCTTCGATTTTCTGATTTGATGAGCGTACAAACGAGAACACACAGTCAAGTACGCGATCATATGCGCAGTCACTCATCAGCTGATCGATTTGGGGTCGGTCTTCTTGCTTACCAAGTTCGAAGTGACCATCGCAGTATTTAACCGTCATGCTGGCAACGCGTTGAACCAAATTACCCAAGCCATTTGCTAAATCAGCGCTATAGACGATGCCAAAACGCTCCAGCCCGAACTCACCGTCTCCATCGCTTGGGATTTCGCGAAGCAAATAGTAACGCAGGGCATCCATACCGTATCTTGCTATTACCTCAGCAGGCTCCACACTATTACCAAGGCTCTTACTCATTTTCACTCCGCCAGGCGCATTAATAAAGCCGTGGACGTAGAGCGCCTTAGGCAGCTCTAGCTTGGCGCTCATGAGCATAATGGGCCAGTACACTGCATGAAAACGACTGATGTCCTTGCCCACGATGTGCAGATCGGTCGGCCACCACTTATCAAACTCGCTGGATTGCTGCCCAAATCCAAGTGGTGTAATGTAATTAGCCAAAGCATCAAACCAGACATACATGACGTGCTCGGGGTCATGGGGAACTTCCACTCCCCACGCCAACTGCGACTTCGGCCGTGAAATCGAAAGATCTTGCAGTTCATTGCTACGTAGGAAGCTCAGGACTTCGTTCTTTCGCAAGGTCGGAAAGACTCGGTATTCGTCACGCTCTATCACGTCTATGAGCCGCTTCTGATACTTCTTGAGTTTTAAAAAGTAGCTCTCTATCGCAAGCTCCTGAAGCTGACGATTCGGATGGACTGGGCAGCAGTCGTCCACGGCGTCTTTGGCAGTATAGAAGAGCTCACACGCGACGCAATACAGCCCCTTGTACTGACCTTTATAAATGTCCTCTTGGCAAGCCTGCCAGAGCTTCTGGGCGCCAAGCTTGTGAGCATCGTCGGTGGTACGGACAAAGTAGTCGTAACTGATGTTTAGATCCCGAGCAAGCCGAGTAAATGTTTCACTCATTCTGTTTACAAAGGGCTTAGCCTCCTCGCCGGCTTGCTCGGCAGCCTCAAAGAGCTTCTGGCCGTGCTCGTCAGTACCAATCTGGAAGCGCACTTCTGCTCCACGACCGCGATAATAGCGAGCCATCACGTCGGCCTCAATAAACTCCATAGCGTGGCCAAGGTGAGGCTTGGCATTCGCATAAGGAATAGACGTGGTAACGTAAAACTTATTTGGTTGGTTTGTCTGATTCATCCTTAATCTTCTTGGTGCGGACAGATATGTCCTTGAGAATTTCTTCGGTAGTGCGGTCAGCCTCCTGGCCAGCCTCAACAGGGCTCTGAGCCGGGTTTGATGTTGGCCTGGACTTACGCTTGAGTATCCATCTTACCAGGAGCGCCAGGATAACGACAATCACAAGCGTAATGAGAATAATCAGCGGCAGATAGTTAGTCCGCGCCTCGGTATTGCTCAGAGCTGTCGGCACTGCCCCAGCTTGCTTAAAGCTCAAGCCTACCACCGCCAAAAAGTTGCTACCAAGAAGCGGTTCGTAGCCTTTGACCTGCTGACTGGGCGCTAGCGAACCAAGCTCCATAGTGTCTTTAAGGGCGCCCGTAAACACCAACTCGTAGTTGTCGCCTGCCACACCTTCGGGGCCACTGACTTGATACTGCACAACACTCACAAACGGCAGTATCACCCAGCGAGTAGCCGTCACTGCGTTGGTTAGCTTGGGTCGTGGCAAATCTCCGCCATAACCAATGGTGGTAGCTTCATACTGATAGCCTATGTCCGCATCGCTAACCATCACCGCGGCTGGCGCATCATCGCGTACACCCCACAGTGCAAAAGCAAAGTGATCAAGATCGCTCTTGCCAAAGTTGTCGTACTTTTCACCCCACGTTGGATCAACGTTTATCCAACCCACATTCGGAATGTAGGCCTCTACCCACGAGTGCAAGGAGTCAGCCACTTCGCGCGAAGTCTTAAGATCGCCGGTGTAAGCATAGCCCACGGGCATACGCGCCGGAATGCCCTGCGCGCGCAGGAGTGCGATCATCAGGTCAGAGTATTCCAAGCAAACGGCGTTCGTGGGGTTTTGTAGCGCCTTGCGTGCACCCTGGCGAATGTTGTATTTAATCTTTGCATCGTTATATGACAACGTGTCAATCACTGTCTTTTGAATGGCCTTCACCTGGTCTGCAACCTTTGGCGTATCGGCCGCTGCCTGCTTGGCTTTGATGATAATATCAGGATCAGTACTCTGCCAAAACTGCGCTCGACCCGTGTAGTCACGTACCAAATCAGCCGGAATGTCAGCCTTTGTACCACTGGCTGCAAGGTCGTATTCTAAGTACTTTACCACCGCCGAGATGTCGGTTTTTACCGTTATCGTACTACGCGCCGCAACACTGTAGTCGGCCAGGATGTTGCCGTCCTTGTCCAGCCGAGTCGCCTTTGGCCGTGGACTCAGCGAGTTAATGTAAATCTTTTGGCTCGAGGTATCAGGCGGCAAAGTAACCGTCATGGTTCGAGCCACCGCGCCGTCATTACGAAGCGGGAAGTTAAAGTTGACGTTATAGATTGTTTGATCACCAAAGGTTAATGCAATGGCTTGCTTAGAAAGATCCGCCTGGCTAAAGCTGTATTTTGCCCTACCAGCCGTAATACCCTCGGCTGTAGGCAGCGCACCCGAACTGTGTGGGATGCCAAAGCCCTTTGGAACCGTTACGTAGACCGCGTACTTACCATCCTGCTGCGTATTGGCCGCAATCGCTGGCACGTAAACCGTCCGTGCGCTACCTTTAACGTCGACGAGCTTGGCCGTATCATAGCTCAAGCTAAACTGCCACGGCGCACTACTGACCGTCTTGCGCGGGAACTGCAACACGACTTCCTGATACGTATATGTATAGCCTTGTTGGTCAGAGCTCTTGGCACTCACCGTGGTCGGAATTGGCGTACCATCACTATACTGCGCCACAATGTTTTGCGCATCATCGACCGAGGTTGAGAGCGTAACCTTATCAAGATATTTGTTGCTACTATTGCCAGTAACCGTATACTGCTCAATTGCCTTGGTGCTTCCACTGCTTTCGACCTGATACGTTACCGTTGTATCAATCGTAAAATCGCTTTGGGCTTGGAGTTTGCGCACCCCGGTGCCAAACAGCAGCAAACCAGCTACAACCAAGATCAAGCCCTTAAGGTAGCGCTTATAGTTTAAGGCAAAATTCATATGCTTATTGTAGCATAAGCGTGAGAGCGTGTTGGCTCCGTGAGTTGTGGCCGCTTAGAGTGCCCTGTAGGCCTGGTAGAGTCGTTGCCACTCGGACAAAGATAATTCCTGGGCTCGCGCCGTCTCGCGCAAGCCAGCCTTGGTAATCATCGCTAGGGCCTCTGCGCTAGTGACCGCCAAGCCACCGGCCAATGAGTTGCGTAGCATTTTGCGCTTTTCGCCAAAGCCAGCCTTGATAAGTCGAAACAATTGCTTAGTGTCAGCTGGAAACACCGGCTCGGCGTAAAGATCAATATAAAGTACCGCCGAGTCCACCTTGGGGGCAGGATAAAAGCTCGTAGCCGGCACGACGCTCACCAAGCTGGGCTTGCCATAATACTGCACGCTGCACGCCAACACAGACATCTGCCCAGGACGCGCCACAATTCGCTCGGCAACTTCTTTTTGTACAAGCACAGTGATGCTGGCAGGCTTGTTGTCGGCCTCGAGCAAGAAGCGTAGTAGCAGTGACGTTATATAATACGGCAAGTTGGCCACTACTTTGTAGCCCTTCGGTAATTGAGCTAAGTCATACTGCAAGGCGTCCGTGGCAACCACACTGAGGTTGTCGGGTGCGCGGCGCGCAAGCAGTGCTGCCAGCTCGGCGTCAGCTTCCACCGCCACGACCTTACCAGCGTGCTTAACCAGCTCGTCAGTCAGCACACCTAACCCTGGGCCAATCTCCAGCACCGTATCAATACTCGAAAGACGCGCACTCGTTACTATCTGCCCAAGCGCATCCCTATCGACTAAAAAGTTTTGGCCAAAGGACTTCTTGGCTTCTAGGCCCGAGAGTTTGAGCGCGAGCTTAAGGTTCTTGAGTTCAGATAAATCCATGGAAGAGAACTAGCGTAAAAAGCGTCCGCAAAGCGGCCATGGCGAAGCACCTCGGCGTGCATAGGTGTCAAATGCCTTAGCATCCTGGACTGCAGGCGGAGCATCAGCAGGGTCATAATAGCCGCCGTAGTTTGCCCAAGTACTGTAATCAAACTGGTACGCGCCACGATACATACTATTTCTCTTATTTGCATAATTATTGCCCGACTCACATATACGTAGCTTCTCCCACTGTGCGGCAGTCGGTTGCG
>CAZNJX010000031.1:0-8046 GCA_964573585.1 uncultured Candidatus Saccharibacteria bacterium
CAATACACAATGATAGCAAAAACTGACGGGTTTGTAAATGGCTACAACATAAGAATATCAGATGGGAGTTGGTAGCATGCCCCAAAGTGAACGACCCTCCACCCAAGAGCTGGAGCTCAGGGTGGAGGGTCGAACCCCAGGCGTGGGGTCAGATGGTGGCGCAGGGGAACGGCACGGTCGCCTTGTGGGCGTGCGAGCCGAGGCCACGTACGTGGTTCAGAGCGATGCGGGGTTGTCGATGGCCGAGGCCCGCATCATCCTTGAACAGGTGGAAGGTGAGCTTCGAAAGGAGCAGGTAGAAGTTCGCCTTCGTGAACGGGTGGATCGCGCTGCGGGTTCTCGCCTTCAGCGTACTACGCTGCTTGAAGAGAGCCTGCATGGCGAGAGCGATGGTGATGAGCAACACGGTCGTGATCAGGGCCACCGTGGTGGCGGTCGTGATCAGGGCGTCGGGCGCACGAGCCGAGGCGGTGATGGTCGCCGCCTCGGAACCGCCCGGTGGTGTTGCGGCCTGGACGAGGCTGATGATGCCAAGCAAGCTCAGCACCCCAACCATCATCCCGACCACAACGCGGAGTGCTCTCATGAAGAGCCCCTTTCGCTTGGGAGCCACACGGGTTTGTGTGGTGGCATAATGGTACTCTTAGGAAATGCTCATGTCAAATACCACCCTGCCTGGCTTGGACAGATCAAAAATGGTAAGATAAGGACTAATGATAGTGGAGGGTACGTGCGAATTATCGCAGTGGCAAATCAGAAGGGCGGTGTAGGTAAGACGACCACAAGCATTAACCTCGGCGCCTACTTGGCCAAGCTGGGCCACCGGGTATTGATTGTGGACCTTGACCCACAGGGCAATAGCTCGAGTGGTCTTGCAATTGCCAAAAACCAACTGCCCAAAACTATGTACCATGTGTTGGTCGAGGACACACCAGCGGCTGAAGTAATAACCTGCACCAATGTGGATCGGCTGGATGTCTTGCCGGCAAGTTCGGTTTTGGCTGCAGCTGAGCTCGAGATATCTGAGCTGCCCCAACGAGAGTACAGGCTGCGCAAGGCACTTGGTGGTTTGGAATACGACTTTGTGTTGATCGACTGCCCGCCATCGCTTGGGCTTCTAACCCTGAATGGCCTGGTGGCGGCTAGCTACCTTCTCATCCCTGTACAGAGTGAGTACTACGCTCTCGAGGGTCTTGGCCAACTACTCGCCACCGTTAAGCGGGTCCGCCAGGCGCTTAATCCGCAACTCACGTTGCTGGGCGTGGTTATTACAATGCATTCGTCGCGAACGAGCTTGGCTGCTCAAGTTCAGACCGAGCTCAAACATCATTTTCCGGATACATTGTTTGACACCATAATCCCGCGTAATATAAGGTTAGCAGAGGCACCAAGCCACGGAAAACCAATCAGCCATTATGATCGGTTCTCCAAAGGAGCCCAGAGCTATAAGAAACTAGCCAAGGAGGTTATCACCCGTGTCAACCAACAACCCAGCCAATAATCGCTTAGGCCGCGGCCTAGACAGCCTCATTCCTACCGATATTAATGAGTTTGCCGCACCATCTATGCCCAAAGAGCTTATCAAAGAAGGCGCTCGTGTGGAGGATCTACCCGTCGAGGGTATTAGCCCGAACCCCCATCAGCCCCGCTCTACGTTTAACGACGACCAGCTCGGCGAACTAGCGCAGTCGATTAAAGAACATGGCATTGTGCAGCCAATCGTCGTCGTACGCGACGGCAGTGCCTACCAGCTGATTGCGGGCGAGCGCCGTTTGCGTGCTGCTAAAATGCTTGGTCTGGCAACGGTGCCGGCGATAGTGCGTAGCTTTTCACAGCAAGAACGGCTCGAGGTAGCGGTAATTGAAAACATTCAACGTAGCGAGCTCAATCTGCTCGAGCTTGCAAGCGCTTACGCAACCCTCAACGACCAGTTTAGCCTAACGCTCGACCAAATCGCCCAACGAGTTGGTAAGGCGCCATCAACGGTTGGTAACATTATGCGCTTGCTTAACCTGCCACATGAGGCCAAGCAAGCTCTTAATGACGGTTTG
The DNA here is from genome assembly GCA_964573585.1 of uncultured Candidatus Saccharibacteria bacterium. GTDB lineage: Bacteria > Patescibacteriota > Saccharimonadia > CAILAD01 > JADZBC01 > CAYPSN01. The sequence goes on from CAZNJX010000031.1 coordinate 2,052, forward strand.
ATTGTAGAGGGTCACGCGCGGCAAATCCTGGCGGTGAAGCCCGAGGATCGGCTACTGTTTCTCGAGATGGTGCTGAAGGGCAAGTTGACTGTTCGCCAGGCAGAGGAGCTGGCTCGCGATTTCAAAGCCGAGGGCAAAGCAGCGATTAAGCGGGTTGCCGAAAAACAAACGTATAACACCCAGCTCACGACTGATTTGGGTAAATACCTTGGTACCAAGGTGGATATTCAAAAGACCGCCAAGGGTGGTAAGTTGGTGATTGAATTCTATTCCGAAGAGGAGCTTGGCCGGCTCTATCACCAGATATTGGGTGAATAGGTTTTTATATGGCCCCTGAGTTATTTAGGCACGCTCACCTGCCTCTCGACAAGTCTTGGTTGATGAGGATGGGGCTACTCGATATCGTACATGGTCGAGATCAAATTAAGACTTTTTTAAGATCTCAGACTGCTGATAGTTTAGGCATGGATTTGCGAGCACTCTTGCGCTCAGCCGATCAGTGGCAAGAAGGTGCCCAGATCAATGTGGGCGAATCCGGTACCTTGTATCGTTTTTTACTATTCGCTAGCTGGAAGCTTGGCATGAGTATAGGTTTTAATAAAGAAGGCACACTAAAGGATAGAAAGTTAACCGTTGATGACTCAATTATTCACCTTTCTATAGATGAGCTACTCGAACTAGATGCACAAACTTCACAGTGGGCAAGCGCAGCTGTTTTGCTTGGAGGGGTGGCGCGACCAGCGGGAGACTTACCGTACCACCTAGCGATGACGTTCGATGCAAAGAAACACTGGGAAGAGCGGGTCAGTGGAGGTCATGATTGGTTGCCGCGCAAGGATGCTACGATAGCTCGGCAGGCCCATGCTTACGAGCTATACAAGAGTACTGATGTTATGAACTTTGTGCCAATACAATCGGAAGACTATTGCTTTGCGCGAGCATTTAACTTGATTAGTGCAGAGGAGGGCGAGAGGCGCTGGCCGAGCTTGCGTCAGCATGAGAGTGATCGTATCGCTGAGATGGAGCGTTTACTTGGGTGTAGGAGTATTGACTCACATGACCATCGAATCGTTCAAGCATTCGCGATGCTTGGTGTTGAACCTTCACGCTTCATAGATCCTGCTTGTGTGTCCAAGACATGGCCACAATTCTGGAGGTACTTAGATAGTTTTAAGAGTCCGCAATCTTAGTACGTCGGGTGCTTGAGCGGTCCGAGCTCGTTAATAGGTAGTAGGCGAGCGGTTGCTACGCCGACTATGTCCTTGCGTGGCAGTTGACCCCACTCACGCGAGTCAAAGCTGCCATTCGGTTCACGATTGTCTCCCATAACAAAGTACTTGCCCTTCTCGACCACTTCGTCTATGTCGCCCTGCGTGATAGCTGATTGATCAATATATGGTTCGCTTAAGACCAACCCGTCGGGATGATCATCGTTATAAATCACCACCTTGCCGTCTTTAACAACTACACGGTCACCAGGCAGGCCAATTAAGCGCTTAATAAAGAAAGTACTGGGGTTGTTGGGGTAGCGAAACACCAACACGTCACCACGCTTTAAGTCCAGGCTGGTATCCAAGCCAAAGCTGGCCTTAACACTACTGAGAGTAAAGCCGACTTTGTCAATAATCAGGTAGTCGCCATCCTGGAAGTCTGGGTTCATGCTATTGCCCGAGACATAGAAGGCCTGAAACACAAAGCTGTGCAGAAAGAGTACGATGAGGCCTGGCAAAATAATCCAGCTAAAGATGGTTTTAAGAACACCTAAAACCGCGCTGGGGCGCCGTGGCTCTTCCTCTTCGGTATACTCCTCGTCTGCTAACTCGGCGGCAGTAGCAGGCTGCAATGGCGGCGCTAGCTTGGGCGCCGCGTGCGCAGAGGGGCCCGGCTCCGCAGTAGTTCCAGGCGCGGTAGGCTCAATGATGGTACCTGCCACAGGTGGTTGCGAAAGGTCGGGTTGGATTGGCGGCGTTGCGGTAGGATTGCCGGTGGAGTTGTCCGCCGATTGAGGTGTTTGGGGTTGCATATAGGGTATTATAGCGGGGCATAAGTACTATGGGCAAGTCTGGCGGTATCGTAACCGCTTTACGAGTCAGGGGTTGGTTAACTATAATACTAACAATGACGAGTAAGCGAACGCACGATGTGACGGCAAAAGCTCCACGTCGCAACCTGGGGGGTGGCGATCCTGCTTTTGTATACGACCCCAAAAGCCGTAAGATTCGCAGGCCACACAAGGCACGAGTGGCAATTATATCGCTAGCGCTTATTTTGGTCGCAGGTGGCAGTGCCTTTGCTGCTAGGAGCTACTTTTCACTTAACAAGGTAATCCAACGTAATACGGGCGTGAGTGCAGCCGGGCTCAAAGGTAAGCTAGAAGTATCGCAGCTCAAGGGCGAAGGCGAGGGTAGAGTCAATATACTACTTCTGGGTGTGGGCGATAGTAGTCACGCTGGCGCCAAGCTGAGTGACACTATGATGGTGCTGAGCATTGACCCGCAGACGAATGACGTTGCTATGCTTGGGGTCCCGCGCGATCTGTGGGTGAATGTACCGGGCTTTGGGTATAGTAAGATTAATGGCGCGCATGCATACGGCGAGCAGCTTGATGAGGGCGGTGGCCCGGATATGGCCAAAAAGGTCGTTTCGGCCACCCTTGGCGTACCAATTCACTACTTTGTGCGCACAGACTTTACGGCCTTCCGCCAGGCTGTTGATACGGTAGGCGGTGTTGATGTCACGGTCGAGCAAGCCTTGTATGACTCCGAATATCCGTGCGAGAAGAATGCAAATTATAGCTGTGGCTTTAGTTTGAAGGCTGGCCCACAGCACCTCGACGGCGCTATTGCGCTGCGCTACGTTCGTTGTCGTAAGGGTAACTGTGGCGATGACTTTGGCCGTGCTAAACGCCAGCAGCAGGTGCTCGAGGCGTTGCGCGCCAAAGCGCTGAGTGCTAAGACGCTGCTTGACCCAACCAAACTCAGTGGGCTGATTGACACCGTGAGTGACAATATCCGAACCGACTTGCAGTTGTCCGAGATGCAGCGACTGGTTGAAATCACCAAGAAGATTGACACGACGAAGGTAGTCAATGCCGTGCTCGATAACGAAGGCAACGGTACCAACCTGGTCCGCACTGCTAACATTGGTGGCGCGAGCGTAGTTGTTCCGGCGGCTGGCATTGGTAACTACACTGCTATTCAGCGCTTTGTGCGCTCGATCTTTGTGGACGGCTACATTAAGCAGGAAGCCGCGCGTATTCAAGTGGAGAACGGCACAGCCAAGACTGGCCTAGCATTGAGCGCTGCTAATATCCTTAAGAGTTATAGCTATAACATAGTTAGTACCGTTCAGGCAGACCGAGCAACCTATACCACCACTCAGATAATTGATTACTCTGGCGGCAAAAAGCCGTATACTATAAAGTATCTGGAGAAGCGATTTGGCGTGAAGGCTACTGCTGCGCAGAGCGTTGCGCCCGCTAGCGGTACAGCGACGACGTCGCAGCAAGCAGATATTAGTGTTATTGTTGGTGCTGACTATACGCCAACCAACTAGAGTAACTTATGACAAAAACCCAGCGAACCATACTCTTCTTTCTACCTGTGCAAGCACTGGTAATCTTCTTATTCTTTTTCTTAACCCGCTACTGGTATTTTGGTATGATCTTGCAGGCTGGGTTGACGTTTTATATGATTCGTCGCGTATTGAGCGGCGGGAATCGATCCGTTGTGTTGGCAAAGTCGACGCAACCAGTGCTGTTTTTATTCTCAGCTTCGTTATACAGCATGCTACTTGTACAACTCTACGGCGTCGGTATACCGTTCTTTGCTGCTCAAACGGTCGTCATCAGCTTGTTGTACGGGCTTATTTGCTTAGCCATCCTGCGTAGTCAAGCAGTTAGTTGGACGCTGAGCGCAATTGCGCTTGCTCAGATTGGGCTAGTCGTCAACTTTGCTGCATTGAGTATGGCCTACTGGCGATTGCCAGCATTTATAACCTTGCCCATCGTGTTTGTGGTCTGCACATACGTTGCGCTGTGGTGGCTGGTCGAAATTGGTCGGCCCAATACGGCGGCATCGGCCTATGCGAGCGTATTTGGCTTGCTCGCGACTGAACTACTGTGGGTTTATTCGCATTGGGTTTTGGCGTACCAGCTGCCGCGGCTGAACGTCGTGCTGGCTCAAGTGGCTTTCATTACGACGGCTTTGGCGTATAGCTTAGGTGGCATCTATATGCACAGGGCCCAGAGGCCTAAGCGCAGACAAATGGTGGTTGAATACGGTCTGGTTTTTGTGATCGTGTTTATCGTTACGTTTGCGTCTACACGGTGGATTAATGGGTTTTAAGCAATCGTTCAGCTTGCGACATTAGAGTAAAAAGGAGGAATATGGACAAACCAAAAAAACCAACTACAGTAAAGCCAGTCAAATCGAGTGCGGCTCGACTGGCACCTCCTAAGGCTACTGGGCCCGTCGCGGACTCTACCTCGGGCGATCATAGCCGATTCCAAAGTCCCGCCCAGCGGCGTCTTGGCCTGGCTGCTGTGGTTGCTCTGTGCTTGCTAGCTGGCTTTGCTGGTTCTTGGCTACAGTCCAATGTCATTGGCGGCAACCTACGCACAATCGAAGAACGCAAAAGCTTGCTGGTCAAAGAAGACTCGGCGGTAATTGACGTAGCGCAGCAGGTCTCTCCTAGTGTCGTGAGCATTACTACCAATAGTAGTACGGTAGACTTCTTTGGCCAAAGCCAGAGCCAGGCATCATCGGGTACCGGTGTAATTCTTAAATCAAACGGTTTGATCTTGACCAATAAACACGTTGTCGAGGACGGCCAGAGCTTTACGGTGATTACGAGCGATGGCAAAAAGTACGAGGACGCCAGGGTGGTGGCGAAGGATCCGAGTAACGACATTGCTTTTTTGCAGATTTCGGCTACAGGGCTAACAGCTGCTAAGCTAGGTGATTCATCAAAAGTCCAGGTGGGCCAACGCGTTATTGCCATAGGTAATGCTCTGGGTCAGTTCCAGAACACAGTAACCACTGGTGTTATTTCGGGCAAGAGCCGACCAATTACCGCTAGTGGCGGCACAAGCGGTGCTGAGAGCTTGCAAAATTTATTCCAGACCGATGCTGCGATTAACCCAGGTAACTCTGGCGGACCGCTGGTCAACATTGCCGGAGAGGTGATTGGGATCAATACTGCTGTGGCTGGTGACGGCGCTCAGAACATCGGCTTTGCTATACCAATTAATGAAGCTAAGACGGATATTGCGAGTGTTTCAAATGGTGGCAAAATTGTCCGCCCATATCTAGGTGTGCGCTACACGACGGTAACCCAAGACATCGCTGCCAGCAATGATCTGGTAAGCGAGGCTGTTGGTGGTGCTTACATTGGGGCTGGGAACAGCGAGGGGGTCGTGGCTGGTAGCCCGGCCGATAAGGCTGGTTTGCGTAACGGGGACATAATTATAAAGCTTAATGACACCAGGCTGGATGAGTCCCATTCGTTGTCCTCGACCATTGCTCAGTTTAGCGTTGGTGACAGTGTAACGGTTACGTATCTACGCGATGGTAAGACTATGACTGTCAAGGTGAAGTTGGGCGAGGCTCCAGCTCAGTAGCTTGCCTTGTTCTCTTGTCGCTAATCCCGACCTTGGAGCATCAGGTAGTGAGAAGCTTAGACACCAGACGGAGCTAACCAACGAGAGCTGTTGGAGCTCGCAGTGGGAGCGACATTCTGGGGTATAAGTGATACGAACACACCTTGATGTGAACCCCTGGTCGGGAATACTTTTGACTACTTTTGGTATTTTCAAAAGTAGTAATGCATAAATATCAATATACTTCCTTATATCCAAATGCCCTTTTGAAAGACCCAAAAGGGCCAAAAGGTCTTGCGACATAAGACTCAGATCTAGGAGTGATTAACTACTCCTCCCTAGATAGTCATGCCCACTGCGAGCTAAAGACTCTCGTGGTTCATTCCTTCTGGCTCG
>CAZNJX010000032.1:0-7904 GCA_964573585.1 uncultured Candidatus Saccharibacteria bacterium
ACACTAATGCTATGAGACCTAGCATTACTCAGCGGTACGAGATGTCGTGTGGTCTCGCCTGTGTTTCATTTATCACAGGCAAGCCGCATGATTTACTCGCAATAAATGAAAAGCCAAAAAGTCTAAATCAGACAGGATTTACTTGTATGGGGTTAGTACGACGACTTCGTCAAGAGGGACATCGCTACTCCTGGAAAAAAGTTACTGACACAAAACCAATAAAAGAATTCCCCGTAGGTGCGATCATATTCGTGGGTCGATCAAGCATATTACCTTATGGTCACTGGTTGGTATTGTCAGATCAAGGGTGGATGGATTCGTGGATTAACTGGCAGGAAGACACTAATATTGCGCATGCCCAATCAGGCTTCAGAAACCTTTTGCCTGGCAAGCCAGAGTGGGCACTGTTACCACAATCCTAGTTCTTTTATCCCCTACGGTTTCCCTCCAAAGAAAATACCTCTTATGTAGGGCCTTTTCTTTTTACTCATGCTTGCAGCATAAAACCTCTCGGCGATATTCTATGAAGCATGCGTAGGTCTACTCAAATCCTCTTTGCTGCCGTTGGGTTAATGTGTGGCATTGTGTTTGCCAAGTACTATGGCGCAGACTTTGGCTGGCTGTTGTGGGTCTGGTTGCTGCTTGCGATTGGGGCGGGGTTCGTACTGCGTAAAAGTGCATTGTGCATCGTTGTTATTTTTTTGGTATTTTGCGCGTTGGGCGCTGCGCGGCAAGGTGCGCACAGTGCGGCCCAGCCCATGCGGAGCATTGATGATACACAGTACAGTAAGGCGGTGGTGACGGGCGTGGTAGTGGGTGAACCGTTCTGGGACGATAAACGCACCTATGTGTTCTACCTGAGCGATCTGGTGGTAAATGGACAACCAGTCGCTGGTGATTTGCGCGTAAAGTCGCTCGTAGGTAATGCGCGCGAAGGGTATAGGGTGCGTGTACAGGGCAAGGTAATGCCGAGTTTGGGCAGGGCAAGCAGTGCCATGAGCTACGCAAAAGTTACGGTGCTGTCTATGCAGCAGAGTCTGCTCGTGCAGGCCAAGAGCGAATTTAGCAAGGGCGTGCGGCGGGGGCTACCCGAGCCAGCGGCAAGCTTTGTGCTCGGTATACTAATCGGTGCTCGCTCAACGCTGCCAAAGGAGCTCCAGAACATGATGGCAGTGATTGGGCTTTCGCATTTAGTGGCGGTGTCGGGTTATAACCTCACTATCATCACGCTCGGCATGCAGCGGCTTGTTGGTAGGCGCTGGCAGTGGGCAGGGTTGATGGCTACGTTGTGGCTGATAGTTGGCTTTGTAGTACTAACTGGCGCGTCGGCGTCAATTGTACGCGCTGGTATTATGTCTACGCTCTTTTTGTTGGCTACCTACTATGGTCGCAGGCTGGAGGTACTAACCTGCTTGGCCCTCGGTATTATTGTGACGCTTAGTTGGGGCCCGAGTTACATCACGGACTTGGGCTGGCAACTTTCGTTCTTGGCACTGGGCGGGATTGTGCTGCTCACGCCCGTGGTGCAAACGCTTATTCCTAAGCGCTTTGGCGTGCTTGGCGAAATCGCGGCAGTTTCGATTGCGGCGCAGTTGGCAACGATGCCGCTGATTGCACTTATCTTTGGTAGCCTTTCGATTGTGGCTCCACTGGCCAACGTGCTCATACTGCCGTTGGTGCCGCTTCTGATGTTCGTGGGCTTCGTGGTTGGGGTGGTGGGAATGCTTGTGCCAACGCTCGCGTACGCTCTGTTTTGGCCAGCTGCATGGTTGGTGGGAGGATTGATCGATGCTATGAGATATCTGAGTAGCTTGCCGCTAGCGAGTGTCCAAAACGCAGCTCCGCAGCTTAAGTTTGTCGTTGGCTTCTACGCACTTCTGTGCTTGCTCGGTGTGTTCGCGCGTCGGCGCAGCTTGGGCTCAAGCACGGCCAATGCTATAATTACAGGTATGAGTAAAGGGAAGGCTTAAGATGAGCGGACATAGCAAATGGCATTCCATTAAGCACAAAAAAGGTGCGGCCGATGCCAAGCGCGGCAAAATCTTCACCAAGCTAGCAGCTGAGATAGCTGTGGCTGCCAAAGACGGCGCTGATGCGGACATGAACTTCAAGTTGCGTTTGGCAATCCAGAAGGCTAAGGCTGCTAATATGCCGGCGGGCAACATAGACCGCGCCATTGCCCGAGGTGCTGGCACGGCTGGTGGCGCTGCGCTTGAGGAACTTATGTACGAAGGCTACGGACCAAGCGGTGTAGCGGTCATGGTGAGTGCGCTGACGGACAATCGAAACCGCACGGGTCCGGAAGTAAAGTCGGCCTTTGCCAAATACGGCGGTAACTTGGGGGCGCCTGGCTCGGTTAGCTATTTGTTTGAGCAAAAAGGCGTGGTGGTTTGTAAGGCGGACGCCGACAAGGAAGCGCTGGAATTGGCAGCAATTGATGCCGGTGCGACTGATATAGATGACGCAGGTGAGCAGCTGATTGTGTATACACTACCCAATGATGTAGAGAAGATGCGCGAAGCTTTGGGGCCAGACAACGTTGAGAGTGCAGAGGTAGCAAAGATTGCCAGCCAAACCATCCTTGTGGATGACGAGAAGAAGGCGAGTAGCCTGATGAAAATGATTGATACGCTCGAAGATTACGATGATGTGATTGAGGTTTCGGCCAACTATGACATCCCTGACGAGATTATGGAAAAACTAGGTTAGCCTCTTGTGACTGTCGAAGCGCGTCAGAATATCCCGGCTCCGTTTCTCGGGCCTATCTTTGCGTCAGATTTTGAGCTAGACATCGGCTCTGGGTACAACTACGATCACGCACATAATAGCAACGACGCTATCCATGGTGTAGAGCAGCATAAGGCTATAGATTTCGGTGCGCCAATTGGGACACCCATTTATGCTCCCGCCGACGGCTTGGCTCTCGCGACATACAGTGAATTCTTACTGGGCGAAAAAGATGATGTGAATGCGTTTATTCCCCGCAGATACAAGGGTAAGAAAGTGTATTTCGGCTCGGGGCTTATCATTCAGATATGGCATGGTAGAGGGCGCTATACACAGTACGCTCACCTGCATAAAGTATCGCCAAATATTCCTTATTACAAGCCGATAGTAGACAAAGATAGCGGAGATTTGCGACCAGCCCACTTGCGAGATGTAGTGAGTGAATATGGTAAGGGTACTAAGGCCACTAAAGTGAAGCGCGGGGAGCTTATAGGCTACACTGGCGTAACTGGGATTGGTTGGGGTAAGCGCTGCTACGAGGATTGGTCGACAGGCAAAAAATATACATACTATGATGACCCGCATTTGCATTTCATGGTGTTCGGTAGACGATTATCGCGATCACGCAATCCAGTGGCAATATGGGATCCGTTTGGGATTTACGGCAAGGCAGCGCAGTATCCCGCGAATAAGAATGAGTGGCATACCTTAAAGAATAGTTTGTGGCTCAAACAGGACGACAAGACATGAGAATACTAGGAGTAGACCCGGGCACGGCCACCACGGGCTTTGCTGTTGTCGATATTGAGGGTCAGCAGCGTAGCGTGGTGGATTATGGGGTGATTAGTACCCCGCCCAACCACACCATGCCATCCCGACTTAAGATGATTTATGATGACCTCACTGAACTGGTGGATCATCACAAGCCCGATTGTCTTGCCATTGAACAACTGTTTTTTACCAACAACATCACCACAGGGATTTCAGTTGGGCAGGCTCGGGGTGTGGTGATGCTCGTCGGTGAGCAGCATGGGTTGAGTTTGTCCGAGTACACGCCACTGCAGGTCAAGCAATCAGTTACAGGCTACGGCAAAGCAACTAAGGCTCAGGTGCAACAAATGGTCAAGACGATCTTGGGGCTCAAAGACATCCCGAAGCCAGACGACGCCGCCGACGCCTTAGCAATTGCAATCTGCCACGGCGCTACCCTCAAGCCGGCCGCAATCTGATATAATCGGTATATGATCGCATTACTACGAGGCAGGGTGGCGCAGAAGGACGTGGAGTACATCGTGCTTGACGTGTCGGGTGTGGGCTACGCGGTCTACGTTTTGCCTCAGGCTATGGCTCAGCTGGTGGAAGACAGCCAGGCAACACTCCTTATAGCCGAGAACATCAAGGAGGATAGCTACACCCTCTATGGGTTTTTAGAAGCCAGTCAGCGACAGTTGTATAGTCGACTCATTAGTGTCAATGGCGTGGGGCCAAAGGTTGCTATGGCAATCCTGGCGAGCAATGATATCGATCGGCTAATCGAGGCTATTCGTCAGGGGAATGTGGCTGTCTTTTCGACCGTGAGCGGGATTGGTGCGAAGACAGCTCAACGGATAGTACTCGAGCTCAAAGGCAAGGTTGACGTCAGTGGAGACTTCTCTGCTCCAGCGGAGGATCCTGCCCGCCAAGCACTGCTAAGCCTGGGCTACTCATCTCAGCAGGCCAATGACGCATTGCGCGGGCTTGGTACGGACATGCCAACGGCGGATAGGGTAAAGGCTGCATTACAAGGATTGAAACAATGATTGAGCGCAATGAGCCAGTTCAAGACGCGCGTGACGAAAGCTTGGAGCCAGAGGAGCAGCAGTTTGAAGAGCGCTTGCGGCCAAGTAAGTTTAGCGAGTACGTTGGTCAAGAGCAGATCAAGTCGAGCCTTGGGTTGGCCATCGCGGCTTCCTTGAAACGTAGTGAAGCTTTGGATCACGTATTGCTTTACGGCCCACCTGGGTTGGGCAAGACCACACTTGCGCACGTGATTGCGCACGAGATGGGTAAGTCCGTTAAGGTTACTAGTGGGCCCGCCATAGAGCGAGCTGGGGATTTAGCGTCGATCCTGACTAATATGGCCGAGGGCGATATACTCTTCATTGACGAAATTCATCGTCTGCCGCGCACGGTAGAGGAAGTGCTCTACCCGGCCATGGAGGACTATGCTCTCGACATTATGCTTGGTAAGGGGCCGTCGGCTCAGAGCTTACGCTTAGATTTGCCGCGCTTTACTATCATTGGCGCTACCACTCGGTTCGGAGCTTTGTCTGGACCGCTACGTGATCGGTTTGGTTTAATTAACCGCCTTGAATATTATGAACCAGACGAGATTAGTCGTATTTTGGCTCGCTCGGCCCGCTTAATGGGTATTGAGGCAAGCGCGGATGTACTGGCCACCATGGCGACGCGGTCGCGGCTAACTCCGAGGATTGCTAATCGGTTGATTCGTCGTGTACGTGACTATGCGCAGGTTCATGGTGACGGTTCGATCAATAGCGAGGCGCTTACTAGTACGCTCAGGCTGCTTGACATCGACGAGTTCGGCTTGGATCGCAGTGACCGGCGCATTCTTGAAACCATTATCCGCAACTACAGGGGCGGTCCAGTCGGGGTAGCGGCTATCGCGGCAGCTTCTGGCGAGGAGCCGTTGACTATCGAGGATGTCTACGAACCGTATCTGATCCAGATTGGCTTTTTGGAGCGTACACATCGCGGTAGACGCGTGACCGAAAAGGCCTACTTGCATCTTGGCATTGATCCGCCGGCAGATCCCCAGGCCAAGCTACTCTAAAGCCTTTGTATCTCGGGTTGGCTTAGGGTAGACTATAGCTATGAATCCACAAGCAGCATCATGCAGGTATCCTGGGCAACCAGAAGAAGAAGTAACGAGGCAGGTTTTTTTTAAATCAATCGTGATGGTTCTACCCATCTTGCTAGCTGGAGTTATTCTGTCGGCTGTGGCCTTGTTTGGTATGTCGTACGGAGCTATTCACCCAGAGGTTACCTTGGGCGAGTATTTGCCTCGCTTCAGTGGCTCGGTGCTAACACTTGTGAGCTTGCTTGGACTATTGTTTGTTGGTTTTCTTATGTTCGGTGCGGTTTGGATCTGGCGCAATAACCGCATCTTGGTTACCAATGAGCACATTGTCGATATTGACCAAGTAACCATCTTTAGACGCAGCGTGGCGACCCTGACGCTGAGCAGAATTCAAGACGTCAGCGCTGAGATTGCCGGACCGGTGCAGACACTGTTGCAATACGGTACCATCACGGTTCAAACTGCAGGGCAACAAGAAAAGTTTCGATTTGATTACCTGCCCAACCCTTACGCAGTCGAACAGTACATACTAGAAGTACACAAAGAGTATTTGCACGAACATCATGAAAGTGATGGCGTGGTTCATACCGCCGAAGATCATGGCGCTACTATGGGTCATAGTGAGGGCCAGCCGGTTGATTCTACTAGTAACCCACTCGAGAAGTAGTCATCTAAATTGTCTTAAGAATTTGTGGCTTTTTGCTACTTGGCTATGACAAGGCTAATTAGCGCTTAGGACTTCGTAGGTATCAATTGTGCCTTTCTTGATATCCTTGTCCTTGGGGTTCTCTAAGTTGGCTTGGAGCACGTAGGCGCTGGTTGGGTTGCCGCTTGGGCTATAGCGATAGGCGACTTTGGTCTTGGGGTCAGTCGGGAGGGGTGGTTTAAGATACGGGGTGGCGCCTTCTACAAGGGCGTCTAAGCTGGCTGGGTAATTACCGTTTTCTTGATAGAAGCGCTCAAGAGCGTTTTGAACCCGAGCAATATCTTGCTTACGGTCAGCGTCACGGGCATTAATTGGCCCTGCTACCAAGCGAGGGTAGAGTACGAAGGCGAGTAGGCTGACTACCACGATGACGAGTAAGAGCTCAAGTAGAGTAAAGCCTTTTTGTTGAGTGAGCTTATTGCGCGTAAGTAGTTTCATGTCTCCCCTAACGTTTCTTAGCTCATATTGTAGAACTTTTGTGCTTATGCTGCAAGTGTAGGCTGCCGGAAATACTTACGCTTTACATTCGTAAAACAGTTTTTTAGAATGGCAGAATGAAACGAGGGATAACAACGATTGCAGTGCTGCTCATGGCCTTTGGGGCGTCCGCCCCACTGGCTAGGCAGGCTTGGGCAGCATCGGTGAGCGTTGTGCTGGGTGAAGTCATGACAGGGCATGTCGAGAGTCAGAGTAAGGAGTTTGTGGAGTTATATAACAACTCGAGCGAAGCTGTCTCGCTCAGCGGCTGGACTGTCGAGTACAAGTCAGCTGCTGGCAAAACCTGGTCTAAGCGGGCTACGCTCGGGGCTGACGATGTAGTCCAGACTCATACCTACTACGTACTGAGCACCGAACAAACGGGCTCAAAGCACCTTAGCGGCGGTATGGCACAGACGGGTGGTAATCTACGTCTGCGCGACAGTGCTGGTGTGGTGGTCGATCAGCTGGCATGGGGTGATGGCGATAGCCCCGAGGGTGAGTCAGTAGTGGCACCTGCGCTTGGTCAGAGTCTGTCTAGGGCGCTGAATGCCGATTCAACTCAGCTCATAGACACGGACAACAACGCTCAGGACTTTCACACAAGCGCTTCTCCGACCGAGGCTGACCCGCCTGTAAACGAAGAAGAAGACAGTACGAGCGATTCTGTAGTAGATGCTGCGCTGAGCACGAACATCATGCTGAGCGAGCTTTTGCCAGATCCGCAAAGCCCTCTGAGCGACAGTAAGGATGAGTTTATAGAGCTCTATAACCAGGGTGATAGCGCAATGCAGCTAGAGGGTTGGAGCCTGCGGGATAGAACAAACCACGTTTTTCGAATCGGCAACATGGAGATTGCACCACATGGTTTTGTAGTCCTCAAGAGTGTCGTGACCAAGCTGAGCCTCAATAATGACGGCGACGAGATATCGTTGATTGATCCGCTGGGTAACGAAATTGATCGGTCTTCGGACTACGGCGCTGCCAAAGCCGGTATGAGTTGGGGTGTTAGTGATGGTGGTTGGGCTTGGCTCGGTGAATCCACCCCAGGCGCGTCAAACGCCAGCGTCCTAGCAGTGACTACCAAGACAGCCGCCGAGAAGAAGACAACCACCAAGAAAGCCGCGGCCAAGA
>CAZNJX010000033.1:0-7796 GCA_964573585.1 uncultured Candidatus Saccharibacteria bacterium
ACCAATCCGCACAATCACCTCCACCCCACCTGCCACGGCCGAGCTACTGCCAATCACACTCTCGTCGTCGGGCAACTTAGCGTTGATGGTTCGCACTACCGTGGTGCTCTTGTTGAGTCGGCTTCGAGCGGTAACTTTCACTTGATTGGGGCCATCAATCAGCGTAACCTTCTCCCTAAACCCACCATCGGCCGCGGTAGCCACCTGCGCATCATTGATAAACAAATCGGCCGATTCATCGGTTCGGCCAGTTATGTAAACGATGTTGGTAGTAACGGTACTACCCTCTCTGTTGTCGACCGTCAGCTGTGGCGGTGCCGACAGCACGCTGAGCTGCCAAGCAATGTAGCCAATAACAAGACCGACTAAGCCAATACCAAGCAGCACAAGCAGGCTGCGTGGCGTGATGACAAAGCGCGGTGATTGAAGCGGCTTAAGACCCAGGCTTGGGCTCTCGGCTTTTGCCTTGGTAGCGCCGCGCCGCGCCGCGAACCCTTGGCGTTCCTTTTTGTATAAATTAAGCAGTGGGGTGGTTTCGAAACCCAAAAAATCGGCGTAACTCTTCACATAGCCGCGGGTATATATATCGTCGGGCAACTTGTCATACGCACCCGCCTCGATGTTACCGAGGTATTCAGAACGGATCTTGGTGGCCTTTTCGGCTTGCTTGAGTGTTAGCGCCAGCTCCTCGCGACGACGTTCGAGTAACTCGCCCAATGAAAAATCAGCGACTCTCTTGGTAGTGGTAGTCGTCTGACGTTTGGGCTCCTGGGTGGCTGGCTTACTCCGCGGCGTCACGCTCGCCTCCGTCACTGCCACCGAGTTCATCCACACTACTAATCAACACTTCGCGCGGCTTGGCGCCATCTGGCGGGCCGACCACACCCTGCTCTTCGAGCATGTCCATCAAGCGCGCCGCTCGGGCATAACCAACCTTGAGCCGACGCTGTAAGAGTGATGCCGATGCCTTGTTAGCCTGAATGACAGCGTCCGCAGCGTCTGTAAACAGTGCGTCCTCGCCGGCATCAAAATCACCGCCACCCGCCATGCCCTTGATCCGCACCGACTGCGCCAGCACTTCCTCGTTATACTCTGGCTCGCGAGCAGCCCGCAAAAAGTCAGTTACAGCCGTTACTTCTTCTTCACTCAACCAAACACCCTGAACACGTTTGGGCTTAATGAAACTTGGACTAGCAAACAACATATCACCCTTGCCAAGCAACTTCTCGGCACCAGACATTTCAATAATCGTGCGTGAATCTACCTGGCTTGCAGTGGTGAGCGCCACACGAGTCGGCACGTTGGCCTTAATAACACCCGTAATGACATTCACGCTAGGGCGCTGGGTGGCAAGCACCAAGTGGATACCAACTGCCCGCGCCATCTGCGTGAGACGTTGAATCAGCGCTTCGACGTCCTTGCCCGCCACCATCATAAGATCAGCAAACTCATCGACCACTACGACGATGTAAGGCATGCTATCGATATCTTTTTGTGCGTTATACTCATCGATACCGCGCTTGCCGTGGTCTTGCAAGAGCCGGTAGCGTCGATCCATTTCGGCCACCGCCCACTTGAGCGCCGAGATAGCTTGGGTTGGCTCCACAATCACCGGCGTGAGCAAGTGCGGGATGTCGTGATACAGGCCAAGCTCCACGCGCTTAGGGTCAACTAAGATGAGCTTGAGCTCAGACGGTGAGTTACGGTACAGCAGGCTCGTAATAAGCGTGTTTATCATGACCGACTTACCAGCACCAGTCGCACCAGCCACGAGCAAGTGAGGCGCTTTGCCTAGGTCGGTGGTGATAATGTCGCCGCTAACGTCGCGGCCGAGCACAAAGTTAAGTTTGGTACCCTTACCACTCACCTCCTTAGAAGCCAAGATGTCACCCAAGCGCACGGTGGCGGCCTTTTTGTTTGGCACCTGAATACCAACTAAGCTCTTGCCAGGAATTGGCGCTTCGATGCGAACTTGCTCGGCCTCGAGAGCGAGGGCCAAGTTACGATCCAGCGCGGTGATTTTATTGAGGTTAACGCCAGTCGGCGGCTTTAGGCTATACTGCGAAACCGTCGGCCCAACGTCAACTACATCCATCGCCACTTCGTAACCGAAGTCAGCAAAGGTGTTTTGAATAAGCTTAGCGGTTGCCTTAGCGTCACCAGGGTCCGCTTGGGTGGAAGTTGATTTAACAAGATCGACCGATGGATAAACCCAGTCTTTGTCAATTGTAGCCAAGGTCGCACTGGCCTCTTTCTTTTTCGGCTCCGGCAGGTCATCCTCACCGACCGTGCCTTTTACAATCAGCTTATTGTTGACCTTCAGCTCAGTTGGCTCAACCAACTCGCCTTCACTATTACGTTCGCGGTGGAAGAGCAACAGAAGGCTCTTAAATAAGTCCTTAACACGTGTGTTAGCCGCCACCACCAAGCTGATAAGTAGCAGCGAAACCAGGATAAAAATCGAAACTGGTCTGTTGAGTATCGGTAGCATGACAGCGCTAAGACCCATACCAACAAGCCCACCACCAGAACCAACCGTGGTGAAGCTGACTGTAGCTGGCGCGAAAATAAGATGTGCGAGGCCGGCCAGACACACAAAAGTAAAGATAGCACCAAATAGATTATTAGCCTTAAACTCGTACTTATCGGGTTGAAACAGAACCCACGCAATCAGAAGAAAGCCGAACGGCAATGCGTAGACTGCTAACCCCAGGATAAACTGCATGGCCATAAGTACCCAGTTGCCCAAACTACCCGCAAAACCCAGCATAGCGAGGATGAGGAACACCGCGATGGTAATAAGTACAATCGCCACAATCTCACGCTTGGCTTCGTGAGAGACGAGCTGACGAGGCACTTTGGGCAGACTAGTCTTTTGCTTTTTTGCTTTGCGCTTTGCCATAGAGTTTATTATAAGCGCTTAGCGATCGCTGTGCTAGGTAGTATGGTCATGATTCACCCTCATGTTAGCTTCCATTATAGCACAGCCATGCAATGATTACAAGACTTGTCAAATATAAGCATTTTACGTAGCATAAGAAGACATGAAAAATCTCTTCAAACTCTATAAGCATCTCGATAACTATTTCTGGAAACTTGTCGCCGTAGTCGCAATCAGTTCAATTGTGGCGGTCATGCAATCCGTAATGCCGCTCGTGGTGAAGCAAATTATTACCATAATCGGCAAATCGGCAGGTAAAGGTCAAGTGACGTCAGAGATTATTATGTGGCTGACTGTGCTATTCATCGCTGGACTGCTCGGGAATATTGCATCGTTCTACCAAGATAAGTACCAGAATATCTTGGGCATCTCCGTGGCTCACAAGATACGGAATGAAGTTTACCGACTTACACTTAACCTCTCCCCTTCCTACACTGAGCAAAGAGGCGCTGGCAAGATTTCGCAGGTTATCAACGAGGGCACGAGTCAATTTCGTAGCTGGTTAAGCACAGTTACCTATGTATTCTCGAATGCCTTCTTCGTAATCATCGCCTTTGTGGTCATTGTTACGAAAAGCCCAATTTCCGCGCTCATCTTTTGTGTCCTCTTCGCGCCGATACAAATCTACGTCATAATTAAGCGTCGACGTCTAACCGAGCCAATGTACAAAAAATGGCAAATTGCAGGCAGTAGATCCTCTGGGCTGCTCTCTGAAACCCTCTCTAACCTCGCCATGGTTCGCTCTTTGTCGGCCGAAAAAGCTCTCAAAAAGAGGTACCTTGCTTACAACGAAGAGGTTGCTAACCTTGCCCTACAAACCGGGGTCATAGAACGGCGTTACGGCTATAGTAGAGAAATACTAAGCTCAACCTACCAGCTGGTAGCGATTACGATTGCGACCGTGTCTGCTATTTATGGCAAGCTTTCCCCAGCTGACATCTTTGTGTTTGCCTACTTTGCCTCAAACCTTACAAGCTCACTCAACCCCGTTGCAAGGATCTTACAGGTTACTACTGAAGCAGATGTGGCAGCTGGATTACTCAATGACTTCCTGGAGACCACTCCTGACATTGCGGATTGTAGTGATGCACTACCCCTCGTCTCCCTTGAAAGCATAGAGTTCAAGGATGTTAGCTTCCGCTATCCGGACAACAAGAGGGGCAAAGGAGCAATTAATAACATTAGCTTTAAAATCGAGGGAGACAAAACCATTGCGCTGGTGGGGCCGAGTGGTACTGGCAAGTCCACCATCACCAAGCTGTTACTCCGTTTCTATGAGCCGACTGAGGGCGAGATACTTATTAATGGTCAAGACATCAGTGACTTCACCCAAGACTCTATCCGTCAGCACATCGGCATGGTTATGCAAGACGTAGCACTCTTTAATACCACGGTAGAGGAAAACCTCGCGATGGCCAATGCCCGTGCCGACAAAGCTGCAATTGTGCATGCCGCCAAACAGGCTCACGCTGATGAGTTCATTCAAGAGCTACCGAAGAAGTACAAGACACTCGTAGGTGAACGGGGCGTGAAGCTCTCTGGTGGGCAAAAGCAACGTGTTGCCATAGCCCGCGCTATCCTCAAAGACCCACAGCTCATCATCCTCGACGAAGCTACCAGCGCCTTGGACAGCGAGTCCGAGCGATTAGTCCAAGCTGGACTCAAGAAACTTATGTCTGGCCGTTCTGCTCTGGTTATCGCCCACCGCTTGAGCACTATTATGCATGCCGACGAGATCCTGGTGCTCAAGAATGGTAAGGTAGCTGAGCGTGGCAGCCACATGGAGCTCATTAACCAGACCGGGCTCTACAAAAAGCTCTTCGATCTCCAGTCCGCGAGCGGCAAAATTAAGCTGTAATCAAAACGACCCATGTATTGGGTCGTTTTTGGGTTTCCTTCCTAAGACCTCGAGCAATACGAAGGCTTGGGGAGAAGCAAGGACAAAAGTAAAAGGATTAGTGAGCTGTGCGGGGGTCCGAAGACCCCCGCGGATCAGCTGGCCGCCGACAGGTGTCGGCGCGGGTGGTTGCCACGCTCGTTGCGGAGCCTCTGACCACCCAAGTAGTGCTTCAGCGCCTGGTGGCGCATCCAGCAACGGATGTTGCAGAAGCACTCGCCCGTGTCGTCGTAGGAGAACCGCGTTCTCTTCGACGTCTGGCACTGGTCGCACCTCCCCTCTAGCTCAGCCTCACGGTCGAGCGTGAGGTGGGTTCCGGGGAACCTCACCCTGACGCACTTGGTATCTTTCGCCACTTTTGACCTCCTAGGTCGTCGTGAATGGGGCGACTGTACTAACCCTTGCTCGATCTATCCTTGCAAAGTACCTTAGCTAAGCTAAAGTCGTACTATTATATAGTACTGTTGGTACTTTGTCAATGCCTAGACTTCGATTACCACTGGTACCACGATTGGGTTGCGCTTGGTTACCTTATAGAGGTAGTTCGAGAGCTCATCGCGCATGCGCGTCTTAACAACCAACGAGCTAGGCGGAGTGGCTCTGTCGCGTCCGTCAAAGATGTTTTTGACAATCTGGCGCGACTTATTGATCAGCTCCTCGTTGTCTTTCATGTACACGAACCCGCGACTAATGATGTCTGGGCTGGTGGTGAGTCGGCCGGTCTTGCGGTCAACCGTCGCAATAGCGGTAAAGATACCGTCCGAGCCCATCGCCTTGCGGTCATTGAGCACCACAGCTTGCACGTCGCCAATGCCATTGCCATCAATCAGCACAATGCCGTTTTGAACAATCGGCCCCTTCTTGATACCGTCTTTGTCTGCAACCAGCGTTTGGCCGTTTTCGATCACAAACACATGATCGTCATCGTAGCCTTTGCGCTTGCCGATTTCGGCGTTGTGTACCAAGTGATGCAATTCACCATGAATTGGCAGGTAGTACTTCGGTCGCACCAAGTCAATCATTTCTTCGATCTCTTCGGTCCAAGCGTGTCCAGTGGTATGCATAATGCCAAGGCCATCAAAGTCACGGGTACTTGACTGGTAAACATACGCACCCCAGCGGAAGAGATTATCGACCATGCCCCAGACCGACTCTTCGTTACCTGGAATAATCGAGGAGCTTAAGATCACAACATCGTTTTCTTTAAGCTTCACGTCGCGGTGCTCACCGCGGCCCATACGCTGCAGAGCCGAAAACTCCTCACCCTGCGAACCAGTGGTAAGGATAGCTAGTTCACCATCCTGGTACTTGTTCATTTCCTGACCCTTCACCAACGTGCCCGGTGGTACCTTGATGTAACCAAGCTTCATAGCAAGCTCCAAGTTATTGACCATACTGCGCCCCAGTACCACGAGCTTGCGCTTAGCTTTGACTGTAGCATCGACCACGATCTGCATACGTGTTACCTGCGAGCCGAATGATGCAATAATAGTGCGCTTGTTGTAGTTGCGCACCATAATCTCGTCGAGTGTTTCTACAATCCCCTGCTCGGTTGGTGACTTGCCAACAACTTCACAGTTCGTACTATCACTCATCAGCATAAGTACGCCTTCATCACCAAGCTGTTTCAGCCGCTCCTTGTTGCTTGGTTTGCCGTCAATCGGGTTCTCTTCGAACCGCCAGTCGCCCGTGTTGATGATAGTTCCAACTGGCGTACGAATAGCCAAGGCACACGCGTCTGGAATAGAGTGTGTAATGCGGATAAACTCAACCGAGAACACACCGGCTTGGATCTTCTCGCCAGCGTCTTGGTTGACAATCCGTAGGTCTGGCTTAAAGGGCAGCTTGTACTCCTCTAACTTGCGTTCAATGAACTTAATACTAAACTTCGCGCCGTAAATCGGTGCCGGGAGCTTGGGCAAAATGAACGGTACGCCGCCAACATGATCTTCGTGTGCATGGGTAATAAAATGCCCTCGTATCTTATGCTGACGCTCTTCTAGGTACGTTACGTCCGGTACAATAAGGTCAATGCCCGGCTGGTCGTCGCCAGGAAAAGCAAATCCCAAATCAAGCACGATAATGTCATCTTCGTACTCGAGCGCCATAACGTTCTTACCAATCTCGCCTAAGCCACCGAGCGGGATAATCTTGAGCTTACCAGCATCTGCCTTGGTCGTTTGGGCACGCGAAACCTTTGGCCCGTTGTTGTTTTGATTAAAGCTGCCAACCACAAAGTTAGCCTTGCTATCTCGTCCCCGACGCGGACCGCCAGGTCGCCCGCCGCCACGGTTTCCGCCACCACCGCCACCGGGACGGCCACCGTTTTGACCTTGCCTTTGCGAGCCGTTTCGGCCGCCTTGGCCACCTTGACCGCCTTGACCATTTGAGCGGTTGTTACGATTGCGATTTGGTTGATTGCCCTGAGCAGGCCGCTCACCTGTAGGCTGGACTAGTGTATCACGCGCCGGCGTAGCGGTTGTTGGCTTGGTACTCGGCTTACTCGCCGGCATGCCCAGATCCGCTGCGCTTAGTGGTCGTGATGATAATTCGTTGCTCATATATGTTATTTCCTTTCGACTATTAATGAGTTCGTTTGATCATTCTGAATTTAGTTCAGAATCCCTGATCTCTATTCCTCTAGGAGTAAGAGACCCTGAAGTTCGTTCACAATGACATTTGCTTAGTTTTGGTTATAATGTCCGGTATCTTGGCAAAGTCCTCTTGCAAGGTTGCGCGCATGCCACCATTGTAGAGCGCGGCAGCCGGGTGGTAGAGCGGCAAGAACACTTGATTCTGGAGCACGACGTCTCCTACCTTGACTGTTCGTTTGAGCGCACGGCCGTGCGCTTGGCTGATCTTAAGCTCCGGGAAGAACACGTTCATGGAATGTCGACCCAAGAACACTACCAGGACCGGCGCAATCACCTGGATCTGTTCGAGCAGATACGGCAAACA
>CAZNJX010000034.1:0-7771 GCA_964573585.1 uncultured Candidatus Saccharibacteria bacterium
AGTTGGTTGTTCCCGCCGCCCCATCTTGCCCAAGTTAGCCTCGCGTGATTAAGCCAATAATAATACCGCAGACCGCAGTGACCGCACCAATAACCCAAAAACGCATAGTCACTTTGGTTTCTGGCCAACCAATCGCCTCAAAGTGGTGATGGATTGGTGCTGATAAAAAAATCTTTTTCTTACGAATACGTTTTGAGAGTATTTGAATAGAACTAGACCCCGCCTCTGCAACGAAAACTGCACCGATAATCGGCAACACAAAGACCGAATTGGTAAGCATTGCCACCACACCTAAGGCCGTGCCTAAAGCAAAAGACCCACTATCACCCATGAAAAAACGAGCTGGAAAAATATTGAACCAGGTATAAGACAATACCGCGCCCACTGCAGCAGCACAAAAGCCAGCTATACCATAATTACCTTGCGCCATCGCAATAACTGCAAATGCACTAAACGCTAGAGCCAAAAGCCCCCCCGACAATCCATCCAGGCCATCGGTAATATTCACTGCATTAGCAGTCGAAACAATAACCAGCATAAAGAGAGGGATATACCATAGCCCTATATCGAAGTCTCCGACTGCAGGGACGTGGATAATGCTAAAGTCCAGCTTGAAATAAAAGTAGAGTGCACTGGCAGCCGCAATACCGAGTATAAGCATGAACTTGAGCTTTGCCCTCATACCTGCAACTGCCAAGTTCTCACCTCGAATATTAAGATAGTCATCTATAAGCCCCACGATACCAGCTGCTACAAGCACGAACAAAGGTAGATATGTCTGGGATCGGCTCCAATTCAGCGATATAGTAACTACGGAAATAGCCAGGATCATTACCACACCCGCCATCGTCGGAATTAACCGTTTATGCTTTGCTGCGTGAAGCTTTTGATAGACCGGAGCCGCTTCACCCGTCACCGCGTTGGTCCGAGCTTGCTTCCATGCCTTATGCTTAAATGCAAAGTGGGTATAGACTGGCGTCAAGGCCGTGGCCACCACAAATGCCAAAAATGCCTGCAGCAAAACGCTCGATAATTGATTAATGCTAAAGCTGATTGTTTCTGTCATATACTTCTCCTTATTTTACCATACTGGCGCCGTGTTATGACTTGGGTGGAACCTGGTAGTATTTGAGCAGTGCCTTGGCTACCGTTGCGAAGGCCGGCACGGCGGTTTTCTCGGCAAAGCCTTCTACCTTAGGGTAATCTATCCGCACCATCATAACGAACTTTGGATCCTCAACCGGCGCAAAGCCCACAAAGCTACCGATGTTTTTGGTCTCTTCATAACCACTACCGTCGGCCTTTGGCACCTGGGCTGTACCGGTCTTACCAGCCACGCTGTAGCCTGGCAGTTTTGTAGCCCAGCCAGAGCCCTTTTCGACCACACGCCCCATCATAGTTGCTACCGTGGCGGCGGTTTGTGGGCTAATTACCTGCGCATTCACCAGCTTGGGCTCATTACGCTTAATACTGCCGTCCTTACCAACCGTGCCATCGATCAAATACGGCTGGTAGAGCTTTCCACCATTGGCAATCACCGCCACCGCCTGCACCATCTGGATGGTCGTTACGGCAATACCTTGGCCGAAGGTCATATTGGCATAATCCACATCATAGGTGTTCGGCGCCTTGATCGGCACGCTGGCTTCACCGGCCTGCTCCACGCCCGTTGCAACCCCAAAGCCGAACTTTTTAATGTAATCCGCCAGCACGTCTTTACCACTCCGGGTAATCTTATTCGGATCCGAACCAAGCTGCTTGAGTACAAACACCACCCCGGTGTTAAGCGACTTTTGAATAACATCGTACATCGTTTGCACGCCAAACTTGTGATTCTCGGCGTTACGAATTGTCTTGCCGCTCACCTCGACTTCGCCAGTGTCGTCATACGTCGTATCAGCCTTGACCTTACCACTATCAAGGCCGGCTGCCATGGTAATGACCTTAAAGCCCGACCCTGGCTCAAACAAGTCTGTTACGGCGCTGTTGCGAAACACGCGGTAATCAGCCGCCTTGACACTACCAAAGTTATTCGGGTCGTAATCTGGGTAATTCACGAGTGCCTTGATGGCCCCGGTGTGCGGATCCATCACCACAATGCTACCAGACTCCGCCCGGTTCTCGTCGACAGCTTTGGCCAGCGCCGAAGCCGCCACCGCCTGAATGCTACGGTCGATTGTTAGGACCACATCCTTGCCATTCTGTGGCTCAACAATGGTGTTTTCATTACTAACAATCGGTACACCAAGACTGTCTGTCGCCGCCTTGAGTTGACCATTGCGGCCAGTTAGGTCGGTGTTAAGGTATTGCTCAATACCATACTGGCCGTCGCCATCAATGTTGACGTAGCCAAGTAAGTGCGCCAGCAAGTTAGCCTCTGGATAATACCGATAATCAGTTGGCCGCAGTACAATACCCGGGATCTTGAGTGCTCGAATTTTGGCGGCTTCCTCGCTACTCACCCGTTGCTTTAGTTCAATATAACGCGACTTGCTAAACGTCAGCTGCTTTTCTAAAGCTGCCTGATCAAGCCCGGTCACTTCTGCAAGTTGCCGAGCGGCTTGTTTGGGCTTAGCAATAAACTTTGGATCGACGTAGAGCAGGTTGAGCTTCTGATTTAGGGCCACAGGATAGAGCTCGCCATTCTCGTCTAGGTAAATCTGGCCACGCGAGGCCGGAATTTGGAATTTGCGCGACTGCTGCGAGGTGGCCTTGGCGCCATACTCCTGGCCTAATACCACCTGTACCTGAAACAAGCGCACGAGAATAATGCTAAAGCACAACGCAAAGATGAGCGTCAAAGCATTAAGACGCCATTTGGCCTGTATTGCGCGCGTAAAGCTCAAGCTTCCCCCTATCTTACTTGATCTGCGTATGTCACCTTGTCGACGGCTACCATGTTCTTAGCGACGGCCGATTCTTTGGCTACAGCGATCGACTGAAGCCGAGCTGCATCGACCTGGAGCTTTTCCTTTTTGGCCTGCAAGTCGTCGCGCTTTTGTGACAATGTCGATATGCGGTAGTTAAATGTCGATGTCTTTGTCACCTGGGACAGATATAGTAATGATAGCAAAATCACCAAACTAATCAACATAAGAGCAATGGTCAGTGGGCCAGATTTTATCTGAGCTTGAGAGCGGGTAAAGTTTTGATTGCGACGCATGGCGACTGTAGCAGTAGACATCGTTTCTCCTTTTGGTGTTTTGAATTTAAAGTATATTTGTTTTTGTTTTTGTTTTTTGGACTTAGGCGCTAACTAGTTAGCAGCAATAACGCGAACTTTGAGCTTAACAGCTCGGCTGTGACCTTTGACCTTGACTGACATAGGGATGCCTCCTTTTGTTTTTGTTTAACTAATGTATTCTACGACTCGCAGCTTGGCGCTACGAGCACGCGGATTGAAATCTTTCTCATCCAAGCCTGCAAGAGGCTTTTTGGTAACTAATCTAAACTTTGGAATCGACACATCCTGACCCATCGGGTCCTTCTCGGATCTGGTAATGCTGCGAAAGAATTGTTTTACAATTCGATCCTCGAGCGAGTGAAAGCTTATGACCGCCAAACGGCCACCGGGCTTAAGCAGTGCTGTGGCGGCTGGCAGCATTCGTTGCAGTGCGCCAAGCTCGTCATTAACAGCAATGCGCAAAGCCTGAAATGTCTTGGTAGCCGGGTGGATCTTGGACTTGCGGTCGTGGCCGACTGCTTGCTCGATGATTCGCACCAGCTGTGCGGTCGAGTCAATAGTGCTCACCTTCCTCGTTTCCACTATTGCTTTGGCGATGCGTCGACTACGTCGCTCCTCGCCGTACTCATAAATCACGTCCGCTAACTGGTCTTCGGGCAGTCGAGCAATCAACTCGGCCGCCGTCTCACTTGCAGTCGAGCCACTCGCATCCATGCGCATATCGAGCGGCCCATCAGCCTTGAGGCTAAAGCCGCGCTCTGGCAAATCTAGTTGCACCGAGGAAACCCCAACATCAGCTAGGATCATGTCGGCTGGTGGCAGCTCTAGCTCCACTAGATTACTGAAGTTAGCCTGCACAATTCGTACCCGTCGATCGCTACCAAAGCGATCACGCAGGGCTGCTATGGCCACTGGATCTTGATCGAGCAGCACAGCCGCACCATGCTCACCCACCCGCTCAAGCAGCGCGGCACTATGGCCACCAAAGCCAGCAGTGAGATCAATGAAGATCTGACCGGGCTTGGGACCGAGCACCTCGATTACTTGTTCGAGTAAAACTGGTATGTGTCTTTCCATATTGTCAAGGTTACCTATTCAGCAGCCAGTTGTCTATTTTTGTTTTTGTTTTTATGTAACGAGCGCGGCGAGAATGCCGGCTCTTAAAAAGTGTGGCAAGGACTTGTCATAGTTGACGATAAGTCCTTGTAAAAGTGTTTGTGAGGTGGAGTTTTGGTGGTACGCAGGGCGAGTTTAGAGACGCTCCCTGTTTGTTCGTCTACTGACTGCCGAATAGCTAACTTTGATTTTTGTATTTGTTTTTGTAAAAGTACTGCTTCTAGTCTTGGGCTAGAAACCCATCATTTAGCTTTCTCTCAAGCATCAGCGCTAATGCGCCAGTATTTGCCAGCGCGCACTGCTACCACGTCGCGCGTGATGCCACTATAAGCCAAATGATGAGCTTCTAAGGTCACCCTACCCTGCTTTGCGTCCAAGGCGGCTACTATTTTGCCAGTGCGGAACTTGACGTTGAGATCAGCTATGCGCTCATCGAGGATATCCCCGCCCAGGGCTTGCTCCATCTCGTCGGTCCAGACGGCTTTTGGGTAAAGGTGCAGGTAGTTCTTAAAACCTTGGGTTATGACAACTTCGCTTCCGAATTCCTTACGCAACTCCTTTGGTATGGTTAACCGGTTTTTGTCATCTAGTTTGCGTTTGAAGAAATCCATCTTGTTTGCTCTTTTGTCTTACCCACTTCTACCCACTAGACTCAGTATACACCTGTAACTGACCCACTGTAAATAGTTTTGAGCAAATATTATCAGATTAAGTAGGAGGCGTTTTTGCTTACCTTAAAGCAAAAAGCTCATACTACCGAACAGGCTATGAACACAAAATGTATACAATTTCCGCTGCATGGCAAAGCACGCTATAATACCTAGCATGAAGAAACACCGCTTAGACAGAGACTATATCCGTAGCTCGTTTTTTGGTATCGAGGACAGCCTGGTCTCCACCACGGGCTTGATTGCTGGCATGGCGGTCGGCACCCAGGACGCCAAGCTTGTTATCCTAGCGGGACTGGTCGGCGTGGCAGTTGAGGCCGTGAGTATGGCTGCGGGAGAGTTCTTGAGCGAAGAAACCACCCATGACCTGGACAAGCGCGACAAAGCAAACCCCGCCGTAGGTGGACTAATTATGTTTGTCTCCTACTTTGCCGCTGGCATGCTACCGCTTTTGCCAATCATGCTTTTGCCCAAGAGCTACTCACTATACGTTAGTGTGTGCGCTGCGCTCGTTGGGCTGTTTACACTCGGGCTGATTAAGGGCAACATTACCCGCAAGAACCCGCTACGCAGCGGCATCGAGGTCCTGATAGTTGGTGGCGTGGCAGCAGGCATTGGCCTGCTCGTCGGCCTCACGCTCAAGATCTAAGTTAGGGGCTACTCGCCTACCCTTGACGTACTAGCTGTATTATGCTAATATAGCATATTGATCGTGAACCAATAGTAACGATTCGCACCTACAAGGAGAGCCAGCATATGCTGAATCTGCGTAACCACTTCGGCATCAACGTGGAAAGGAAGTTTCTCGACTGGTTCCGCGGCGAGTTCGCCACGGAGTTCGCCGAGCGCTTCCCGGGCAAGGGGATCACGCTCGTCATCCTCGACCCCGACAACCTGTTTCAGGCCTGTCTCGACTGGCGCACCCCGCTCGCTCACGAGATCCTCTTGGGCGTCCTTGGCGACCCCAAGGCCAGCAATGAGCCCGGGGGCACGTACAACAACGTCGTCGGCAAGCTGATGTACGTACTCCGTACCAACACGTACCACTCCCTGGATGCGGAAACGGACTACGTCATGCTGCGTCCTGGCGACTTCCCTTGGGAAGGAGCTGGGATGTACAAGGAGTTCCTCGGCGGCGTGTCTGGTCTCGCCAAGCAGGATGACTGGGCGGTGTACTGCCAGTGCATCGACAAGCTCCGCGAGCTTCTCGAGGCCGTCGGCAAGAAGGCCAAGGAGACCGCGGACGAGCTCCGCGGCACCGAGGGTGCCCCGATCGGGATCAAGTACCTCAACGGCATCGTCCTCACAGATGAAGACGTCTGGCCGACCAAGAAGGCCGAACCGGCCGAGAAGGCCTGACCCTCTCGGACCAAACACCAAGAGCCCCGAATGAGAGCCTCAATGCTCCATCCGGGGCTCTCATTCGTTTTAGTTAAACGAGAGACGAGACCAACTTTGCTATCTTGTCGCCGTCGTGGCGGATTAAGTTGCGCTTAATGAGCTTGTCAGACGCCTTCTGGACTACATTCTCGCCCGAGAGCAGATTAGCTCCAATCGCCTGATACTTCTTGAGCTTCATGACATCTAGGTCGTGCCCCACCCAGTGTTCGCCCTCAGCTGTGTACTTATCTAGAATCTCTGAGCTGGGCTGTTTGTCGCTATACAAAACAAAATCAATGCAATCAAAGCCAACAAACCGCTCAATTTCATCAGCATAGTCGTGCACTTTAAAGCCATCGGTTTGCCCTGGCTTTGTAACCAAGTTGCAAACATACACCACGCGCGCCTGAGAACGCTGCATAGCATCTCCCATACCCTCGACCAGCAATGCCGGCGCGATACTGCCGTATAAATGCCCAGGAGCGATAATAATAACTTCCGCGTCAACGATGGCTTGTGCCGCTATGGGGTTGATTGTTGAGCTTGGAGACAGTCCGAGTTGCGGCTTCTCACCTGGCGGCAATTTGTAATTTGCCACAGCGTACTCACCTTCTATCCGCTTGCCATCTGGTCGAGTTAATACAAGGTTACTGTTAGTTAACGTCACAGGCAGCACTCGTCCTTCGATGTTTAGCACCTTCGAAGCATGATCGACCGCCTCGGAGAAGCTGCCTGTAATCTTCTCAAGCGCACTTAAGAACAAATTACCAAACGAATGTCCATGCAGTCCGCCACTATCAAACCGATAATTAAACAAATCACGCATAGTGCCCTGGTCTCTACTAAGAGCCACCAGGCATTGTCTAATGTCGCCTGGTGGCAACACGCCAAGCTCATCGCGAAGCACGCCCGTAGAGCCACCATCGTCACTCATGTTCACAATTGCCGTAATATCCGAGTAGCATCGCTTAAGGCCAGTCAGCAGTGTAAAACTACCAGTTCCCCCACCTATAACCACAACTCGCTTAGTACTGCGCGAGTCTTCTGGCATGCCTAGCTAAGCTTTTCCTTCAAATAGTCAGGAAGTTCACTTATCGCAATCCGCTCTTGTACCATACTATCACGATCCCGTACCGTTACGGCCTTGTCTTCTAGGCTATCAAAGTCAACAGTCACACAGTATGGTGTGCCAATCTCGTCCTGGCGGCGGTACCTGCGACCAATTGACTGTGTTTCGTCATACTCTAAGCTATACTTACCACCGAGTGACTCATAAACCTCCTGCGCCAAGCCACTGAGCTCGGGCTTCTTGCTTAAGGGCAAAATCGCTACCTTGATCGGTGCTAGGTCTTTATGAAAACGCATCACCACGCGTTTTTCGCCATTCACTTCTTCCTCGTCATAGGCGTCTAAGAGCGCTTCC
>CAZNJX010000035.1:0-7667 GCA_964573585.1 uncultured Candidatus Saccharibacteria bacterium
CCGCATCGACGGTTTACAAAACCGCTGCTCTACCATTGAGCTATAGGGGCGCATACAAAGTTATTGCGCCAATAAACAGGCCTCAGTTTAGCACTTTTAGGCCTTAAGCTCAAGACTACAAGCCTCTACTCTGGTCGATTAAGCACCTGACGAGCGCGCATGTTCTCGGGATCCAACTTGAGAATACGTCGAAACACCTGCTTGGCTGCTGCCACGTCTTTGTTGTGCAAATGCGTTTCGGCAAGTAGGTGTAAGATTTCGATACTATCACCCCCCTGCATATCGAGAGCTTCTTGTAATGTAGTGGCTTGCTTGTCGTACTCACCGAGAATGCGGTAAATTCTAGCTAAGCTAATAAGCCGAGTTTGGGTCTTCTCCACTGCGTTAGCCTTAAGCAGCACTTCGGCGGCGAGCTTAAAATCACGGTTTTTAAACAACGCCATAGCATAGTTATGATAGTGCGCAGCGCTGGGGCGCTGATCGGCTACGATCTTGAAGCACTCAAGTGCGTCCGCTGAATTACCCAGCTGCGTATAGATAAAACCCAGTCGATTATACGTATGGGTGTTGCGGTGATCGAGTCTGAGTACACGCAAGTAAGCCCGTTCTGCTGGAATGTATTTATGCTCGCTATAGTAGCGGTCAGCCAGCGTCGTTAACCTATCCACACGTTCGTCGTGACTCATCGGCTTACCGGTCATAAAGCCCATGAGCGACGATGTGAGCAGGCTATCGCCGCGCCGAATAACCACCAGGCACAGGTAGGCAACAGCAATGATAATGAGGGCTTCGGCGATCACAGCCCAAACTCCAATGCCAAATGTTCAAAGCAAAGTCGAGTGTTGACGTTCTGGCGCAGATAACCCTCGCAGGCAATGGCACTACGAACCTGCCGCGCGTCACTACGCTGGTCGAGCAACCGTACGCGCAGCAGTTGCTGAATACGAGTTATGAGCTGGAAACCAAGCTGCTTGTCGTGTACTTGTTTGGCAACCAAAAAGCGCTCGCTCAAGCCACCTTGCACAAATGTCTCCGCTAGCTCGCCCGCCGCTTCGTACGTTTGGCGAGCAACTTCGTCGTGTGCGAGCACCTCACGCAACCGCGGTGATATACCGCCAGCCTCAGCAGCAAGCGGGCGGAAGAGTACACGCTGAGTACGCGATTGAATGGTCGCCAAAATGCCCTCAGTGTTATCGGCCACCAACACGAACACTACCTTGTCGGCTGGTTCCTCGAGCATCTTGAGTAATGCACCCTGGGCATCGGCCGTCATAGTCTGTGCTGAGCCAATAACCACCCCACGGTAAGCTCCTGGATTATGAGCCGTGCGCGCCAACCACGCTAAGATGTCTTTAATCTGGCGAATCTTAATTTTGCCCGACTCTTCTGGCCAAAGCAGCTGCACGTTCGGACTTGGCAAGCGATCAGCTTCAGCCAGCTGCGTCACAAGCTCCTCGGCAGCACGCTGCTTGTAGCTGTAGGCTGGGCCAGCAAACAAGTAGGCGTGAGCCGGACGACGAGCGGCCTGCTGAAGTTGCTGTTTGGTACTCGCATGAATCTCTAAATCAAACACTAGTTTAGACCCTCCAAAAAGCCTTGCAAGTCATCTGGTAGTGGCGTCTCAAATGTCTGCCTAGCCCCACCTGGCAGATCAAACGCTAGCTTACACGCGTGCAAGAACTGTCGCTTCAGTGGGGCTGGCAAAGGACGACTACCGTACGTATCGTCACCAACAACCGGGTGGCCAAGGTAGGCCAAATGAACACGTATTTGGTGCATGCGTCCGGTCAAAATCTGCACATCAAGCAACGAGTATCGCCCGTACTCACGAACAACCTTGTATTCGGTTATGGCCGGCTTACCTTCGGGCGTCACAGCCATTTTCGTAGGGGTTGCACGACTACGCGCCATTGGCAGCTCAAGCCGTGCCTGCTTGTCATTCATCTTACCCCACACAAGCGCTTGGTAGTGCTTGCTAACACGACGAGCCTGAAACTGTGCTCTGAGATCCTCGGCCGCGGCCAGCGTACGGGCAATCACCATGATACCGGAGGTATCTTTGTCCAAACGATGCACAATGCCGGCCCTTGTACTGCCGTCTTGCTCAATGAGCTTAGCAAAGTGCTTAGCCAAGGTTGGCTCATCATCCCCGCGCTCCGTAGCGTGCACCAAAACCCCGGCTGGCTTATCAACTACTAGCACAGCATCGTCTTGGTAGAGCACGGGAATGTCTTGGCTAAGACGCTGTGGGCTTGTCGCGGCTACTGTCGCTGATGGTTTATCCAGCGTCACACTATCGCCTTCAGCCAGCTTACGTGACGGCTTAGCCGCGAGGCTATTTACCCTCACCTGGCCCGCCGCAATGAGGTCATGCCAAGCTTGGCGCGAATGCTTAGGCACATAAGCAGCTAGCGCAGCATCCAGTCGCTGACCGACACTGTCGCCCTCCGCCCGCATAATTACCTTAGTTGCCATCAAAGGTACTCGGTTACACCATCTAACTGGGCGCGGGTACCCATCAGAATAAGCTTGTCGCCTGCGTACAGTACCTCGGCGCCACTTGGATTCACCTTGCTTGCCCCATCGCTACTATTAATAGCCAGTATGGTTGCGCCGATTTTGTGATGCGATAGTACCGCCAGCCGCTCACCAACCAATTTAGAACCTCTTGGCACCACCAGTTCCTCAACCTGCAGCTCAGTACCTTTGTTGCTACTGAGAATTTCCAGCACGTCAACAACGTTTGGACGAATCATCATGGTCGCCATGTGGTAGCCGCCTATCTGGTACGGCATAGCAATCTTGTCAGCTCCGGCTCGGCTAAGGCGCTGCTTGTTTTCTTCTTTGTTTGCTCGAGCCACAATGAAAATACCGGGGTTAAGTTGGCGCGCAGCGAGTGTTACGAATAAATTACTAGAGTCGTCGCCGAGTCAAGCTACCAACCCCCGTGCTCTGGTTATGCCGGCACTTTTTAGGACTTCCTCGTTTGAGCTGTCCCCCACAAAGGCAGTGTGACCGGCGGCAATGGCTTCTTTGACCCGATCTTCGTCACGATCAATACCAACAAACGTCACGCCCTCGTCAGAGAGCTCTTCCATGACCTGCGAGCCGACGCGCCCCAGTCCGCAGACAATATAGTGTTCATTAATTTTTGCTAGTTTTGCCTTCACTTGTCGCCTCTTTAATCCATCACCCAGTCCGATCATGTATTCTGCCAGCCAGCGCAGGATGTATACAATCGTGATCAGACTCCCGATTACTAGTATAACAACTAACCACCGACTTAGGGTAGAGTGAAAGCCATAATGGTCGAAGTGGCTCAGCAAAATAAGGATGGTCTGGTAGAAGGCTTCGACCGTCGAAATGCGCTCGAACACACTAAAGCCAATGGTGCCCAAAAGCAGCAGGCCAATGCTGGCGGCTATAATTTTTTTGAGTTGCTCAACGCTCGGATCCATAAGCACTATTATAACGTTAAGTAGGGTTAGAGTGATAGTGGTTGTATGTGATAACTTGACTTGATAGCTTGGATATGCTATCATATGATGATCTTGGATGTACTTCCAGGCGTGAGGTGCCAAATTGACACCCATGACAACCCCTTACGGGAGTTGCGATGAACATTTCTGAGACCAACCGGCATGCTATCGCCATCGCGGAGGCCTGCTGCCGTGCTATCGGGCTCGCCAAGATCTACGATACATACGCGGGCGGCGGATCCATCGCGTTCAACGTCACGCCCCTGACTGAGATTCTGGATGGTCGAGAGACCATCGCGTCAGACTACCCGATATTGTACCGCGCCATTGGTGTGGTCATCTCCGTCCACGGAGAGATTCGAGCCATCCTCAGGGTGACCCTGATGCGACCTCGAGAGGGTCGATGGCAGTCGGCGATGATCGAGCACTACGCCGTTGGCTGGGTCGCAGGCTCCTACCAGTACTGGGCTCGTTACCTCGATAATGTGTGGCAGGTCCGAGAACTGGATCGATTCGCGCAGGCTCCAAGCTGTGGCCACTTCGAGTTCGACTACGACTGGTGCGAAGTCCGCGCTATTCGTGCCGAGAAGGCAGCCCAGACTCCTAGCTGATTCCTGTCAGCACCTACCGCCCAGCGGAGAACGAGAGATCGCTCTTCACTGGGCGGTCTCTCGTTTTTAGCCTAAATACAAAAGGGGCTCTAGACTGAAGAGCTCCTTTTGTATAGATCAAACTAGCGCTTGCTAAACTGTGGGGCTTTGCGGGCCTTCTTGAGTCCGTACTTTTTGCGCTCTTTAACACGAGCATCGCGGGTCAAGAACCCGGCTTTGCGCAAGGCAACGTGGAAGTCATCGCTCAGGTCATTGAGCGCACGGGCAATACCTAGCTGAATGGCATCAACCTGCCCACGCTTACCGCCGCCAGACACACGTACGTTTACATCCATGTCCTTATGCTTAGCTACGAGCTCGAGCGGCTGACGAATGATGGCTGTTAGAGTGGCGTTGTTGGTGTACTCTTCAACTGGCTTACCGTTGACGGTAATCTTGCCCTTACCAGCCTCGAGACGAATCGTAGCCACTGCTGCTTTACGGCGACCTACGCCGGGATAATAATGAGCAGACTTTTTGGCCGCTGGGGTTGGTGTTTCGGTTGCGGTTGCCATACTAAACTCCTACCTTTTTAATATCATTTATTTGGGCTGCGTGGTTGTGTTCTGAGCCAGCGTAGAGCTTCAAGTTGCTCAGCATCTTGGCTTGCAGCTTGTTCTTAGGCAACATGCCCTTGACAGCATGACGGACTGCGGCTGTCGGGTCTTTTACCATCAAATCCTTAAGATTAATCTCTTTAAGCCCGCCCGGGTAGCCACTGTGTGAGTAATACATCTTGTCGGTCATTTTATTACCCGTTACTTTGACTTTAGCGCAGTTCGTCACAATCACTTTGTCGCCACAGACCACGTGGGCGGTGTAGCTTGGCTTGTCCTTGCCCATCAATCGAACTGCCACATCGCTGGCCAACCGGCCGAGCGTTAGGCCCGCAGCGTCAATCTCTACCCAGTTGGCCTTAGCATCCTCGGTTCTTAGACTAAATGTCTTCATTTCTTCGCTCCTTCGGTTGCAGGCTGCTTGGTCTTCGTAGTGGCAGCCTCGGTTTTTGCCGTCTTAGCATCAGCTGGCTTGGCTGCTGGCTTGTCGTCTAGAACCAGCTCAATCACCGCCATGGGCGCACCGTCACCACGTCGCACACCGGTTTTAATAATACGCGTGTATCCACCCTCGCGGCTCTTGAAGCTATCGGCTAGCTCGTAGCGCAGCTTCTGGGCTGCAACTGGCGATATAGTCACACTCATGATCTGGCGGTAGTTGTGCAAGTCGCCCTTTTTGGCCTTCGTAACAAGGCGTTCAAAGGTAGGGGCAATTGTCTTGGCCTTAGCTTCGGTCGTTTCGACTCGTTCGTAAAGAATCAAAGAGTCAATCAAGCCACGCACCAGCGCCCGACGGGGGCCGGCTGCAAGAGACAATTTACGCTGATTATAGGCGTGGCGATGCATTTGTGTACTCCTTAATCTTCCTGACTAATTCCAAGCTCTTCGAGCTTAGCTAAAACTTCTTCGTAAGCCTTTTGCCCGAAGCCCTTGAGCTCTTTAAGCTCGCTATCGGTTAGGTCGCTTAAGTCCTTGATAGTTTTAATGTCGTTATTAAGGAGTGCATTGGTAGTGCGAGGGCTAAAGTTTACCTCGTCGATAAGCACCGTGGCCAGGTTAGCTTGCTCGCGGGCATCAGCGGTTACAATACCGTCAGCACCGACGCTTACCACATTGTGACCAGCTACTACCTGGAAGTGACCAACCAGAATCTCAGCAGCCTGGGTGATGGCATCTTTGGCAGTAATCGTACCATCGGTTTCAACTTCGAGTACAAGCTTATCGAGGTTGGTCATTTGGCCAACACGAGTGTTTTCGACGTTATAGCGCACACGCTTAATCGGTGTATACAAAGCATCAACCGCGATCATGCCGACCGGAAGCTTCTCGCTCGAACGGCTCTCTACGGGCACATAGCCGCGACCCTGCTCCACACGAATTTCCATTTCAATCTTGGATTTGGCGCCATCCAGATTTGCAATCACGAGGTCTTGGTTGACTACTTCTACGCCACTCGGCGCTTTAATGTCCTTACCAGTTACCGGACCGGTACCGGTCTTAACCAGGCTTAAGTGAGCTGGCTCATCGCCATAAAAACGCAGTCGAAGCTGCTTGAGGTTAAGGATAACTTCGATCATATCTTCGCGCACACCCTTGATGGTAGAAAACTCGTGGCTCGCACCTTCGATTTTAACCGCGGTGACCGCAGCCCCAGCCAGTGACGACAGCAAGACGCGACGCATCGAGTTACCCAAGGTCATACCGTAGCCCGGGTGTAGTGGCTCAATTGCAAACGAAGACGTGGCTCCGTCAGTTGAGATTTCTTTTAGTTCTGGTAGATTGATGTCGATTAGCACCTTATAACTCCTTACTTTTATTACCTTGAGTAGAACTCAATAATTAACTGCTCTTCAATGTCTTGATCAAGCTCGCTGCGAACCGGTAAGCCGGTGACCTTGGCGGTCATCTTCTTGGCATTGCTGCTCAGCCAGCTGACGGGATTACCATCGGCCACGCTCCCCTCCAGAGCGGTGAAGAGTGGCTTTTTGAGGCTCGAAGCTCGCACGGCAATTTCGTCACCCGGCTTGAGAGTAATAGATGGAATGTCCACCTTCTTACCGTTAAGTGTAATGTGGGCGTGCGTGACCATCTGACGAGCTGCTTGCCGAGATGGTGCCCACCCAAGACGGTAACAAGCGTTATCAAGTCGTCGCTCGAGCAGGGCCAGCAAGTTTTCACCCGTGACTCCTTCGATAGCTTCAGCCCGCGCAACATAAATACGGAATTGCTTCTCGAGTACACCGTACATACGCTTTACTTTTTGTTTTTCTCTAAGCTGAATTGAGTAATCACTTGGCTTAGAACGGCGTGATTGGCCGTGCTGGCCAGGTATGAAATTACGTCGCGACAAGGCTTTGGTAGCCTTGGGATGTAGCTCTACGCCTTCACGACGTGATTGCTTAGCAATGGGGGTGAGGTTTCGTGCCATCAGCTAGACCCTGCGTGCCTTTCTTGGTCGGCAACCATTATGCGGCACGGCAGTAACGTCAGTAATGCTCGTCACGCCGATACCCGATGCCTGCAAGGCACGAATAGCGGAGTCACGACCGCTGCCAATGCCCTTAATAAAGACATCAACCCGTGCTAAACCAAACTCCTTAGCAGCATTAATGGCCTTCTCGGCCGCCAGCTGGGCAGCATACGGCGTGCTCTTACGCGAACCCTTAAACCCAGCCAACCCAGCCGTCCCCCAACTCACTACATTCCCCTTGTCATCGGTGACAGAAATGATGGTGTTATTAAACGTCGACTGCACATGCACCTGGCCTTTGGGCAGGTTGCGCTTAATCTTGCGTCGCTTGGTTTTGATTGCTGGTTTTGCCATAAATTCCCTTGTATTATCCTACGTCTTAGCCGCAGCTTTTTTGCGTCCACTACCGACCGTTACGCGCTTACCGCGCTTTGTGCGAGCATTTGTTTTGGTGCGTTGACCACGTACCGGTAGATTAGCGCTGTGGCGTACACCACGATACGACTTAATC
>CAZNJX010000036.1:0-675 GCA_964573585.1 uncultured Candidatus Saccharibacteria bacterium
CGAATAACAATCGCATCCAGAAGTTTAACAGCAGTGGTGTTTATCAATCGCAGTTTGGTAGTTATGGCAATGGCAACGGCCAGTTTGCATATCCGCAAGGCATTACCATCGACTCGTCGGGCAACATCTACGTGGCTGACAGTCCTAACAATCGCATCCAGAAGTTTAACAGTAGTGGTGCCTACATAGCTCAATCAGGTGATAATCCTGCTAGAACCGGCAAGCTATCCTCTCCTTACGGCACTGCAGTTGATAGCTCGGGCAACATCTACGTGGCCGATACGGGTCACAATCGCATCCAGAAGTTTAACAGTAGTGGTGCCTACCAGTCTCAATTTGGCACTTTTGGCTCTGGCAACGGACAATTTAGCAACCCACTGGGAATTGCCCTTGATACTGCTGGCAACATCTATGTGGCCGATACTACCAACCACCGCATCCAGAAGTTCAACAGCAGCGGCGTCTACCAGTCTCAATTTGGCAGTTACGGTACAGCTGGTGGCCAGTTCAGTTCTCCTCAGGATATTGGAATAGACTCAAGCGATAACATCTACGTTGTTGATAACGGCAATAACCGTATCCAAAAGTTTAACAGCAGTGGTGTTTATCAATCGCAGTTTGGTAGTTATGGCAATAGTAACGGCGAGTTAGGGGCCCCCTCTGGTATCACCCTTG
>CAZNJX010000036.1:775-7504 GCA_964573585.1 uncultured Candidatus Saccharibacteria bacterium
ATACTTCCGGCAATATCTACGTGGCCGATACTACCAACCACCGCATCCAGAAGTTCAACAGCAGCGGTATCTACCAAGCCCAGTTTGGGGGCTATGGCAACGGTAATGGTCAGTTTATATATCCGCAAGGCATTGCTGTTGATACTTCCGGCAATATCTACGTGGCCGATACTACCAACCACCGCATCCAGAAGTTAGCGGAAGATATGCATGAAGGAGTCTTTAGTACTGACTTAAATGGCTTAATATGTAACACAACCTATCATTACCGTGCCTATGCAACGAATAGTGAAGACACTATATGGGGTAATGATGCGACCTTTACTACCGCAGCCTGCCCTTACCCTGACCCGCCGACCAATTTGCAAGCTACTATTCTTTCGGCGACAACTATAAGCTTTTCATGGGATGCACCGACCAACACGGGCGATTCATTAATTGACCACTACAACTTTGGCTACCGCAAAGTAGGAGATAATAACTGGCTGACTGGAAGCACCGATGATGACGAAACGACCACAACCATACCTGGCCTAATGCCTAGCACGCAGTATGAGTTTGGTGTCAGTGCCGTCAATGCAAATGGTTACGATGATGACACGCTTGTTACTATCACGGCTACGACGGGTACGCCTGGCTTTTACCTGATTAATAACTGCCAACAACTACAGGACATTAACAATGATCTGTCATCTAGTTATGAGCTGGCTCGCAATATAGACTGCTCCGACACAGTCAACTGGAATGGCGGGGCGGGGTTTGCACCTATCGGCAACCCACTAGGGAGTACATTCTTCACTGGCTTGCTTGCAGGCAACAACTATAGCATAAGCGACCTATATATTAATCAAAGTGGGGGTCAGCATGCTTTCGTGGCGCCGTTTGGCGCCACTATGAATGCCATCTTCCAGGATGTTCGCATTGTTCAGCCGGTCATACATGGCTCATCGTCAGGCACTACGTATGTAAGCGGACTGGCGGTTCTTATGGTTGGGGATGATGCAGCTTCATCTGTCACCAATGTACACATCGTAGATGCTGAATTGTATGGTGAGAGGGTTGAGACTGGTAGCCCGCCCGACAACGAAGATGGTGTGGTAATTGGTGGACTAGCATCTGTTCTGAATGTTGACGAGGTACCTGCAGCGCACAGCCGTAATGAGTTTCGTGGAACGATTCATGCCAGCGGATCTATGCCTAGCGTCTTTAGTGGCGGGCTCTATGGGTTAGCCTATGGCAACTCGACGATAGATGATAGCTATGCCAATGCTGCTTCAAACATTACAAACACGCTTACTGGTTCGGATCACAATAGTTTCATAGGCGGCCTCATTGGCGAAGCTAGTGGTGCCGTTAACATTAATCATAGCTACGCAGCCGGCAGTATAGCGGTTAACGACACAGAACCGGCAGCTGTGAGTATGATCGGTGGTCTGGCAGGTGATCTAGCGGGTGGTATGGCTTCTAACAGTTTTGCTCGTGTGTCCATGAGTAACTCGGTACCAGGTGTTCAGCAAGCTACGGGCGGCTTCATAGGCGGTTGGATCGATAGCATTGCGCCTACCTCTGTCAATAATTTCTTCGATGCCGATGTGGCTGGCACTACGGATTGTTCCTCGCCATTGCTTGACCCTCTCCCTGGCTGCACTGCCATTTCTGGCCAACCAAATTACTTTTACAACAACACCACGAATGCGCCGCTTAACACCTGGGACTTTACTAATGTCTGGAGTACCACGAGCACTCTGCCAGTGTTCGATAAGAAGGTGCTCACTTCCATCACGGCGATTCCGCCATCACGCTTGCCTGGCTACGTGCCGCCTGCTGGCACCGTGCTACCTCGAGCTTCCGAACAGCCTACGCTCGGCCCAGTGGTGCCACCCAAGCTGTCCATCCGTTCGTTTGGCGAGGAGTTGCTGCCGCCCGCCGAGAA
Source organism: uncultured Candidatus Saccharibacteria bacterium (assembly GCA_964573585.1). Lineage (GTDB taxonomy): Bacteria > Patescibacteriota > Saccharimonadia > CAILAD01 > JADZBC01 > CAYPSN01. Next base: position 2,709 of record CAZNJX010000036.1, read on the forward strand.
CCCACCTACCAGCCTCATTGAGCGGCTCAAACAGTTCTTCCGTAACGTACCAGAGGTGGTACTTGTTAGTTTTCCTTACGCCTTCTTCAGCCTGCTGCTGATAGGTGCGCTGGCTTTGCTGATTGAAGTTGGCCTTCAGGCCAGGCGACTGCAGGCTACAAAGCTACTCCTGGCCAGGCAGGCAGCCGTAGCTAAGGAGCGCGATACATTCTGGCATTTGGCTGCAAACTATTTACGTGCACCCATAACCCTGATGATAGGGGGTGTTGAGCTTTTGAGTGACGACAAAACGCCAGGCATAGCCAAGCTACAAACGCTTAGTAAGCAGTTGCAAACAAAGGTTGGGGTGATCATGGAGCGAATTGAGCAAAGCAAAAGCTTGCAGGGTATCATGCGACCAAAGGTAGAAGCGCCACGGCGCGTGCTTGGCCTACTGCGGTTCTGGGTGCCCGTTGTGGCAGTTGGTGTGCTGGCAGTTACTATCAACATCGTTGCCACAAGCTATCGAAACATTAACCTCAGTCTCATTAACCTGGGCATGCAAGTTATGGTATTTGTCATTGCCTCGCTCGTCTTGTACTGGGTGCTTGGCGCTCTCGGCGTTGTTAGCAGTAAGCGCAAAAAGGCCGAGGCAATGCTGGCCAGGCAAGCTGCTTCCTTGGACAGTGCCAGAAGTGAGTTTATTGCCCAGGCCGCCGAGGATCTAGACACGGACCTAACTGGTCTTAAAAACGAGCTTGACCGTCTTGGTAACAAAGCTGCGGCTACCGCGATTGTGTACGAAGGCGCCCACCGCCTGCGCGAGCTGATTGATAGCTTCCAGCTCTTGGTGGCAGCGCAGAATAACAAGCTTGGTGAGCTCTCACCCAAAACCGCTCACGCTAATCTGGACGGGATTGTCGACGAGACGCTACGGTCGCTAAGCTCAGTTATAGCGCAAAAGCAGCTCACCGTGCATAAGGCTGAGTTGAGCGGCATGATTGTGCCTGGCAATACCTTGTTGGTCAACCAAGTGGTTGGGAGCGTGCTGTCTAACGCCGTAGCCTTTAGTCCCGCAAAGAGCACTATTGAGCTGAGCCTCAAGCAAGACAAAGGCAGCGTTAGGTTGGTAGTAACTAACCAAGGCACGCCAATTCCAAGCGATGAACTCTCGCATGTGTTTAGCCCACTTACCAAGGCTGATGGCTACGACGGCCTCCAACTCGATCACGATGGACTAGGGGTTAACCTCTATATTGATAAGCTTATTATGAAGCATTTAGGCGGCGAGATAGCTGTGGCCTCCAGTACAGCCAAGGGCACAACCATGGTAATGAAGTGGCCCACTGTTGCGGTAGGCTGATGCTCTAGGTAAAGGGAAACCCGCCTCACACTGGAGACGGGAAGTCCCTGCATGAAGCGGGTGTGTCTATAGGCTAACGCGGTCTTTTGACGCTGAGCCGCCAGAGGGTGAAGCGCTCGATCGGGCGAATGAGCGCAAACTTGTCGCCTTCGCCGTCTTGGCCGATGGGGTTGACCAGTACGGTATTGTAGCCCATCAAAAGTGGCCTGAGCACGTCAAAGCGGAACTTGTCGCCTACGGCCATGATCTGAGAGGCACCGAGTGGCGTTTTGCCTATCCAGATCACGTGATCCTGAACCAGACCAACATCACCACGAAAGGTTGCTCGCCAGGGCTTGCGCGGCCACTTGCCGAGAGCCCAGGGTGGCCAGAAACGCTTGAGAGGCTGGCACACGATCACGTATTCGAAGCCAACACTCTCAAGTTGATTTTGCATTTGCCCAAAGTCACCGGTTACATGATAGTCCAGGCGGTTCAGGCCGAGCGAACCTTTCTGCTTGAGCATCTTGTTGGTGCGCAGAATCACGTAGCGATAGCCGGCGTCGTAGGCCTGCTCGAACTTCTTGAGAACCGCACTGCTCAGGACTGACTCGCCCCGCGGAGCAATGGTGTTCTCGATGTCGCAGATCAGTAGCTTGCCAGGGAACTCGTAGAAGTTGATCTGCTGGAACGTGGGCTGCAGCTGCAGTTGACCACATTGGCTGGCCAAGCGCGCCTTGCGGCGGGTGAGGACGCGGCCTCGGGTTTGCTGTGCCACTCTCAAGGCACCTCCTGTGGTTCGGAGGCCCATCAGGGCCAGGTGTGCACATAGTACCATCTTATTAGCGTACCTCCAAGCACAACTGATTTGGGCTATAGACCGAGAGACTGCTTCAGAAACGGTACTATGTCCAGGACGTGGTCATAGGCATCAAGTGGGTGGCCTTCGCCAGGTAACTCAACATACGTGCAACTAACTCCTTGCGATCTAACATAGGTGCAGTCGCGACCGGCGTCAGCGTCTACACCGCGAAAGCCAGCGTCGATATCATGCGATATTGCCTGCACGGCTGGGAGTGGCCGCTGGCTGGATAAAGTGCCTAGGTTGGCTGCTGGGTTTTGGCTTGCTGGATCAACTGGGAAGAAGCCAGACATAGTTACGATGCCGGCAATGCCAGCCCTTTGGTTGTCAAAGGTATTAAGTAGTATTGCCTCGGAGGTGGTACCACCCACGCTCCAGCCCACAATCCCGACTTTTGAGCTATTTAGGCCATACTGGCTTGATCGATTGACCAAGTAGCTCTTGGCGTCTAGGATGTCTTGAGCAACGTCTTGGATGCTTGATATAAACTGGGCGTAGTAGGCCGGGATGTCCTCTTCATCTACAGTACCGTCTGATATACCGCAGAGGTCATAGCGCATTCGGTAGTCGATGGTGGCGGTCACAAAGCCGTAGCGGGCAAACGCGATGGCGCTTTGCTCTTGTTGCAAGCGGTCACCGACACACATACCACCTCCGTAAACGAATATAACAAGGGGTTTGTCGGTATTGGTGTTCTGCGTGGGTTCATAGGTGTTGAGCCGGAGGGTAACTGGATTAGTCACTTCTGGATCCATCGTTTTGTTGGCGGTGTATTTGTAGGCGATGTCCCGCGTGATCTTAATATTGCTAAAGGCTGACTCTAGGTAAGACACCGTCAGTTTGCGCGGTGAACTGACGGTTAATGAGGGGGCTAAGCCTCGGTAGGGACTTAAGAGTGGCGCTGGGCTTGTTTGGTCGGATTCCGAAGGAGTGCTACTGGGTTCGTATTGTTGCTTGGCTTGGTCGTCTGTAAGTTTGTCATCCGAGTCGCAATAAGCCGCGCACGCGGCTTCAGGGCTTGGCTTTGTCGTAGCCTTAAGAACCACGAGGCTTGCCGCCGCCACGGATAGACCGAGGAGGCTGAGGAGTACGATGTATTGTGGGCGCTTGAGTATTTGTATTAAACGTAGTATGGGACGGTTCCTTTGACACAGTTAACGAAGTACTACAGTAATATCATAATACGCTTACGCTAGAGTAGTCCAGTTGAGAATTAGACCCAAGTTGGTGTTGAGTCTTCTGTGTGCCGATTAACTAATGGCTACGGCTTCGTGGTGGTTGTACTCGTTTTGGCTACGAAGTCGGTTCCTAAAATGATTACAAAATCAGCTGGAGCAGTAGATGTTCGGCCCACTGTGGTGGTTGGCGGGGTGGTGAGGGCAACGCCGACCAGGCTTTGTAAATAAGCGGCCGTGGTGGGCTTTTTGCCACTCGTGTAGTCGATGATCTGACTGGTGGTGTAGTCGCGCGTGGTAGCGTTGGCTGTAGCAACAATGCTGATAAGGTCGCCGTACTTACTACTCGATATAGTCTCGCTGAGCTTCTTGGCCACACCTACGGTGGTAGTGCCGTTTTGGATAATGACCGTTGGCTCTTCTTTCCAAACGGGGCCAAGCGTAAATACATTGGCCACAAAGTTCTGTATGGCGCTAAAGTCGCCGCCGGTGGGCAACAGGTCACTACTCGTGCCCGAGCTTGTCAAAAACCCATTGGGTTTAAGGCTAAAGACGACATTGATGGTCTTGGTGCTGTCGAACTTCTTGGACAGGTCGCTAAGGCGCATGATGTTGTTGACGCTCAAATCCGTCTTAATGTTATTAGCCGCCGAGCCTAGTAAGGCATTGAGTTTGGCCGGGTTGGCAAGGGTGCCGAGGCTGGTGGCCTTGGCGCGAATGGCTTGCAGTACCTCTTGCTGGCGCATGGCGCGACCAAAGTCGTCACCACAGCTGCCTTTACGGCAGCGGGCGTACTTGAGTGCCAAGGCACCGTCCATTTGGGTTACTCCAGCCTTGAGTTTAAAACCACAACTGCGGTACTGGTTGTTGTCGCATGGGTACTCGGGGTCGTAGAGCGGTTCTTTGACGTCTATGGTGATGCCACCGACTGCGTCTACGGCCTGCTCAAGACCGCTAAAGTTGGCTCGCACGTAGTAATGGATCGATACATCCAAGTTTTGCTCGACCGTCTTTACGGCCAAGGGAATGTCGCCCTCGGCGTGAGCGTTGTTGATCTTCTGATAGCCATAGCCTGGTACTTTGACTCTTAGATCACGTGGCAGGCTTATCATGGCGACCTTGTTATCCTTGGTGTTCAGGCTAATTACCATGTTGGTGTCAGCCAGACCTTCGCCAGCATGTCCGGGGTCGCCGACACCAAGCAAGAGTATATTAATACGGCCTTCGCGCTCGCCTTTGAGCTTACCCCAGCTAAACGGGTTTGAGGTGATCTTGGTTACCTGAAACGATAAAAACGCCAATATAATGAACCCCCCGAGCAGACTAAGTCCTAGCACCCACTTCCACCAGCGTTGCTGCAAAAACTTTTTTTTGGTCTTACGGCCACGCGACGGCGTAAGTGGCACAGCGTTTGAAATCGGCTGATCTGAGCTACCGT
>CAZNJX010000037.1:0-7390 GCA_964573585.1 uncultured Candidatus Saccharibacteria bacterium
TCCTTCTTGCCTTCTTTTTTGTCATCCTTTTTGTCTGGTGGCGCGGTTGGGCCAATAAAGGCGGCGTGCAGCAACTCACCAAAGAGCTTAAACGGCAACATAATGAGCCTTTGCTCCCAGGTGGAGCCAAAGCGGTTGGGCTTGCCCTTGGTAACTTCATCGATGTAGCTAATGGAGCGTTTGTGCCAGCTATCGTCAACCGGTCGAATCAAGAACTGTATCCATAGCTCCTCCTCGGTGGCGAGGCTGCTAAGCGCCGTGGTGATGCCAGCGAGCGGGTCGACTTCGAAGCTCGGGAAGGTTCTGATTGGGAACACGTCGCTTTTGTCTAGAGTAATTTCGGAAGTAAACGCGTTGCGGTTTTTGAGGTCTTTTATGGCGTAATCATCACTCGTTTCTTGAATCTGCACGGTGGGATACTGCGCGTAAATCTGGCTCTCGACATAGTCTTTGAGCTGGGTCGGCACCCAGACGTAAAAGTTAATGATGTTCTCTTCGGAGGCGATTTCGAAGCTAATGTGCTCTTGGATTGCAGCGCCGGTCGCAATCTCCCCTGCTGGCCGCAAGATGCCATGCAGACTAGCAAACATCTGCTCCGCCGAGAGCTCTTTTTTTTCGTTGTTCTTGGGCACAATAATCTGCAGTATCGTGTGATCAGTCTGCTCGACTACGGCAGCAATTTTATTGTTCTTAAGGATGCGCCAACCCAAATAGCCTGCAATTAGCACCCAGCCCCAGTACTGGAAAAGAACCGTGCCAATAATCGAAATAAGACCGCCCAGAATAGTTCCAATTATGTCCATGAAGAAGTTTTAAGCCTTTTTAAGCTGGTAGGTTGCCTTGGCAACGCGCTCAAATTGCGACTTTTCCTGCAAATTTAGCGCAATAGTAGTTACCTTTACCTGACGACGAGCGAGCACACGGCGCACAATCTCGTCCTTCGGTAGGGGCGACTCTTCTTTAAGAATCTCTTCTATGATATCAGCTACCGTACCTGCTTGGTAGCCCCATTCCGCTAATGCATAAATACCGCGGCCGATCAGCACAAACCGTTTGTCTTTAATCAGCTCGTTGTGCACAGCCTGGGTGGTGACTTGCTTGGGGTTGGCTTGAACCTCGCCTAGTCGCTTAGCAATGTCCGAAAAGTGCATTGGTCGCGTGTTGCGTTTAAGCACCAAGTAGACCTTGTCGCGGATGCTCTTAGGATTGACCTCTGGCCAATGGCTAAGACCCCAGTTGTTTTCGAGTTCCGCCATCGCCGCCGAAGCGTAGGCGATCTCCATCAGGCTCGAGGCCTTATGTGGGCCGTCAATGCGCTTGGCAATGCGCGTAAAGTCACCAGGTTTGCCGAGCTCTTTGGTCGTCTCGACGATCAGTTGGTGCAGTGCTTTGATGTCGTCTGCGCTGTAGTTGTCGGCATTGGCAACCAGGCTATCGAACTGGTCGTTCTTTTCGACCAGAACAAAGTGCGGGTTGGTGCGAATTATAAAATCAAGCTCGGCAATCAGCTCAGCACTTGCCAAGTGCCCGACAACACTCATAAAGCGGATGATACCACCTTTGCTCTCAACCAGCTCAAGCAGGGCTTTGGCAAAGTCTTCGTTAATGCCCTGCTCCTGGCGAATACGCGCGAGCGCAGCTTTTTCGATCTGGCGAACGCGCTCACGCGTAATGCCCATTTGCTGACCGATTTGCTCGAGCGTTTGTGGAGCGTTATTTAGCACGCCATGACGCTTTAGAAGCACTTCGCGGTCGCGGTCTTTGCGGAGTACTTCGAGCGAGGCTTGAATCATAGCCTGCAAATCTTCGAGTTTGTATTGTGTAGTAGATTTCTTATCCATAATCATAAAATCACCCTCACCATTACTGTGTATGGCTGGCCCGAACAAGGCCGTTTCCATAAACGATATAAGCAATTATACTATAGCAGTACGCGTAAGTCAACAAAAAACTACCAACAATCCCAATAATTATTCGTGTAATCTGCTAGCTGCGCTTACGTCGGGCGCGCGGCTTCCTGTCTGGTGCTGCCGCAATCAGCGCCACTGCCTGCTCAGGGCTGATCTTCTTGGGGTCGCTGTCTTTTGGCAATTTGGCGTTCTTTTTGCCATCGGTAATGTAGACACCATAGCGGCCGTTAATGACATCAATCCCCTCTTTGCTAAAGCGTTGAATGTACTTCTCAGCTTCAAGCTTTTGCTTAGTCTCAATCAACTCCCTGGCTTTGCCCAAGCTAATATCGAACGGGCTCTCGGGCTTGATTGAGACAAACAGCTTACCAACCTTCACGTAGGGACCGAACGGCCCGATATTGGCTAAAATCTCCTCGCCGGCGTTCGTTTTGCCTACCGTACGAGGCAATGTAAACATCGTAATGGCGTCTTCGAGCGTCACATCCTCGAGCCGCTTGCCTTCTGGGAGCGGTGCGAAACTCGGTTTGTTCTCCTTATCCTCGGTGGCGCCCATCTGGAGCATGGGGCCGTATTTGCCAAACCGCGCCAGAATTGGCTTTTTGGTCTTTGGGTGCACGCCAATTTCTCGGCCTTGTGCCACAGCAGCGCGGTCAATCTTGCCCGAGCCTTCAATCAGAGCATGGAATGGGTCATAAAACTCTTGGAGCATGGCGTTGCGCTTTAGCTCGCCTAGGGCAATTTCGTCAAATTCCTTCTCGACCTCGGCGGTAAAGCCATAGTCCACCACGCGCTCGAAGTGCTCGACCAAAAAGTCATTTAGCACCTGACCGCTTGGGGTCGGCACCAATTTACCCTTATCCGAACCTGTTTTTTCCTGAACCACCTGACGCTCCACCTTGTCGTGGGTTAGGTTGAGCACGATCACGTCGCGTGGGCTGCCCTCGCTCTCGCCTTTGAGTGCGTAACCACGCGCCTGGACGGTCGAGATGATGGTGGCATAAGTAGATGGTCGACCAATCCCAAGTTCCTCGAGCTTTTTGACCAAACTACCCTCGCTGTAGCGTGCTGGCGGCTTGGCAAACAGCTGCTTGGCCTGCAAGCCTTTCAGTCCAAGCTCATCCTTAGCCTGAAGCGGTGGTAGGATGTCGGGGTCCTTTTTGCTCGCGCCGTATACCTTCATAAAGCCATCAAAGACCACAACTTCGCCCTTGGCTACAAACATGTCCTCATAGGTTGTGTTGCCAGCGGAGATGAGGATCTTAACCGTGGTCTTCTCGAGCTTGGCGGCTGCCATTTGACTCGCTAAGGTGCGGCGGCGAATCAGGTCATAGAGCTTCTGATCGTAGGCGTTGCTGCTGGCCACCTCGACAGCTACGTCAGTTGGTCGAATAGCCTCGTGGGCTTCTTGGGCACTGGTGGATTTAGTCTTGAAGGTTCGGATGTGGTGATAATCTTTGCCATACTGAGTGGTAATATGTCTAGTCAACTGCCCCAGAGCCTGCTTGCTTAAGTTGACCGAATCAGTACGCATGTAGGTGATCTTACCCTCTTGGTAGAGCTTCTGGGCGGCGCTCATGGTAGCCTTGGCACTAAAGCCAAGCCGACTATTAGCATCCTGCTGCAATGTGCTGGTGGTGTAGGGCGCGCCCGGGTTGCGGGTCGCTGGGCTGGTCGTGGCCTCACTGACGCTAAATTTGGCCCCCACCAGGCTTTGTAAGAACGCCTCGGCCTCTGGCTCGCTGTCAAAGCGCTTAGGCAGCTCGGCTTTGAACACCTGGCCGTCCTGCGTGAACTCAGCTGTTACTCTAAACTGCGAAGAACCTTCGAAGGCGTCGATTTCACGTTCGCGTTCTACCAGTAGGCGCACTGCTGGCGACTGCACTCGTCCGGCCGATTTGCCACCTGGCACCTTCTGCCAAACCACTGGTGAGAGCTCAAAGCCCACAATCCGATCGAGTATTTGACGGGCTTGCTGGGCTTCTACCAGGCTCATATCTAGCCGGCGAGGGTTCTTGATTGCCTCCTCAATCGCCGTCTTGGTAATCTCGTGAAAGACAATCCGCTTGGTTTTAGTGGCGTCTAGCCCGAGCACTTCGCACAAATGCCAACCAATGGCCTCACCTTCGCGGTCTTCGTCGGTCGCCAGCCAGACCGTATCGGCGGCTTTTACGGCACGTTTAAGCTCGGTGATTATCTTCTTCTTTTCTGGGTCGATCTCGTAGGTGGTTTTAAAGCCATTTTTAACCTCGATTGGCTCACCGCCGCCCTTTACCTTCTTGGCGATCGAGCGAATATGACCAACACTCGAGAGTACCTGATAATCCTTACCCAGGTACTTTTCGATTGTCTTGGCCTTTGCCGGGCTCTCTACGATGACGAGGTTTTTGCTCATGTCTTAGTATAGACGCCCCAAGCTTATTGTTGGCTTAAGGTCACAGGCACTGACTATACAGAGGGTGTGTGGGATTGTCAAAGTCTCACTATTGAAAGATGCAGTCAGGTAACTGCCCAACTACAGCTTTATATGATAATCTGATGTCAGTGAACTAGATTCGTTAGTTCTTGTTCGTAAGGAGGCTTTGTGCCTATCTTGAAAGTATCAAGTAGTCGAGAGTACCTGCTTGCGGGCCATCTGCCGCCCCTGCCAGCAGGCAGAGAGCAGGAGTGTTATTCCACTTCTGGCATCGGTCAAGTTGAGTTAGCTCGTGAGATTGAGTATGTCATGGGACGATATGGCGCTATGTACTACGTCGCGGGCGCAGTCAGGGGTATTACGATTGATACCTTTCAGCTGGCGCTTTGGCGTTACAATCTGGTCCTGCGTGAACGCCAAGGGCGAGAGATCAAGCTCGTAAAGGAGTATCGACATGACACAGAGGGCCGCTGTACTGCGGCAGCTACCTTGGCGCTTGAGTGGCTCAATAGCTTGAGCTTGGAGCGTCGCGTTCAGCTCACTCCCAAGGGAGAAAGGGACGGTGACTTCACCAATCCAGATTCCTGGAGACTGCAGGGCTTTCGGTTCGATGATGAAGCGCCAAGTGTTCTGATATTTCCAGCTTCTACGGCTTGACCTGCCAAAAACCTTCCGCTCACTGCGGCGACTAGATCGCTCTGGTGGGCGGTCTTTCGTTTATCATCCAAATAAGTTGAAATATACTTATACATATGGTATTATGCTGTCTTCAAGCCAGACTCGCTTGTTTGCGCGTAGAAAGGTACTTAGTTGACATCACCCAAGATCTTGACGATCGAGGGCGGCACGCAAGACCGCTTCTCCCTCGACAATGGACGTCATGTGAGGTTCGACGTCAGTAACCATGGACAGCTTCGGCTCGCCATGCAGCTGGACGTTGCGTTTGAGGGCCTGAGCATGGCGGCCTTTGTGATCCAGCCCGGAGGGTTCTTCACGGTGGTGAGCCATCTCGAGCTGGCGGATGCTTCGTTCTACTTCCCTGGAGCTGAGATCTTCCCGCTCTCTGTCAGCAGCACTGCCGACATTGCCCTGGAAGCTCTGAAGTGGCTTCACAAGCTCGATTCCCCGACTTGGCTTCAGCTTGGTGGCTCGCAGTTTCGGCAGACCGACCTTCGCGTTGATGAGGGCTGGTGGCGGCTCGTCCTCCAGCAGGAGACTCTGCCCGCCGTGGTGGCCATGATCGGACCTGCTTGAACCCGAGCCGCAAGGCTCAAGAACATCCGCTCACTGCGGCGACTAGATCGTCCTGGTGGGCGGTCTTTCGTTTGGCTTAGTAATCAATCAAAAAGCGACCCGAGAGCTTGCGCTTCATGCTCTGTAGGTCGCTTGTGTATTGGCGGAGCCCTGTGCTCCGCCCGCTTTCGTCTTGGCTCCGTGGTTCAGCCCGGTCGGCGTGTCAGCTCTGGGTGTTCGTCGTAGAACCGATCATAATCACAGGACGTGCCATCGTTACTATTTGGCTTCATGTCAATGCAGTGCAGTGTGCTGCCACGATAATCAACCAGGTAGAGCTGGTAGTCATCCACTACCTCGACTTGGCGCGGAGCTGCTTTGTCGGAGTCGCTACGCCTGGCCAAGGCAGTCCCTATGATGAGAGCCACGACAGCCACCACAATTATGATCAAAATTATGATCAATGTATCCACGCGGCTCCACGTATGTTCGTTTTCAGTGTCCATAGCTCGACCTCCTGGTCGGGTTGGGTGTTGAACTAGCAAATTATTACATTACCAGCCTCAGTGCGCAAGCATAGGGATTAAACTCGGGCTAGCTATGAGGTTAAAATCCACTGGCCGGCGCCAATGTTGCGGACTTTGCCCGTAATCTCCATGAGACTCAAGATAGTTGCTATCTGGCTGGGGTCAATATCACTTTTGGTTATCAGGGCGTCGGTGGTGTGGTGACCCGCCGCAATCAGCTCTACAATGCGCGCTTCCTCTGCCGAATCGGCCTTGACGCGCTTTGGCGCTAAGGCCTCGCTGACAAGCCCCAGCTCGGCTAGCACGTCTACGGCGTCGGTGACAGCCTTGGCGCCTAGTTTGAGTAAGTTATTGGGGCCAGCTGAGCGTGGGCTAGTAACGTTGCCCGGCACAGCCATTACCAATCTGTTAGCTTGCAGGGCAAAGTTGGCGGTAATGAGCGAGCCGCTTTTGGCATTGGCTTCGGTAATGATGGTAGCAAGGCTCAGCCCGGCAATAATGCGGTTGCGGGCCGGAAAGTATTGCTTAAACGGTGTTGTGCCGGCTGGGTATTCACTGATTACAGCCCCACCCGAGTCAATAATGCGTTCAAACAACCCATAGTTGGACCGTGGCGAAGGGTTGTCGAGCCCACTAGCCAGAACTGCCAGGGTAGCTCCGCCGGCCTCGAGTGCTGCCTGGTGGGCCACCGCATCCACTCCCAGGGCCATACCACTGACAATACACATGCCGGCTTTAGCTAGATCGTAGGCCAGCCTATAGGTTATGTAGCGGCCGTAGTCTGTCAGTGCTCTACTGCCCACAATGGCCACCATGGGCAAATCTGGGATCTGCCCCATGCAGTACAGCTCTTTTGGTGGCGCGGCAATATCGCGCAACAGGAGAGGAAAATCATTGCTTTTAAACTCAATATGTTGCATAAGAATTAAACCATCCTAACCTGTTAAGCATAATCGGCTTAAAAATACTCCTGTAAAAAGTGTTGACAAAATACGGTAAGTATGTTAGTATACATAGACTCTTATAGAGAGGCCTTAAAACCTCCTCTACGTAAGAGTGCACCTCACACCTACTCACCTCATTGAAGTGAGTAATCTGCTCTCGAGACTAAGTCTAAAACTCACCCTCCTTTAGGCTCTCGGAGCAGATTACTCCCTTTAATTGCCACGGTCTACTTATTACTATAGCGACTGCAAAATCCCAATATTCGGGGGCATTAGAGGGTGTTAAAAACGGCTCAACTCCAACCCTTTTAAGGCACGGACGCGAGTCTTTTTTAATTCTAAACTGTTCGGGTTTTGATT
>CAZNJX010000038.1:0-7344 GCA_964573585.1 uncultured Candidatus Saccharibacteria bacterium
CCGACACGCTTAGATCTGGTACAATTTCTCGGTAATAATAACTCCACACACCGACACAACATCCTGTCGCACTAGCTAGGGCGATACGTCGGTGCAAGGTATAAGGAGACACGACACTATGGCCGAAAAAGCCGCTACCAAGACCGCTAAGGTCGACCCACTTTTACAAGAATTACTTGAATCCGGCGCCCACTTTGGGCACCGCACGAGCCGCTGGAACCCGAAGATGAGCGAATACATTTTTGGCGCCCGAGGTGGAGTACATATTATTGACCTTACCAAGACTGCCGAAGGTTTAAACCGCGCTATCGAGTTTGTCCAGGGTGTTACTGCCGAGGGCGGCGAGGTACTGTTTGTTGGTACCAAGCGTCAGGCTAAGGGGATTGTCGAACAAACAGCTAAGGACGCTGGCATGCCATACGTCACGCAACGTTGGTTGGGCGGGATGCTCACGAACTTAGAAACCATTAACACGCGCATTAGTCGCCTCAAGCGGTTGGAGGCTCAACAGCTCGACGGCAGCCTGGAGACACTAACCAAGAAGGAGCGCTTGGATATCACCAACGAGATTGAACACCTTAATAAGATCTTTGGCGGTGTTCGCGAAATGAAGGGTTTGCCCAAGGCGGTGTTTGTGGTCGATATGCCACGCGAAGAGATTGCCATGAAGGAAGCGCGCAAGTTAGGCATTCCGGTAGTTGCGCTAACTGACACTAACGCCGACCCAGACCTGGCTGACTACGTGATACCGTCTAATGATGACGCTCTACGCGCTATTACGGTTATTGCTGGTAAAATCGGCGCTGCTGTCAAAACAGGTGCGGCACTATATAGCGCCAAAACAGTGGTTGATAAAGAATCGGAGGAAGCAGATGCCAGTTAGTATTGAAGATATAAAATCGCTGCGTCAAATGACCGGCGCCGGTATGATGGATGCCAAAAAGGTGCTGCAGGAGGCTCAGGGCGATATGGATAAGGCCATTGAGCTCATGCGCGTTAAAGGTATGGCTAAGGCCGAGAAAAAGGCTGATCGAGCGACCGAAAACGGCGTGGTGGAATCCTACGTCCATGGGGGCAAGATCGGTGTGCTCGTAGAGGTTGCCTGCGAAACTGACTTTGTGGCGCGTACGGACGAGTTTAAGACTTTTGTACACGACGTGGCGATTCATATTGCTGCAACTGCACCACAATATGTTGACCGCGCCGAGGTACCGGCCGCGGTACGCGAGAGTGAGGCGGCGCTATTTGGCAAAGAAGTTGCTGCCAGTGGTAAGCCAGCTGAGCACGCTGCAAAGATCATTGAGGGTAAGATGAATAAGTACTACGCTGGCGTTTGTTTGCTTGAGCAGCCATTTGTAAAAGATCCAGATATGACCATTGACATGCTTTTAAAACAATTGATTGGTAAGCTGGGCGAGAACATTTCAATCCGACGCTTTGAGCGCATGGAACTCGGCGCCTAAAAGGGCTATAATCGTTATCAGTAAGGAGCGATATGGTAGAAGAAATCCTTGGTTCCGTAGACGATAAGATGAAGAAGGCACTGAGCTTTTTCGAAGAAGAGCTTGGTAATATTCGTGGTGCCCGAGCTCAAGTTGGCTTGGTTGATGGCGTTAAGGTTGATGCTTATGGTCAGGAGATGGTGCTCAAACAAGTGGCTACGGTTTCGACGCCAGATGCACGCACCATTATGATTCAGCCCTGGGACAAGGCGCTCATGGGCGCGATTGAAAAAGCCATTCGTGACAACCAAAGCCTAGGGCTTAATCCATCAAACGATGGTAACGTCATCCGACTCAACGTACCGGCGCTAACCGAGGAGCGGCGCGCGGAGCTGGCAAAATCACTTAGTAGCAAGCTCGAAGAGTGCAACATCGCCTTGCGTGGCGGGCGTCACGAGGGTATGGATAGTGCTAAGAAAAAGAAAGCGGCCAAGGAGATTACCGAAGACGATCTGTACTTAGTCGAGCAGCGTCTTAACAAGCTGATAGAAAAGTACCAAGCTGCTGCTGAAGCGCTGCTGAGTGCTAAGCAAAAAGAAATTATGGAGGTATAACGCGAGCTGTATGTCTGCCCAGCAACCCGAACTTGTACCCAAACACATTGCAATCATCCCCGATGGTAATCGGCGATGGGCAAAGGCGCATGGCCTCAGTAGTCTAGAAGGCCACAAAAAGGGCGGCGATGTGGCGCGCGCTATCTCCAGGGCCGTGTTTAAAGCCGGGATTCCGGTGATGTCAATTTATGCTTTCTCGACTGAGAACTGGAACAGGACCCAGGATGAACTCCAGTACCTGATGGAACTTTACCTGCGTCTAGCTGGCATAGAGGTTAAGCAGGCTACAAAGGACAACATCAAGATCGTATTGTCTGGCTCTAAAGAGCGACTTAGTACGCGCATACTTAAAAGCTTAGAAGATGTGCAAGCAAAAACAGCCAACAACACAGGCGGGATACTCAAAATATGCCTCAACTATGGCGTGCAAGCCGAGATTGTGCGCGCCGTCCAAGAGATTGTACGTGAAGGTGTGCAGCCAGAAGATGTTACGCTGGAGGTTGTCAAACAACATTTATATACTGCAGATCTGCCACCGGTCGACCTTGTGGTGCGGACATCTGGCGAGCAGCGTTTGAGTAACTTCTTACTGTGGGATTCGGCCTATGCAGAGCTAATTTTTGTCGATAAAAACTGGCCGGACTTTGACGACGCTGAGCTTGGCCACGTACTTTACGAATACGCGCAGCGTCAGCGGCGGTTTGGCGCGTAGTGGTGCTAACTATCATTCTGGTTGTATTGATCTTTTCATTTCTGGTCTTAGCGCACGAATTTGGTCATTTTATCGTTGCGCGCCGAGCTGGCGTGCAAGTCGATGAATTTGGTATTGGTTTTCCACCCAAGCTCTGGGGGGTTCAAAAGGGTAAGACACTCTATAGTATAAACGCATTGCCTCTCGGCGGCTTTGTGCGCCTTAAAGGCGAGCAAGGCGAGTCGCGGGCTGCTGACAGCTTTGCTGCCAAGGGTGCTTGGGTTAAGACGAAGATACTTTTGGCTGGGGTGACGATGAATCTGTTGATCGCGTATGTCATTATCACTGGTCTATTGGCGGTCGGTATGCCGCCGCTACTACCTGGCTCGCT
The DNA here is from genome assembly GCA_964573585.1 of uncultured Candidatus Saccharibacteria bacterium. Lineage (GTDB taxonomy): Bacteria > Patescibacteriota > Saccharimonadia > CAILAD01 > JADZBC01 > CAYPSN01. The sequence continues at coordinate 3,139 of CAZNJX010000038.1, forward strand.
GCCAAGTGTCGGACCGATCCAGCCGACCCAAGGTAGTACCAAGCTTATGGTTATCGAGGTAGCTCCAGACAGCGTTGCCCAGCAGGCTGGACTGGTGGCAGGCAGCCGCATTGTTAGCTTGGGTGGGGCAGCTCTTACTACTCCAGAGCAGCTACGCGAGCAGGTCAATGCTCACGCGGGTCAACAAACCACCTTGGTAGTTGAAAAGAATGGCGTGCGTTCTGATCTGAACATTGCCTTGCCATCGCAGCAGGGCGGCAAGGCGCTGCTTGGAGTTTCGACCGTTCCCGAGACGCTACAACGCTACCCGTGGTATAGCGCGCCGATTGCCGCGGTCTTTGTAGTTGCCAGTATGGTCTGGGCGACGCTAGCGGCCTTTGGTGGCTTAATCGTCGGCTTGTTCACGAAAGCCGAGGTCGCGCAGACGGTAACAGGGCCTATTGGTATCACCGCTATCTTTGGTCAGGTTCTCAAGTTTGGTCCGGCCTATGTGCTTGGCCTGGTGGCCTCAATTTCGCTTTCGCTGGCTATCATTAACGCGCTGCCACTACCAGCGCTCGACGGTGGCCGACTGCTGATAGTTCTGCTGCAGCGACTTGGCGTGCGAATCACCGACCGTGTCGAAGCGCTGGTTCATACGCTAGGCTTTGTTGCCCTCATCGGCCTTATGATTGTCGTCTCCATAGCCGACATCCTCCGCCTGAACTAACCTCTAGGTTCTTAAGCCTAGGCACGAAAAAGCGCACACACTACCTTGCCGATAGTAGCTTCTGCTTGCTACACTGGTAAGGATGGCATTACTCAGTAATTTTCTTGGCAAATTCTCACACGATATTGGTATTGATCTCGGTACTGCCAATACGCTTGTCTATGTTCGCGGCAAGGGAATTATGATCAATGAACCCTCGGTGGTGGCAATTAACACCAAGACCAAACAAATCCTTGCAATCGGCGACGAGGCCAAGCGAATGGTAGGCAAGACGCCGGCTAATATCGTCGCCTCACGGCCGTTGGTGGATGGGGTGGTCAGTGACTTCGAGATCACCGAGCAGATGCTCAAATACTTTATCGAAAAGGTCCACAAGGAGAGCTTTGCTTTGTTTCCCAGGCCGCGCGTCGTGGTTGGTATCCCATCCGGGGTTACGGAGGTAGAAAAGCGCGCCGTTGAGGACGCTGCTACTAACGCCGGGGCACGGCAGGCCTTTTTGATTGAAGAGCCCATGGCGGCCGCAATTGGCTCTGGCCTGCCCGTGCACGACGCGGCTGGTAGTATGATTGTCGATATTGGCGGTGGTACCAGTGAAGTAGCGGTTATTAGTCTGGGCGGTATTGTGGCTTCGCGTTCAATCAGGATCGCGGGTGACGAATTAACCGAAGACATCATGGGCTATGCCAAGGAAGAATTCAACCTACAGGTCGGAGAACGTACCGCAGAACGTATCAAAATCAGCATTGGTTCGGCTGGCAAGACGTCCGAAAGCTTAGAGGCGCCCATTCGAGGCCGCGATATTGTAACTGGCTTGCCTAAAGAAGTTATCATCACTTCCGACCAAGCGCGCACCGCGTTGTCTAAGAGCGTAAGGGCAATTGTGGATTCCGTTAAGCAGACTATCGAGGAAACACCGCCCGAGCTACTGGCCGACATTATGGATAAGGGTATATTCTTGGCCGGCGGTGGTGCTCTGCTGCGCGGGCTCGATACCTTGCTTGAGCAGCAGACGAAGATGCCTGTCCATATTGCCGAGGATCCTTTGACATCTGTTGTGCGTGGTACTGGCCTGGTGCTCGAGGACCTCGATGAACTCCGTGACGTATTAGTTTCAACCCAGTATGAAAAAGCGCCGCGCTAACTCAGCCGCCCCTACGTTTCGAGTTCGACAAACCGTCTTTGTTGTGGTTGCGATTGCGCTGCTTTTAACTCTCCTTCATGCTGTGGGTTTTCTTCGGCCACTACAAATCGTAGCAGATCAGGTGTTTTTGCCCGTACGGCGGTTGGCTAGTGGTACTACCTTGGCGCTCAGTCGCCAGATCCAGACGCTTGTTTCCCTCGGATCTTTAACCAGCGAGAATAGCCGGCTCGATAATGAGGTCAGAGAGCTTAAGCGCCAGTTAGCGACTATGCGTGAGGTTAATAATGAAAACGAACTGCTGCGCGCACAGCTTGGCTTTAATTCTCGCCAGTCACTGCAGCTTGCTCCTGCGCGCGTGGTCGGTTACGCCCCCGACAACATCCGCAAGTCGCTAACAATCGACGTTGGCTCGAGCAGCGGGGTCAAAAAGGGCATGGCTGTGGTTTCTAACGGCGCGCTGGTGGGCACGGTTGATGAGGTGGCAGACTATAGCTCCCGAGTGTTTTTGCTGAGTGACGTGGACTTTCGTATCCGTGGGCTTGGTCAGGATGCCCGTGCTAACGGTATTGTGGCTGGGCAGATTGGTAGCGGCTACAGTATGGATAAGATAGCTCAGGGCGAGCAGATCAGTAAGGGTGAAACGATCATTACAGCCGGATCTGACATTGTGCCTAAAGGTATTATCATCGGCACGGTTGAGTCGGTCGAAAGTTCCGATGACGCTGTTTTCCAGGTAGCAAACATCCGCCCGGCGATTAACCTCGCCAAGCTCGAACTCGTGTTTGTGGTAAAGGGTCAGAAGTAGTGCGAATCCGCTGGTTGGTGTTCTCGATGCTTGCAGCGCTGTTGCTACAACTGGCCTGGCCGGCCCAGAGTGGTATCTATTGGGTAGTGCCAAACTTCCTTTTGCTCTACATCGTTCTTATGAGTATATACACCGATACGGTGCGCCTGCTGTGGCTTGCTTTTGCCGGCGGTCTTGTTTTAGACCTCCTGGCTGGCCAAGGGCAGTTTGGGTTTAATATGGCATTCTATATTCTGGTGGCCCTGTTTTTAAAACTGGTTTGGCAATTAGACCGTAGTAATGTGCAGATGGCCTCGCTCTTGCTTGTGGTCTCGGTGCTGAGCTTGCTCTATGCTACGCTGTCGCACTTGTCTTTGCTTGCGCCCGACTATGTGGCGCAGTGGCGACTCATGCTGATCCGCCTTGGCTGTGAAGTGCTCTGGAACGGTGCACTTGTAGCATTAGGCTTAAGCGTGATTCAGCTGCGCCAACGTGGTATTATTAGTAGCTAGACACTTTTTAGGTGAGCGATTGGGGGTTGATGAATATATTTGGTGATTTCTATAGCCGAGCTTATAGCTTCAAGCGTTCTAAGCGTGAACAGCAAGTAGCCCAAAGCGAGGACTGGTCTGGGGTGGCCCTAAGTGGCAGTGAACAGGCGGGTAAGCTAGAACAGCCCCTGCGCAATGGCCACGTACACGCCTTTATCTTTATCTCTGTTCTGAGCAGCATGGTGCTTCTAGGCCAACTTTTTAATCTACAAATAACTAAGGGCCAGCAGAACCTCACGCTAGCTAATGGTAACCGCATTCGCCAAACTACCATTCACGCGCCCCGCGGAGCGATTTATGATCGTAACAAGCAAGTCTTGGCCCGTAATCTGGCGAGTTTTGATTTGGTAGTCAATCCTGCCCAAATGCCGCGGGATAAAGCAAAGCGCGCCGAGATTTATGCTACGGTGGCCGGACTTACCAAACAGTCGGTCGATGACATCAGCAAAAAGGCGGAGAGTAAAGGCAGGTACTTCCCGCAGAATATTTTAGTCGCAGCCAACCTTGATAGAGAAACGGCGCTAAATATCGAGGAGAAAACTCGGCTTATTACTGGCTTTAGTGTCGACATCAACCCTGCTCGGGAATATCTCGACGGTGGGGCGTTTTCGCACTTTTTGGGCTATACTGGGCGTATTTCGGCCGAGGAGTGGCAGAGTAACCCCACCTATGAGCCAACCGACTATATCGGCAAGACTGGTCTCGAGCAAGCCTACGAGGACGACCTCAAGGGCCAGGATGGTAAGCAGCAGCTAGAGGTCGATGTTCAGGGTCGACAAGTTCGTGAGCTTGCCTCGACGCCGGCTAAGGCCGGCAATAGCTTGGTCCTAGCGGTCGATAACGGGCTCGAGCAAAAGATGGCAAGTGAACTCAAGGCTGGCGTTGAGCGGGCAGGCGCGCAGCGCGGCACAATGATTGCCATGGACCCCAACAATGGCCAGATTCTTGGGGCGGTCAACTGGCCTACCTATGACAACAACCTGTTTGCTAAAGGCATCAGCCAGGCTGACTACCAGAAGCT
>CAZNJX010000039.1:0-7325 GCA_964573585.1 uncultured Candidatus Saccharibacteria bacterium
TTCGCTGCCGGTGACATTACGGATGTGCTCGAAAAGCAGGTGATCGTTGCTGCTGGCGAGGGTGCCAAGGCGGCTGTGCAGGCTAGCCAGTATTTGAGCCGCACAGCGGGCTAGGGCTTATTACTCTTCCCAGAGCGTATAGTAACCTAGCGGCACTCTGTGCTATACTATACTTGTTAAAGTAAGGATCGCATCATGAATAGCGACACCAAAGTAATCGTATATACCACACCAACCTGTCACTTTTGCGGCGCGGTCAAAGAGTATCTCACCGAGAAGAAGGTGGCTTACAAAGAGATTAATGTGCAGGCGGACGCCCAGGCAGCTGACGACATGATTCGCAAGTCTGGCCAAATGGGTGTGCCGGTTATCGACATCGATGATCAGATCGTAGTTGGTTTTAATAAGCCTAAGCTCGATGAATTACTAACAGCCGTATAGCCATAGCAAAAACATCAAAACAATCTAGGTTTTTTGTGGTAACTGGCCAATGAAGCGTTACCCCGTATCTGCTACCCTATATGTAGGGTAGTTTTAGATTTAGTTACGCGACGCATTTTAGGTGCGTGTTAGGCAGCTAGTGTCAACGCAACTTTGAATATCAGCCACAGACTCTTGCGCACACTTCCGCGCACTATGGCTGATATTTTATTAGCGTAAGATTGCCGTACCCGGGCTGACCACTATACTGCAAGGGGATGGAGTATAATAGACGCATGTCACTCTTTACCCTCAAGACGAAATATCAACCAGCCGGTGATCAGCCGGCTGCTATCGCAAAGCTATGCGACGGTCTCAAGCGAGGTGATCGCGAGCAGACGCTCCTGGGTGTTACTGGTTCTGGCAAGACGTTTACGATGGCAAATATTATTGCCGAGGCAAATCGACCGACGTTGATTTTAAGTCACAACAAAACCCTGGCAGCTCAGTTGTATGGTGAGTTCAAGGAATTCTTCCCGCAGAGTGCTGTGCATTATTTTGTAAGCTACTTTGATTACTATCAGCCCGAGGCCTACATCGCCCGGAGCGATACATATATCGAAAAGGACAGCGCGATCAATGAAGAAATTGATCGCTTGCGTCATGCGGCCACTAGTTCGCTGCTGAGTCGTCGCGATGTCATTATTATTGCTTCGGTTAGCTGTATTTATGGCATTGGTAGTGTTGACGATTATGCCGATATGACTATGAAGCTTAAGACGGGCGAGATGCGTAAACGAGACAAGATGTTTCGTCAGCTTAACGACATTCAGTATACGCGCAACGACACGAGCTTTGAGCGTGGTGTGTTTCGGGTGCGTGGCGAGAATGTCGATATTTTTCCCATTGGCGAAGAGAATGCCTATCGTCTTGAGTTCTTTGGTGATACCTTAGAGCGCATTGTCCGCATCGACCCGCTCACCGGTGAGGTTGTGGAATCGATTGACGAGCTCAATATCTTCCCCGCCAAGCACTATGTGACGCCGCGCGAACAGCTGGAGAGGGCAATGGTCAAGATCCGCGAAGAAACCGACGAGCGAGTGGCGTACTTTAAGGCGAACGACCAGTTGCTCGAAGCCCAGCGACTGGAGAGTCGGGTTAAATACGATTTAGAGATCATGGCGCAAACAGGTTTTGTGAAGGGCATTGAGAACTACTCGCGATACCTCACCAACCGCGAGCCAGGCGACCAACCCGCTACGCTGATGGACTACTTTGCCGACGACTTCTTGATGTTTGTCGATGAGTCCCATATTACGCTACCGCAGGTGCGTGGTATGTTTAATGGCGATAGGGCACGTAAGGAGATCTTAGTCGAACATGGTTTTCGTTTACCCTCGGCGCTCGACAACCGCCCGCTTACTTTTACGGAGTTTGATCGCCACATCAATCAGGCGATCTACGTGTCGGCCACACCAAACACCGATTACGAGATTGCTCGCTCCAGTCAGGTGGTAGAGCAAGTGATTCGTCCAACAGGTTTGCTTGACCCCATCATCGAAGTACGGCCAGTGGAGCATCAGGTGGATGACCTTATTGCTGAGCTGCGTGGTCGCATTGCCAAGGGTCAGCGTGCGCTCGTGACCACGCTCACTAAGCGTATGGCCGAAGATCTTACGGAATATTTGGCTGACATTGGTATTAAGGTGCAATATCTCCATAGCGACGTGAACACATTCGATCGGACGGATATTCTGCGTGATTTGCGGCTCGGCGTCTATGATGTGGTGATCGGCATCAACTTACTGCGCGAGGGGTTAGATTTGCCAGAAGTCAGCTTAGTAGCCATTATCGATGCGGACAAGGAAGGCTTCTTGCGTAGTGAGAGTTCGCTCATTCAGACTATTGGCCGCGCGGCACGTCACCAAGACGGTATGGTTATTATGTATGCCGACAACGTAACTGGCTCTATGGAGCGCGCCATTAAGGTGACGCGTGATCGGCGTGCGTTGCAGGAGGACTATAACACCGCGCATGGCATTACGCCTACTAGTATTAGCAAAGCGATCGACGAGCGCATGCACGAAGAGGAAGCAGCCGAGACGGTCGACGTTAAGGCCATCGACTTTGCCAAAGTACCCAAAGACGAGCTTAAATACCTGCAGCGTCAGCTCAAGGAGCAGATGCAGTTGGCAGCGGCCAACTTGCAGTTTGAGAAAGCTGCCGAGCTACGTGATCAGTTGGGCGAGATTGATGAGATCTTGCAGGGTAAGAGGATAGGAAGTTAGTATGGGCGAACTAAGAAGCACCGTCCATGATCAAGAAAGCAATGATCAGGTGGCAAATGGCAAACTAAAAGGTGGTTTGTTGCAACCGCGTGCCTTAGCTGGCGAACTTATGCAAATAACAGCCGAGCAGCAACCCGCTCAAGCTCAAGTCCAATCCCCTGAGCCAGAGAACGGCGCGCCAAGTACAGAAGTTGTTGGCGACTTTGGCGTCGAAGTGCCAGGTATTACAGCAAATCCAGTTAATGCCGATCGGACGATTGTTGATTCTGGTGAGATGAATGATGTAAGGACAGATGGTGAATTAGACACTCCCGTTCAGGAAGTATTACATGAAGGAGTAGACGTAGCAACTCAGGCTGAAAAAGAATTGCAATTCAAAGAAGTAGAGCAAAGTCTAGGGGATTGCAGGGACGGGTTTGAGGCAATCTTAAAAAGAGACAAGTTAGTAGTTGATGCTCTTGGTGGTGCGATAGATAAGCTCAGACGCATCGGCGCTAGGATACCTGAACGTGGTTATCAAGCACAAGAAGACGTACGAGTACTTATGCGAGCTTTATCTGTGGCGCAAGAGAGTGTTGGGGAAAGGCTCAAAGTACTACAACGACAAACAAGGGATAAGATTGGGCAAGAAGGTGTGGCCAGTAGGTTTCGTACGGCCGAGAAAGGTGAAGGCGACATACCGAACAAGCAGTATGATGAAATGAATACACTCATTGCTGATTTTGAGAAAGCAGTTAATCAAGCCGAGGAGGCTGGTGACAACATAACGCGTTTTACCATTCGAAAAATCCGAGGTGTAATGGATAGTCTTCGGGCAGGTGACCCATTAATAGCGATCATTGATCGTGAAATCGGTGATCTCGAAGCCCTCCTAAGGGCGGTTAGTCGCGGTAAAACTCAAGAAGGTTTTAAGGAAGTTAAACTTTCGGCCAGACGTTCCAAAGAAGCCTTGAGTGAGCTACGTGCCAGCTAGCCACGCTACTGCGGACTTGATACTTATCTCAAAAGTCTGTATAGTTAATCCTTGAATTTAAGAGTGAGGATAAGCGACCATCACTACCTAGAAGTTGTCATAGACTAACTGAGCTAGTACCCTATGCAGCTCAATCACTTCTGGTTGATCATGTGCGTAAGAATCCTGCATGCCTTTACGCTGTGCGGAATGGTTGTCTTTAAGCTCATCCAGACTTAAGCCATTTTCCTTGATGGCCTTGCTTCTGTTAAGAATATGTGTAATTTTTGGCATGACTTTGTCTATTGCCTTCACAAAGCGAGCTTCGGGTGCTTCGAGAGATTCGTATTCTCTAATCATACTAGGTATCCAGGGTAGAGTGCCATTAAATTGAGATTCAATCTTCCTTAGCGCTGCAGCTTCTCTGACGTCTTTAGTTTTGCGCTCACTATCGTGAATTTTTAGGGTTGGCGTATCGCCTGCGTAAGCTTCCACCAGATCATGAACAAGGCTGTATTGGGCAATCTTACCAATATCTAGTCGGGGTACGAAACGAGCAGCAAATGCACAGGCAACCAATGAGAGCATGACGGTATGGTCGGTGTTGGACTCGGGCGTAGTGCCGTCTTTGTAGTAGGTTATGCGGTTGGTGCGGCCAAACAGCAATGCAAGCTCGCCAAGCTCAACTACGGTTTCAGCAATCTCATGATCTATAGCTTCGCAATGGTTTTGTTCTGGCATTTTCTCCATAACCTCCAGTATACAAGCGGCTGTAAGGATTGACTACTCGTATTGTTTAGACTTGAAAGTTAGGACTAAAGCCTGTATAGTTAATCCTTGAATTTAAGAGTGAGGATAGGGCGAATATGGCTGACAAAATTGTCATTAAGGGTGCTCGCGAGCATAACCTCAAGAACATCGACCTTACGATCCCCCGTGACAAACTGGTGGTGATTACGGGTCTTTCCGGCTCCGGAAAATCTTCACTCGCCTTTGATACCATCTATGCCGAAGGCCAACGCCGCTACGTGGAGAGTCTGAGCGCTTACGCTCGGCAGTTCTTGGGCCTCATGGAAAAGCCAGACGTTGACCAGATAGATGGTCTCAGTCCGGCCATCTCAATTGATCAGAAATCAAGCTCGCGCAACCCACGCTCGACTGTTGCTACCGTGACTGAAATTTATGACTACCTACGTCTGTTGTTTGCGCGCATCGGCATTCCGCACGACCCAACCACGGGCGAGGTGCTGAGTAAGCAAACTCCAGCCCAGATTGTGGATTCGGTTCGCCAATACCCTAAGGGCAGTAAGATTGTTATTCTGGCGCCCATTGTAAAGGACAAGAAGGGCGAGCATAGGCACTTGCTTAGCGAAATTCAAAAGGCTGGTTATAGCCGAGTGCGCCTAAATGGCACGCTTATGCCGATTGATGAAGTGCCCGAGCTCGATAGGCAAAAAAAGCACACCATAGAGGTAGCAGTTGATCGCATGACGCTTGAGTTCGACGAACCTAACCAGCGCTTGGTCGAATCGATCGAGCAGGCTTTGCACCTGGGTGAAGGCGTTATTACGGTTATGAACTTTGATAGTGGCGAGGAGCGTGTCTTTAGTGAGCACTACACCACGGCCGACTCTGGCTTTTCATTGCCCGAGATCGAACCCAGACTGTTTTCATTTAATTCCCCGCACGGTGCTTGCCCTAAATGTACTGGGTTAGGATCGTTGTTGATTGTGGACGCCGACATGGTGATTCCAAATCGCCGTTTGAGCGTGGCCGAGGGTGCAATCCGCCCCTGGAGTCGAACTACCTCACGTATGACGTGGTACGCCAAGCTGCTTGACGCTGTTGCTGAGAAGCACACGTTCAACTTAAATGTGCCGGTTGATTCACTCGATAAGCGCGCGGTTGAAATATTGCTCTATGGTACGGGCGACGAGGAGATTGGTGTGCGCGGACCCGGTGGCCGGACCTACAAGACGACCTTCGAGGGCATCATCCCGAACCTTGAGCGCCGCTACCGCGAAAGCGAGAGCGACTTTGTCAAAAAAGAAATCGAGCGCTACATGACGACACAAGAGTGTCAGGAGTGCCACGGCCAACGGCTCAAGCCTGAGGTGCTAGCCATTACCGTAAACGATAAGTCGATTGCTGAGCTGACCAATATGTCGGTGGACGAGGCGTTGGCAGCCTTCTCGGGGTTAGAACTAAACGCCCAAGAAAAGCAGATAGCTGCGCAAATTCTCAAAGAAATCTGTGAGCGACTAAAGTTCTTAAGCGATGTTGGTCTTAACTATCTGACACTCAACCGCAGTGCCAACACGCTCGCTGGCGGCGAAGCTCAACGCATCAGGCTGGCGACTCAGATTGGTTCAAGCCTCATGGGTGTGCTCTATATTCTCGACGAGCCATCGATTGGCTTGCATCAGCGTGATAATGATCGCCTCATTACTACCTTGCAGCGTTTGCGTGATTTGGGTAACACGGTGATTGTCGTAGAACACGACGAAGACACGATTCGGGCCAGTGACTTTGTGGTCGACATTGGTCCGCTGGCCGGTGAGCATGGTGGCAAGGTTATTGCCAGCGGTACGCCAGACCAGGTCGCCAAGAACAAGGAGTCGCTTACTGGGCAATACCTGAGTGGTGCGCGCAAGATCGAGGTGCCTAAGGCGCGTCGCAAAACCACCGACAAGAAGCTTACTATCGTGGGCGCGACTGAAAACAATCTCAAGGACGTGACGGTAGATATCCCACTCGGCATTATGTCAGTCGTGACTGGTGTGTCTGGCTCGGGTAAATCGTCGCTTATCAATGACATTCTGGCGCGCAAGCTCAGCCAAGAGTACCACCGAGCGCAGGAGCCAGCTGGTAAGCACAAGGAAATCCTCGGCACTGAGCATCTCGACAAGGTTATTGACATTAATCAGTCACCAATCGGACGCACACCGCGCTCTAACCCGGCTACCTACACTGGTGCTTTTACCGACATTCGCGATCTCTTTGCTATGGTGCCAGAAGCCAAGATCCGCGGCTATAGCTCGGGTCGGTTTAGCTTCAATGTTAAGGGTGGACGTTGTGAGACGTGCAAGGGCGATGGGATTATTAAGATCGAGATGCACTTCTTGCCAGACGTGTATGTGACCTGCGAGTCCTGTCATGGTAAGCGCTACAACCGTGAGGCGCTCGAGATACTCTACAAAGGCAAGACCATTGCTGATGTTTTAGAAATGACGGTCGAAGACGCTTGTGACTTCTTTGCCAACATTCCGTCCGTTTATCGTAAGCTCGAAACTCTGCGCAGTGTGGGCTTAGGCTACATTCGCTTGGGTCAGTCGGCTACTACGCTCTCTGGTGGTGAGGCGCAGCGCATCAAGCTAGCCAGTGAGCTCTCTAAGCGTGCTACGGGCCGCACACTCTACATTCTCGACGAGCCAACCACGGGTTTGCACTTTGAGGATGTCGCGAAGTTGCTCGAGGTACTAAATGCGCTGGTGACCATGGGCAACTCTATGCTCATTATTGAACACAATCTAGACGTAGTGAAATGCGCGGATTGGATAATCGACATGGGGCCCGAAGGGGGTAGCGGCGGCGGTATGGTGATTGCCGAGGGGACTCCGGAGCAGGTAGCTAAGGTAGAGAAGTCGCACACCGGTCAATATCTT
>CAZNJX010000040.1:0-6087 GCA_964573585.1 uncultured Candidatus Saccharibacteria bacterium
GGTACCTTACATCCAAAACATCGACAAAAAGCTCGTTAGCAGCATCGGTATCCAAGGCTTTCCGTGGGTTTCCAGAGCCAGCGTACCCAGACGGGAGATCTTTCGAGCCTCTGAGTTCTTGCAAGTTGATAGAGCCATTGAAGCAGCGCAAGAGTTACGCACCCGCGACATCTGGTTTAACACTGGTTCTTTTGGCTCCAAGTACACCCTCAATCCAGAGGAGCGCGTCGAAATAACCCCGGCAGACCGCAAGGCTATTCTCGAGGGAGTGATTGAAGAACTCAAACGCGTGCGGACATTCCAGCAAAACGAGTATCGAGTGTTTGTGAACATATTTGCCGAGGACAAGAGTAAGAAAGCAGAGGCCACCGACTGGTCGTACTTTGCAAGCGAAGACAGCACCAAGATCTTTAAGGACTTTGTAAGCCAGCTTGAGCAAGCCAATATTGTCCTAGCGCTTTACGATAACTAGCAGCGTAGAGAGTCTAAGCAACAAAAACCTTGACAAAAAGCAATAAGTGTGATAGTATTGATACTAACAAACGTAGCTCTACGCTATCGTGAAAGGCACAAGATAAGCCCCTCGTGATGCTGTACTCCAGCAGAAACGAGCGTATACCAACCCCGTAAAGGCACAATTCGCCTGGGTCGTATAACGTATACAGGCCAAGCCAAGAAATATGTTCATTTATACGAAGGACATGTTCGTTTGTACGCAAGAGCTCCGCCATTATGAATTATGGTGAGGGCTGTTTTGCGTTGCGCAGCGGCTGAGGCTATGGTATAGTAGTATATGATCTTGCCTAAAAGGGGCGAGCAACCGCAAGGAGGCCGGCGTGGCCCAGACTACGCGTAGACAGCCCACACTTAGCCGAACCATACGGCGTTCGCTCATCAAAGCCGTGTGGGGTGCGTGCAGGGATGCGAAGGTGCCTTGCACCAACGATGAGGCCAAGCTCGTTGTTAGGGTGGCGGCCTCTCTGGTTCGTGCCACAGAAGGCCTGGAAGGCGGTAATCAGGGACGCTGGTTCCGCATCCCAACCTATGTCACGGACCAGCTGGACAGCATTCTGCCCGTCGTATTCACCCCAATGGTGGACACGCCGAATGCTGGGTCACTGCATGCCGTCTTCAACGCAGCACTGTGCAGTGAACTATCGGGCAGTCGTGGCTTTCAGCTCCGCAGACCAACAAGCTACTGGCAAATCCGCATCGTGGGCGATGATCAATCGCTTGCTGCCGAACCACCAGTTCATCTAGAAGTTCGCCAGCGGTAGCAACCGCAACAACCACCTCTTGGAAGAGGGCTCAACGCCGCCTCCAAGAGGTGGCGTTTTGTTTATGGTGATGTGAACCCCAAGCTGCGGTTGACCACAAGCGTAATGCTTGCTAACATAACCACCAGCTTTTCCACCGCCACGCACCCGCGTGGCCATAGTTGAAAGTTGAAACATGGATACGAGTTCGAATCTCACGACAGGCCTGGATCCGCTCTTTGGCCTGTGCCGTGAAGCATTTCTCAACGCCGATGCGGATGCCACATTGGCTGACGCAGTGGGTCGCCAGCTCAATCAACTGAATCTTCCTGAGCTGATCTACTGCTTCAACAAGCTGTTGCAGTTCGACACCCCAGTTGCGATCACGGGACTCACGGCAACCCTGGGCCCTCGACATGCCTGCGAGCTGTTCCTGCGCAACCACCTGATCCCAGTCCTGTACCAAGATGAAGCGGTGGTGGCCAAGATCATGGCCAGCCCCACGCCGACACCTTGCCAGCCAAGTACGCCGCCTAAGCGCTGCGCACCACAGCAACCACTCTTTTGGAGAGGGCTTAACGCCGCTCTGAAGGGGTGGCGTTTTGCTTTCACGCGGCGCAAGTCGCATATGTAAACGAAAACCCGCCCGTCAAAGGCGAGGATTCGCCCCGACAAGCGGGAATAAGGCGCCCCAAGGCCGCCGGAACGCCCTTAAGCCTTTTTGATCCGTCCTTCTCGAACCAGTGGTGCCTCGAAGGCACAAACCGAGTCATAACCCTGGCGCCGGGCTCGGGGGTAGGGAGAGCGAAGGTTGGTAATGATCGCAGGACTTAGCCGTGACATGTAGTACTCGTCTTGCAAGACCTTGGCAATTACTCGGTTGATCTCTGTTGGGCTCATTTACGTGGCTACTGGTGTAACGAGACGCAGGTGTCATGTGGTGTCACGCTCCAGTGGGGCTGGTGATCTTCTTGGAGGGTATGTGCTCGCTGCGCCGAGCTTGCTGACTAGCACTAAAGCTTAACGCAGACCTCGGTCTCTACCTTGACTGGCTCGCCCAGATAGCGCTGGAGCGCAACGCGCAGTGGCAGCTCTGGAGAGGAAGCCGAATCAATCCGACTACACATGCACATATACAGACTGGCAGCATTCGGCCCATAAGCAGTGAGTTCCACCAGGCTGCCCGTGCCATCTTTGCTGACACGCACGGTAATGCCGCGAAGCCCTCGGCACAAATGGGTTACAGCAGCCCGCGCAAGCGGAGTAAGTTCTCGCTCGAGGTCTCTGAAGTATTGCTTGGACGCAAAGTCAACACCAGGTTCGGCAGTCGAACACAGAGGTTTGGCCGAGGAAAGCCGGATGACGTCTGGACCGTCTGGCGGTTCGTACATCTCAACGAGGAGGTACATGATCTGTCTTCTTTCCTTGTGGGGTGAATAAGTGGCAGATGTGTGTGCAATCATACTCCCAAAGTGAGGTAAAGTAAATAACGAGAAACGCCCCACAGCGGAGGGTTTCCCTGCCGTGAGGCGGTAGTACTTGGTCAGTATCAGCTGGTACTGGTGTTCTGGACATCTGCGAGGACGAGTGCCTTGGCTTGCAGGACGAAGGCAGTGAGAGCCGCTACTCCCACTGGGCCCATGAACGATGATCGACCCATCAGTTTGCTCACTTCGCGCTGGAGCTCAACTGACTCAGTCACGGCTATGAGTGTTGCCAGGTCGATTCCTGGCATGGGAGTAGAAGCATCAGTGGAGTAGACTGAATTGCTGAACGGATGCACTCGCTCGGCGGCACCAGCGCACCCACGCCACTTCACTACTGCTTGCGTAACGCAGTTCAGTGCTCTTCGCATATCCGCCCCAAGCTTGGGCTGCGTATCAAGCTCGTTGTAGACCCGCAAACGAAAACCCCCATCAACCATGACGAGAGAGAAGTCCACCCAGGGCTGCTCGACCTCGACTTCTGGTGCAGGTGAAGAACAGTCTTCGCTTGAGAGTCGCTCGACGGCAGCTCTGAGGCCACTGATCAGCTGTGGATCAGTAGGGTCCTGGGTCCAGGCAATGGCAGCATGGATGACGGCAAGGTCAAGAGCCTCTTGCTTGAGCTTCTTCTCGAGGTAGGCCTTGGTTACTTTCAGTGGGTATTGAATCTTCGGCTTCTTACCCTTCTTGGACTTTTCTTTCTTGCTCATGCCGGCTCCTTATGGAATAGTCGGTGGCTTGAACTTGCGCAATCATACTACTACTTTGACCACAAATCAATAGCTAGAAACGAAGAATCGCCCACCAGGGACGATTGCTTCGTCCGCGGTAGGCGGCTTAAGTCTGCTCGGTGTGGCGCTTCCAGCCAAGGGGGTAGCGCTCAAGACGCTTCCAATACGTCCAACGCCGCTTGAGCTGGCACCGCAAGCAGTGACAGTAGTTGTAGTGAATCGTCAAATGACGCTTGTTGTGCTTGCAGCGCCAACAGCAACAGTAGACGTGCTGCCGCTTCGGAGTTTGACGCCGAAGCTGCCAACGCAGAAAGAGCGAGTTGTAACGCCACCACAGCCAGAGACTGCGTGCTTGGCGAGCCAGCCAGTAGAGAGCTTGCTCGGCATAGAGGCCAATCAGCCCACCGCCAAAGACCAGGGCGGGCCAGGTATTGCCAAGCTCAAAGCGAAACTCGTCGGTGCCTTTAAGTGTGTAAATCCACTGGGTGTAGAGACCGCCGAGCGAGACGATCAGCCCAAAGCCGGCAAAGCTGCGCAGACAGCCTTTGAGACTTAGATCCCTCGCTTCAGCCTCCTGGTCGTAGACCGTTTGAGCGGGCTTACCAGCGTTGAGCTGGAATGTATCGCTCTTGGTACGCAGCTCTGCCTCCGCGAGCTCCGGAGCGTCTGCCGCGCCCCTGGCGGCTGTGTCGAACTCGCGCCACGCCTTGTTGAAGCCAGGACCTATTCTCGCCATGATAGCTGTAAAGGGTTCGTCTTCGGTGGCCATGGGCCAACCTCCTTTTGCGTCGTAATATTTGAGTAGTTAGGTACACCTTGCGTAAGAAGTGTTGGATGTATTTATACTCCAATGTGGCGATTAAAACAAGCCAAAAAAAACACCCACCTCCATGGATGCTCCTTGGTGCTGCTTTTTGCAGCAGTATTTGCAGCTCTGTCCTCCCTGGCCATCGAACATCAGGAAGGCTGGTTATGAGACACCAGAGTGAGCTAACCAACGAGAGTCCCTTAAGGCTCGCAGTGGGAGCGACATTCTGGAGTATAAGTGTACGAACGCACCTTGATGTGAACCGCTGGTCGGGAATACTTTTGACTACTTTTGGTATTTTCAAAAGTAGTAATACATAAAATAAACATTCTTCATTATCATCTAATGCCCTTTTGAAAGACCCAAAAGGGCCAAAAGGTCTTGCGACATGGAGTTCATCTCTTGGTGGTGCTACTGCGTACTCAAACAGAAGTACTCTGCGGGACTCGTCAGGCATGAACCTTCCTCAAACAATCCTCGAGCTTTCTGTTCTGTATACTCCGTAGCACGTCCAGGATCTTCGAATGTCGCGGGGAGCTGCATGGATTCCCGCCTGCGCGGGAATGACGAGAGAATACAGACGGGTTCCCGTCGGAGTCTATCCTGAATTCATTTCAGGGCGGGAATGACAGAAGAGAGAGCGGGACGATGGGAGTATACGGCAGATCCTTCGACTTCGCTCAGGATGACGGCGAAGGGAGCGGGGATGGCGGGGGGCGTGAGAAAGCAACTAGATTGGGCACCTAGCGTCCGATTGACCAGAGTACTATAATAAAGAGCATGAAGAACGCCATTAAGATCTCTCGATTGACCAAGCGGTTTGGCAAGAGTACTGCGGTCAACAACGTTAGTTTTGATGTTAAAGAAGGAGAGATCTTTGGCTTTTTAGGCCCCAACGGCGCGGGCAAAACCACAACTATCCGCCTGATGCTTAACCACATTTCGCCCACGGCTGGCAGAATTCACATTTATGCCAAAGACAGCGTACAGCACTACGTGGTTATCCACGGGCAAGTAGGCTACTTGGCTGGCGACATGGCGCTCTATGATGGCTTGAGTGGCTGGAATTATATAAAGTACATTATGCGCCTGCATGGCCAACCCGATATGACGCAGGTCAATCGCTTAGCCGATGTGCTCAAGGTAGACTTAAAGCCAAAGATTAAGAACTTATCGCGTGGCAATAAGCAGAAGATCGGTATCATTGCTGCTCTAGCGCACCAACCGAAGCTTCTTATCCTCGACGAACCAACCACCGGGTTAGATCCGCTGATGCAAGAGGTGTTTTATGGCTTGCTCGCAGAGCACAAGCAGGGGGGTGGCACCACGTTTATGTCCTCGCACAACCTAGCCGAGGTCGAAAAAGTCTGTGATCGGGTTGGCTTTATCCGCGAGGGTAAGCTAGCCGAAGTCAGTAGGGTGCGCGAGCTGCGTCAGGCCGCTACCAAGGAGTTCCACATTACCTTAGCGAGTGCGCCGAACCCCGCGCACTTTAAGGGCATGAGCACGGTTCGAGACCTGCGCATTGAGGGTAAGACCATTGTTTGCTCAGTGCGTGGCCGACTCAATGAGCTGGTGCGTGTTATGAGTAAATACGACGTTGTAAACATCGAGAGTCGCGAGCTGGATCTCGAAGAAGTCTTCATGAAGCTCTACGGAGGAGGTGGCAAGTAATGTTTCGCTCAATTCTCACTAAAACCATCTACGATAAACGCTGGATGATCTTCGGCTGGAGCATTGGTCTTGCCATTATGAACTGCGTGAATATGGTGTTCTACCCGTCGTTTGCCAACAACAACCAGTATGCC
>CAZNJX010000040.1:6102-7270 GCA_964573585.1 uncultured Candidatus Saccharibacteria bacterium
TAACCAAATGCCGCCCGAGCTTAAAAGTCTGGTGGGGGAGTCGCTTAACTTTGGTAAGATCGAGGGCTACACAAACAGTCAGGTGTTTGCCTTTAACTTACCGCTGCTGTTTATCATTCTGCTCATTATGTTTTACTCGGCGACACTGGCGGGCGAAGAAGACCGCGGTACGCTCGCGACCTTACTATCGCAACCCGTCAGCCGGGCTAAAGTACTGGTACACAAATACTTAGCTGGGCTCGTTATACTGACAGTCGTAGCACTCGCAAGTTGGTTGGGGCTAATAGGCGCCATTGCTGCGATCAACTACGACATCAGCCCTCTGCACACGCTGGCGGCTACGTTGCAAGCAGCCACGATGGCACTGGTGTTTGGTAGTTTAGCCTACGCAATAGGAGCAATCAGCGGCCGACGTTCGCTGGCAGTATCCGTCACGACTGTTTTGGCAGTGGCGAGCTTCTTTTTGTACTCTCTGGCGGCCGGAGTCAAGGCACTCGAACCATACCGCATACTTTCTGCTTTCTACTTTTATAACAAAACCAACGTGCTCGAGAACGGGCCGAACTATGCCACATTAGCTGGCTTTGTGATCATTGCTGGAGCCTTGCTTGGCGCAGCTTGGCTTGGTTTCCGCAAACGGGATATCCGTGGTTAAGCCAATAATTACTTTTGATGATTTTGATAAAGTTGATGTTCGCATTGGTAAGATTATTGAGGTGTCAAGCTCCCCAGAAGCCCGCAAGCCATCATATAAGCTCCTCATCGATCTAGGTAAGGAAATAGGCGTTAAGAAATCGTGTGCTCAACTGCCAGCTAATTACGCCAAAGCGGAGCTTCAGGGTAAGCTCGTGCTCTGCGTAGTGAATTTTGAACCCAGACAGATTGGCCCTGCTATCAGTGAAGTACTAACTCTCGGCCTACCTGACGAAGCTGGGAATTGCGTGCTCATATCTCCAGATAAAGAGGTTGAGCTCGGTGGCAAACTCTATTAATACAATAAGGATATATGCTTTTCTGATCGCCTAGTTTTTGTAGCAGGTTTCAACTACCATATTGCAGCGCGGTTAAGTAACTGGCTGCAGCTCCCGCGACATTCGAAGATCCTGGACGTGTTACGGAGTATACAGAACAGAAAGCTCGAGGATTGTTTGAGGAAGGCTCATGCCTG
>CAZNJX010000041.1:0-7067 GCA_964573585.1 uncultured Candidatus Saccharibacteria bacterium
TGAGTTGCTTGGTTTCTCAGGTTCGTCAGGTGGTAAAAGTCGAGTTTCTTGATCAATACCAGGACGCGGCCTTACAGAAGGCTCACGCGAAGCGTTTAAGCCTGCGTATCTGGCTGGATTTGGGCGCTAATCCGACGGCAGAGCAGATTAAGCGTAGCCAAGAAGCTGCCGAGCGCAGCCTCATGTCCAGTAGTGCATTGGGTAACGTCACAATGAGCTAGCGCTTAATCGACAAGGTCTCTATAATGAGTAACAAGACACAAGCATTATGAGGCAGACTAAACAACAGGCAGATGCAACAGCCAAGGCTGTCGGACGAGCGCGCAATTGGGCGCGGGGGTATGTGCGCACGCTGGGGCTTATGGCTATTGGTGGAGCTGTTGCCTTTGCTACGATTAACACGCTATTGTCAGCCTCGCTTACCGGAGTGGTCTACCCCGGGGTAAGGGTCGCGGGCCAAAACATGGCTTTTAAGACTCGCTCGCAAGCCATGACTGAGCTCAAAAAACGTGACGATCAACATACGTTGACCATTTATCTGGCTGAGAAGACATACGTTATGAAGAGCGATGAGTTGGGTGCGACGCGAGACATTGCAGCTACGGTCGATGCAGCATTTAGAGCTGGCCGTACTACGCCATGGCCAATGATCGGGCTGCTTGGCTCCATGCGTAGTGGCCAGACGGGCTACGCCTACAATCTCAACTCGGCTAAGCTCGAGGGCTTTGTATCAAAAGTTCTTGCCGATATTGGTCGCGCGCCCGTGAATGCTAAGGTGGAGGTGGTAGAAGGCCGCGTGGTCGCGGTCGCAGATCAAGACGGTGTATCAGTCGACCAAAAACAGCTTGCAACCACTCTGCAGCAAGCTTTGGCCGAGGGTAAGGATCGGTCAGTCGAGCTCCAGCCAGCTACCGTCAAGGCCGATATTCGCCTCTCGGACACAGAGCCTGTTATCAGTCAGGCAAATCAGCTAGCTTTGTCGGAGTTATTATTGAGTTATGAAGGTAAGGTGTATAGTCCGTCGCAAGCTACCATAGCGAGCTGGTTGGTATTTCCGGCCAGAGCAAGCACGTCAGGGAGGCCTGCTCTGGCAGTCGACATCGATGAAGCCAAAGTGCGAGGTTACGTGCAGTCGGTTGCCAATGAAATTAACGTCGCGCCGACCAACAAGAAAGTTACGATCAAGAATGGTGTTAGCTCGGTTGATCAAGAAGGCAAGGATGGTCTAGCGATCAATCAGGAGCAGGCTAGTGCTGGTCTGATGGCGGCTCTACGCAAGCAAGCAGGCGCTAATCTCGCCATTACAACCTCGCCAGTGGCTTACAAAACGGAGTATAACCGGGTGACAACACTAGATGTTGGGCGCTATATTGAGATTAACCTGAGTACGCAGCAGCTTTGGGTGTATCAGGACAGTCAGGTGATTTACGCCTCACCCATCACGAGTGGTGCGACCGGCATGGGCTTCCCTACTGTAACTGGCTTGTTTAGTATTTATTCGAATGCTACCAATATTTGGCTCGACGGCCGTGCTTATGGCGAGAATTATAACTACCGCGTCTTGGTTGATTATTGGATGCCGTTTCACGCTGGGTTTGGGCTGCATGATGCGTGGCGCTGGCGATCGACCTTTGGTGGCTCGGATTACTACTACAATGGCAGCCATGGCTGCGTTAATCTTCCGTTGGCGACCGCTGCGTTCATATATAACTGGGCCGAGGTTGGTACGCCGGTCTGGGTACACACCTAGTATCTTGCTTGTGCTTCTGGTCGGCAGGCTCCATTATTGATATAATGTAGCAAAAGGTGAATGAACGTTATGCATCCCCAGGCCAACCTCAATCTTAACCCTGATGCTCAGCCGAGCGCGGCAGCACCGGAGCACCGGTCGGCTGCGGAACGCTCGCTCGAGCCTGCTTCTGCGCAGCCCGAACGTCATGCTGTTAGTGCAGCTGAAAAGGGTAGCGTTCAGCCTGCTACTGCAGCTGTTCAACCAGCCGCTCCCCCAGCGGTGAGTTCAGCTACGCCAGCCGCCAACGTAGCACCTACCACAACTACCCCGCAACAACTCTCGGCCAGTGATGGCGACAAACTAGAAAAGCCATGGGTGGACCGAGCCGATGAGATTATTGCCAAGACTGCTCAGGATCCTTACGTAGAGGAAGAAGCGCACGAGGAGCTCAGTGCGCTTTATCTGAAGCAACGTTTTAATTTGGATATTAAAAGGAATCCCTCGCAACGCTAGCGGGTAAGAATACGGGCGAACACATCTTGGAAACACAAAACCAGACCTTTATCATACTCACTACCTTGCTTACCTTAGCGTTTCTAGCCACTCTCGGGCTTGTAGCCTTTGTTATTTATCGTAAAATGGTACGGCGCAACAAGGACATCGAGCGTAGTCTTAAGCTTGTACCACTCCAGATCAAGCTGCCGCCAGCCGAAGCGAGCGATACGACCAATAGGGACTCACGGGAGTTATTTAAGGAGAATATAGCAAAGGCTGAAGGAATCTTTAACCTTCTTTCGGGCATAACCGCAGACAAATCTCACCTGTACGGCAATCGCTACGTGAGTTTTGAGATTATTGTGGACGGGGCCATGATTTACTTCTACACCGCCGTGCCAGTCACGCTCTTGTCGACCGTCCAGAAGGCACTCGTGTCTGGCTATCCTACAATTCAGATCGAACAAGTCGATGATCCAAACATCTTTTCGCAGACGAGCAAGCTGACTGGTGTTTCAGGCGGCGAATTAGTACTAGCAAACGACTCTTACTTCCCTATTGCTACGTACAAGAACCGCGACGCAGATCCTTTGGCCGGCATACTAAGCAGCCTCTCGCGCTTACAGCCAGGTGAGGGCGCTGGTATTCAGATTATGGTTCGGCCAGCCAAGCCAGTCTGGGCCAAGAACGCCAAGAAGAAGGCGAAGGACCTACTTGATCCCGAGAAGATTGCCAAGGAAAAATACACGACCAAGAAGCTGGTGCGTGATATCGCTATGGCGCCAGTCAAGCAGCCGAAGTATTCGAAGAAGATGGAGGAAGGCACGTATAAGCAAGACAATCAGCCTGATGCTATTAATCAAAAAATGAGTCAGCTAGTCGAAGAAAAGTACGCGGCGCCTGCTTTTGAGACAATGATTCGAATCCTGGTCAGCTCGAGCGATCAACATCGCTCTAAGGCGGTTGTGCAGGATATACTGACGGGCTTTGCGCAGTTAGCCCTGCCAAACTCTAACCAATTTACGTTTAAGGCTGCACCATCGGCCGAGAAGTTAGCGACTGATTTTATCTTTCGCTTCTTTCCAGCGGCTAAGGCAGCCACAGTCCTCAACTCAACCGAGTTAGCTGGTATCTTTCACTTCCCGAGCGAGGACATGCAAGTTTCAACGCCAGTTATTCGCAAAGGTATGCGCGAAGTGCCGGCACCAGCCGATATGCCGACCGAAGGCCTCATCCTGGGTAGCAACTTGTATCGGGGTCAAGAAACAGTCGTGCGCTTACTCGACGACGATCGCCGTCGCCATGTCTACATCATCGGTCAGACCGGCACAGGTAAGTCGGTGTTTTTAGAGAACTGCATCGTTCAGGACATGCATATGGGCAAAGGGCTGTGCTTTTTGGATCCCCATGGCGACACTGCTGAAAAGTTGATGGCAAAGGTGCCACCACATCGTTTGCAGGACGTGATTTACTTTAATCCTGGCGACACTGAGTATCCGCTCGGCTTTAACATTATGGAGTTTGACCCAGCCCATCCTGAACAAAAGGACTTCCTCATTCAGGAAGCAATTAGTATGTTCTATAAACTCTACGACCCGAAGGGTCAAGGTATTGTTGGTCCTATGTTTGTGGATTGGTTCCGCAACGCGGCTCTTACTGTTATGTCTGATCCCGCGGGCGGTACGATGATCGAGGTGCCCAAGCTCTTTACCAACGACGACTTCTTAAAACAGAAGTTTCGTTACGTGCGTGACCCGGTAGTACAGGAATTCTGGACTGGACAAATGGCCCAGACTAGCGAGCATAGCAAGAGTGAAATGCTCGGCTACTTTACGTCCAAGTTCGGTGATTTTGCAAACAACGAGATTATGCGCAATATCATCGGCCAGAAGAAGTCGTCATTTAACCTGCGCGACATTATGGATGGCAAGAAGATCTTGTTTGTGAATTTGTCCAAAGGTTTGCTGGGTGATATGAACTCTAAGTTGCTGGGCATTATATTTATCATCAAGTTCCAAATGGCCGCCATGAGCCGAGCTGACACGCCCGAGAGCCAGCGCCAAGATTTTAGCTTATACATTGATGAATTCCAGAACTATGCGACTGATTCAATCGCTACTATTCTGTCTGAGGCGCGCAAATATCGCTTGACCATGGTGATGGCGAACCAGTTTATCTCGCAGCTCGAAGAGTCAGTTAGAGACGCGGTGTTTGGTAACGTTGGTAACATGGTTGGGTTTAGGGTTGGTCCAGAGGATGCAGAGTTTATGGCCAAACAGTTTGCGCCAGCCTTTGATAAGGATGACATTATTAACACACCAAACCATTATGCGGCCGCGCGCCTTATTAGCCGCGGTGCAGTCACGCCACCTTTTTCGCTTAAGGAAATCATGCCACCTATTGGCGTAGCGAATCCACAGCTTTACGATCAAATGGTGCAGCTTTCTCGCCAACAGTTTGCTCGTCCGAAGGCCGATGTGGCAGCTGAGATTGCTCATAGTCTGGCGGTGGTGCCATCAACCCCACAGCCCAAGCCAGGCACACCCGTAGTCAATCGTTAGGCGCTCGTTCGCTTGCCAGCCTTGGGGGACTTGCCCGTCCTTAAACAGGTGGGGTATACTAGGGAGTATCTGTTGTCAGCCATGCTGGCACGTAAGTAATAGTGAGGGTTAACAAATACACATGGCCGAAAAAGTGCAATATGGTGCAGAACAAATCCAAGTCCTCGAGGGACTTGACCCGGTACGCAAACGCCCTGGTATGTATATTGGTGGTACGGGCGTGGAGGGCTTGCACCATCTTATCTGGGAGCTCGTAAACAACTCGATCGACGAAGCCATGGCGGGCGAAGCTACCACGGTCGAGGTGGTCATGCATGAAAATGGCTGGGTAACTGTCACCGATGATGGCCGCGGTATCCCCGTTGATAAGCACAAAACCACTGGCAAGTCAGCACTAGAAACCGTGCTGACGGTTTTGCATGCTGGTGGTAAATTTGGCGGCGGTGGCTACAAGGTCTCGGGTGGTTTGCACGGCGTTGGCGTGAGTGTGGTAAACGCTCTAGCAACCGATTTGGTCGCTAACGTCTACAAGGACGGCAAGGAGTACGAGCAAGTCTACAAGCAAGGCGTGCCACAAGCTGATATTAAAGTGGTTGGCAAAACGACCAAGCGTGGAACGTCAATTAGCTTTATGCCAGACGCTTCCATTTTTGAAACGACTAAGTTTAACTATCAGACGATTGTAGACTTTCTACGTCACCAGTCCTATTTAACCAAAGGTGTGCGCCTACATATTACCGACGAAGGTGCTGGGCGTAGTTATGGCTTCTATTTTGAGGGCGGTATTCGCTCCTACGTCGAGCATCTCAATCGTGATAAAGAAACGCTCAATCAGCCAACCTTCTATGTCGAAAAGAAGGTCGAAGACGTAATCGTTGAAATCGCCATCCAATACTGTGATTCGTTTAACGAGCAGGTTAAAACATTTGCAAATAACATCATCAATGCCGAGGGAGGTACGCACTTAACGGGCTTTCGTACGGCGCTCACTCGGGTTATTAACGAATATGCCCGCAAGAGCGGACTTATAAAAGAAAAGGACGAGAATCTAACTGGTGACGATGTGCGCGAGGGTCTAACTGCTGTTATATCGGTCAAGCTACCTGACCCACAGTTCGAGGGCCAAACCAAGGGTAAGCTTGGTAACCCAGAGGTACGGGGTTATGTCGAGCAAGTCCTGAGCGAGTACCTCGCCTACTACCTGGAAGAGAATCCGAATGAAGCCAAGAAGATCATTGGCAAGGCGTCACTTTCGGCCAGAGCGCGTTTAGCCGCCCGTGCTGCCCGTGATACGGTTATTCGCAAAGGTGCCCTCGAGGGCTCTGCCCTGCCTGGCAAGTTAGTTGACTGTTCGTCACGTAAGCCAGAGGATAGCGAGCTCTATATTGTAGAGGGTGATTCGGCTGGTGGATCAGCCAAAGGCGGACGAGATAGTAAATTCCAGGCTATTTTGCCACTGCGAGGTAAGGTGTTAAACGTGGAGCGCGCCCGGTTGGATAAAATGCTTGGTAATAACGAGATTAAGGACATGATTATTGCGCTCGGTGCGGGGATTGGTGAGAACTTTGACATTGCCAAGCTGCGCTATCATCGCATCATTATCATGACTGACGCTGATGTTGACGGTGCGCACATTCGAACGCTCCTGCTGACGTTCTTCTTCCGAAACTTCCCCGATGTTATCAACCAGGGCCACTTATATATCGCTCAGCCACCACTCTATAAGATCCAAGTTGGCCGCAGTGATAAACACTATGCTTTCACTGACGAACAAAAGGAGCGCGTACTGACTGAATTACGACTTAAGGCGAAGGATAAGAAGACTGCTAAAGCTACGAAGGCGGCTGCCGAAGAGGCTGAGTTGGCCAGCGAAGATACCTCAGTTGAGACTGCTGCCGATTTAGCTGAACTTGCAATGGCAGAGAGTGCTCAGGACCAAATGAGTGCTGGCGAGGTCGCCAACGATGAATCCACTGACATGGGTATTCCGGGCCTGTCCATTGCTCGCTACAAAGGTCTTGGTGAAATGAATGCTACCCAGCTGTGGGAAACTACGATGGATCCGGCTAACCGTATCCTCTTACAGGTAAAGGTCGATGACGCCGAGAAGGCTGATGCAATATTTAACAAGCTGATGGGCGAGGAAGTCGCTCTGCGTAAGAGTTTCATTCAGACCCACGCTACATCAGTTGAGAACTTGGATATATAGGAGCACGTCATGGCAGATACAGTCGACAAACAACCTAAAGAATCAGCGATGACTCCCGAAGAGCAAGCCA
>CAZNJX010000042.1:0-6910 GCA_964573585.1 uncultured Candidatus Saccharibacteria bacterium
GATTTACGGTATCCTGAAAGATCAATTCCAATCGACGTACTGTCAGAGCTGGATAGTGCTATATCTGAAGGAGAAACGATATGATTTCTGATGATCTCCTCAAGCGAACACTCGAAAATATAATCAGTTCAACAACTGCTCATAACTACTTTTTTAATAACTTGAATAGTCCCGTTTGGCTGCAACCACTTAAGGAGAATAACTACTTCACTAGTCCACCTCCTGCAATAAGGAAGGATGGCTTTATCCAATTTCCCGCCTGGGCTGAAAGTGGCTACTTGGTCCGTGTTGCAGAAAAAGCACCTGATGAGGTTTTAGAAATAATCAAGAAACTTCCAGAAACGGATAATGAACGTGTTATGGATGATGTAGTTAATGCCTTATTGAAGATTGAAACTGCAAAAGTTGTTAGACAGACTGAAAGAGTTAAACAATACGTCAACTCTTCACAATACCTACTTCTTGACAGGAGCGCCTCTGATTTTGTCTGTAAACTCGCTGATAATGGCTATAGTGGTCCTGCCCTAGGGTTGGCGCAAGAGATGCTCCAAATAATGCCGGATCCAGATAAAGAAGAGAAGCTGAAATCGGATTATGTCATGATAAGGCCAGTAACAAAGTACAGAGATTACGAATACAAAAGCATTGTAGATAAAGTAACACCCTCACTAGCAAGCTCGGCTCCATTGGCAACAATTGATATGTATGCAGAGCTACTGCAAAGGGCAATTGACTATGAGCTCACTTTTTTCAAAGAAGATGGTGAAGAGGTTACGCTAGAGGAAAAGAAAGATGACTTCTCATATGTCTGGCGGCCAGACATTTCTGAGGGCAATGAGCACAATCACGACCCTGAAGACATCCTGACCACTGCACTCAGAGATAGCATTGTTGTTTTAATGCGTAGCAAGGATATTCAAGACATTGAGAAGTTATCTAAGCTGAAGGAATTGGCAGTCAATAAATACTCAATTTTTAAACGCGTTGTTGAGTTTGGTTTACGAGATTATAAAGGTAAGCAAGCATTTAAGCCATTTTACGATGCTTTAGTCAGCGATGATAGGCTAAAAAAGATATTAGAAGGTGAAAAAACTGGCGTAGGCAAGATAACGTCAGGCTCTGTTATTGAAAGGCCTACAAATGTTTTAAAAAGTTTATCAGATACAGGTTTGCTGAATAAACTAAAAACATACAAGAGTGATTCGGATTGGTCGTTCGAAAGAGATTCTATATCTAAAGAGCTGGCGAATCTAATTACGCAGGACCCAAAGCGATTTATACCATTAGTCAAAGACATAGCCGCTATTAATAGTGAGTATCTGAGTGACGCCATCCATGCATTTGAGGTAATTGCAGATGATCTAGACGATCAGGATATTATTCAGTTAACAACGAAGTTAACGGAAGTTTTTTCCAACGAACGTCCGAGCGGCCAAGAGGCGTACGATTACTTTGACTGGGCACAGTCTGGTGCAGTACGTCTAGTCGAGAAGTTGGTTAGTCAAAAAGAAGACAAGAGTGAACGAGCCTCTCTCGCGTGCCTTGGTGTGCTTACTAGTCTGTTACTGCATTTATGTAGGAGCAAGAAGCCGACTGCAGAGGACGATAAACGCTCTGACCCGGCAGATCTCTCCCTGAATTCAACAAGGGGTAAGGCGGTACACGCACTTGTTTATCTTCTCTCATGGATGCATAGAAGTAAGGCTGAAATATTTTTATATAAACCTATATTCGATGAACTCAGCTGGCATCTTGATATAGAAAACGATCCGTCACCCGCCGTGCGTGCAGTGTATGGCTGGAGGTTTGAGTTCTTTTACTCCTTAGACAGGGAGTGGGTTTTAGAAAATATAAAGAACATATTCACAAGTGACGAGTTGGGTGAAGCGGCATTTGATGCCTTCTCTAGATTCAGTCGAGTGCATCAGGACGAAGTAGATATTCTGAAGGCTATCTTTTTAAAACAGATCCCTAGATTGGCTACTCTACCTTCTAAAGAGGAGGATTCACGCCATGATGCTTTAGAGAGTTTTGTCCAAAGACTGGCTCTCCATTATTGGCACCATGCATTGGACCTCTCGACCGGTTCGATGCTAGATGCCGTAATTAAGACGGCTGATATCAAGTATTTAAGAGAATTGGTTAACTTTATCGGCTTTAGACTATACAAGAATAATGGTGACGAACCAACTGAGTCTGAGCTGCAAAAGCTAATGGACTTATGGGAGGCAGTCGCTAAACAAGCTGAACTAGATAGTACAAAAGTATCTGTACTTGAGGAGTTTGGAGCCTGGTTCGCATCTGGAAAGTTTAATCCTGCTTGGTCATTTGAAAACTTAACACAAGCTGCCACAAAAGCTGGTGACATTCACTTGGACTTTGCTGCACTAGAACAAATGACACTCTTAGCTAGTGAATACCCCGAAGAGTCACTTAAAGCACTTTCGGCTATGATTGACGGGGCTACGGCTAGTTGGTCTGTACCGAGCTGGAGAGAAAGTGCTACCAAAATAATCCAACTTGCCTACGAGTTTGGTGGTGATGACATTAAGAGAAACGCAATATCACTAACAAACAGGCTCGTCGCCATGGGCTATTTGGATTATCGTAACACCCTAAAGAATGCGGACAAATCAACTTGAACTCAAGCATGCTTAAGAAGCTCGTTGAAAAGACAGTAGAAAAGAAGGACAGGCACTTAGCTTGATGTACCAAGAGCGCTAAGAGAGAGGACCCGCTCCGCATAGTTGCGGAACGGGTCCGTGGTGCTTGGTGCACCCTCGATTACTACTTCGTGCAGAGCCAGGCACGACTCCAGATGCGGTAGACGTTGTGGTAGGAGTTCTCGATCATGAGGCCGAAGGAGAGAGACTCGATCGCGAAATCTCCATCGCCGCCGAATGTGCCCTTCAGCGCCTCGTACCCCTCGCCGCTGTACTGCTTTGTCTGGTCGACGATGAAGGCCCACAGGAACTCTGGCAGTGTCAGCGGCTGCTCGGGGAAACCGCCGTATCCCGCTTCGTCGATGGCGCCGAACAGGAACTTCAGCCCAAAGCGATCAACGACGCGGAGCTGTGTCAGGTAGCCATCCTGGCCGGGCTGTTCCGAGGCCTTCTTGAAAGCCCAGTACTTCCGAGCAGCTCGCTCGTCTCCACCGGGGAGTGAGCTGGAGATGCGGAGCAAGCGCAGCATGCCCATGAAGTCTTCCTTGCTGTTTGGTCGTCCGAAGAAAACCACTCCGCTGGTTGGCTCCATCGATTCACCCATCGTGAATGGGTTGATGTCGCTGTGCTGCAGCCCGTAGACACCACTGCCTTGAGGGGCGAACTGCGACATGTCAGCTGGGCTGACGTTGATGGTGTTGTCGATGAAGATCGGAGGGCTCAGACGGATTTCACCGTCAGGACCTTCCAGGCCGATGATGATCGGGTCATCCATGATGCACCTCCGTGCAGAGTAGGGCTATATCGAACTATCATATTAAACTAGGTATAACTGTTTCGTACAAGCTTAAGGATAAAACACGAAACCCGCTCACCAACGGCAAACGAGTCGCGTGTTGGTAAACGGGTAGGGGAGAATCATCCTCCGTGGACAGGGCAGGAATCGCCCACCGCAAGGATGGGGCAGCGACAGCGTCCCCTTGCCACCACGGTGGCAACCCCATGCGGGTAGACGGTTGTGCTGGCGTCTGTGGCCTTGGTCTTGGCCATCATGCAGGCGTTGCAGCCGGCCGTGAAGCTGTCATGGTCCGAGCAGTGCGCGTTGCGAATGGCAGCCCGGACGTCTTCATCGCTCGGGACTGGCGGTGGCTTGAGCGACGAAGCTGCCACCGCTTCCGGGATCGACTCGCCCGTGTCGTTGATCACGGTCTGGGCCCAGCCAGCCACCATGCCGCAGATCTCGTCGTCATCCGTGACGAGCTGCTCGGGGTCGACATACGGATCGATGAAACCAGCCTTGGTCGGCTTTTGCCTCAGTAGCCCCCGGAAGTCCCGGATCTCTGTCACCAGGGTCGAGCTGTCCTTGGCCATGAAGCGAGCCATGTCTTGGCCCAGCCGTGGGATACAGCCGACCTTGCGCTGCTCCAGCATGCCGGCGTAGCACTCGGCGAACACAGGGCAACGCTCGTGTCCTCGGGCTTGCGCCTCTTCGGTAGTCACGATGGTTGGATCGCGCAGCCAGTTGGCGTCCTCACAGACACTGGCTGCCTGCAGTAGTTGTATTGAACGGCGCGGCATAGAGCCAGCTCCTTGGGTCGTTGGTGCGCACCTAGGATTAGGTGATCGCTAGGACTATACCATCAGGGTTGTGAAGCAGCAAGGTTAAGCATATTGGCTCATATATAAATACATTATGCCCCGGAACTTGAGCTCCGGGGCATCGGCTTTAAGGCAGCCAACCATTCGTCACCCAATCAGTTTCTCGCGCATGGCCTCATAGGCAGCGAGTTCGGCTCTCCGCAGGGCGTCGAGCCGTGTCGACGAGCTCTTGATGTGCTCGATCTGAGCGTCAACCCAGGCCAACAGCTGAACTTCAAGTGGCTCTTCCGTGATGGGCTTGGCGTCCCAATAGTGGTAGCCGTTGGTGTGCCGGTGAGTGTGTCCCGCCTCGAGGACGCAGTAGAAGATGTTTGGTGGTGTAGATCCATCTTCATCTTGGTCGAACACAGCCGTGCTGCGACAGACGCGCATCTCGCAAACTGCCTTGATCGTGTCGGGCCGTACCAGCACCCAGCCTTCGGCTTGGCCGGATGAAAGGCGACTACGCAGAATCTCGCGAGGATCCTTGTCGCCAAATGGCATCTCGACGAGTTTTCCGGCAGGCCACGGAAGAAAGCATTCTCTGATGAACGCGTCGGGGTTTACTCCTCTGGTTTTACTTGGTCCCCCGGTGTTGTCGTAGTAGTAGGTGATATCATCAGCTGCAGTGGACATGTGAGGTTCTCCTCCATGAGGACTAGACTTGTAAGCAGATTATACTGCCTGCATTACCTTTATATGTCTTATTTAAGTTAAAAGGCAAGCAAAAGCGTATTTATACCCTATGGGCCTCACTTGTCTCACCTTGAGGTTAAGTTCCCCTGTCCTACGAGCAAAGCTAGGCATAATGTGTCTTACTCGTCTCGTTTATACCCGTAAAGAATCCGTGACCTGCACGCTGAGCCAAGTGTTTTTATCACCTTACAAAAAATTATAAGAATTGTGGCCTGGAATCGTTGAGACTCCAGGCCACTGGTAGTTATGCTGCCACTGGGTCCAAAGGAACGTACCCTCCAGTTTTCTTGGTGAGATCGAAGTTGGTTTCGATGAAAGCCATGATCTGGCTGGGATCAGCATTATGATTGAAGACGATGTTCGGTCCATGCTGGTCGAGGTAGACGGCTGCCAGCTCGCCATGTTCGCTGAGGCCGCTGGAAGTGTTTTTGCCACACTCATGGCTGCCACACTCGTACTCCCGTTGCGAAACTACCTGTACCGCCGAACCTTCCTTGATGGGGCAGTGGAAGTGCACAATGCAGTCGTATTCCGGGTGATCTTGGAACACAATGCGCTGCGACTGGCCACCGACGCTTGGTCGCGACCCTTCGGCAATCACGCTGTCCGATCCGTCGGTGGTGATGCGCACCAGACCAATGGAATCTAGGTGGTTGAAGTTGGTTTTACGCCGTGAGGTGAGGAAGGTGGTGTCGTTGACCTTACAGGCGAAGTGCCCGGCGGTCACGCCCATGAAGGGCTTGTAGGCACCAGCCTCGATGCAGCGGTTAACCACTGCCCGCAGGGTGGGGAAGACGGCGTCGGAGTTCCAGTCGATAGAAGCCCCGTCGACCACCGTTGACCGAGTGAAGGTCAGCTGAGAACGCCAGTAGACCATCTCTAACAAGTTGCGTAGCGCCTCGTCACGATCAGTGGTTACGTGGTATGCCGACTCCTCGGGAGTGACGATCATGTTCAGGCGGCTGATCACATCATTGACCAGAACCAAGTTGGCGCTACTGGACTTGAGCAGCGCCAGGCCGGCGCTATACATGTCCAGCTCGCTTGCTCCCGAGGTGGTCTTGAAGGCCACCAGATAGATGTCCTTGCGCGGCTCTCGGCCATTGACCGAATCCTTGCGGAACATCCGTGCCAACTTCTCTTCGGGCTTGAGGGCCATCAGATAGGTTCGATCGGAGGTCAGGCGCTTGTTGTACTTGCCACTTGCTGGAGGTGCTGCACTACTGCCTTCGTCGATGGCTCCACGGAAATCGACAATGGCTGGGGTCCAGATGACCACTTTACTGCGGTAGTCGGCGGTGATCCCTCCTGCTAGCTCACGGAGGTCCTCGTTGGTCTGGATGATGCTATTGGTGTCAGCCATCTTTGTGAGATGTAGGTTGATGTCGACGGTCGGCCAGAAGGTCTCACACAGCTCTGCCAGACGACGGGCGGTACCGCCGTAAGCTGGTGCAGCCAGAGCCAGGTGGGACCGGACGTGGCTGATGGTGCCACCGCCAACGATGTGAACGATGCGACGGCCAGGAATGGGGTTTGCCTGCATGGTATGCTCCTCTTGTGTTGGTTGTCAATGAACATCCTCATTCTGTTCTCTACCTATAAAAGTGTCAATTACTGTTTATAATATATATGAACAGAGCATAATTCGTATCTGTGAAGCTGCCCGGTAGGCGTCAGAATCATATTGACTAACCTTGCATATAAGCGTACTATCGAAGTTATGAATGAACTCCAAAAACAACTTAAAAGCCTCGGCTTGTCTTCTACTGAAGCCACGATCTACTTAGCTGGCGTTGGTAATCAACCTCTTGGTGTCGCCGAACTGCAAAAGCTAACGAGTATTAAACGCCCAACCATTTACCATGCTCTTTATGGGCTTATAGAAAAGGGCTTAGTCGCTCGCTCTGGCACCG
>CAZNJX010000043.1:0-6828 GCA_964573585.1 uncultured Candidatus Saccharibacteria bacterium
GAACACTATTTGGTTGGAGTGCCCTAGTGTCGTGACAACTGGGGCTTAGTACATTTTGTGCTTAGACGCACTAACCAGCAAACGGCGCTGTTATGAGATTATAGACTTTCTGCCAGAAGTTTAAGTTATTCTTCACGGTCAGAGCATAGGTGTATTCACCCAGCTTCTCGCCGTTTTGGTAGGGTACGATAGTCAGAGCGTACTGTGCGTTCTTAAGACGGGTGGTGTCGAGGGTATAGCTAAAAGGTGACTTCTTAACTTTTGCCTTGAGTTTACCGTTGATGTAGTAATACATCTGGTCAGGGCCGTCACTCATAGCTTGGCCTGGTGGCAAGAGTTTGAGCTTACCGGCAAATGTGCGATTAATCACGTCTGTCTTGGTTGATGTATTGGATTTAGATATGTTCTCCTCGATAATCTCTTGGATCTTCTCGTCACTCGCCCCGGACAGGTCTTCGAGACTTACCTCGCCCAGGCTAATCAGGGCTTCAGAGTCACCATCGTCTTGCGACACGGCGTAACCAACATAGGGGTCATAGTAATCGTCTTGATTATTGTTACTATTATCGTCTTGTCCGGGGGGTGTTGCTGGCTCAGGGGTTGGGTTTGGCTTATTGGGCTCTGGAGTTGGGTTTGGTGTTGGTGGCTCATTGGGCAAAGGAACCTCTGGTGGGTTATTTGGCTCTGGGTTTGGGTTGGGCTGAACTACGGGTGGTGGCGAGGTGGCGGGAGGGGCTGACTGCACCATCTTGGCTCGCAACCAGCTGCTCGAAACTGTTACATCTCGATAATATGTTACAAAGTAGAACCATGCATTGCCGACATTTGCATTCTCTTTAAACGCCC
The DNA here is from genome assembly GCA_964573585.1 of uncultured Candidatus Saccharibacteria bacterium. Lineage (GTDB taxonomy): Bacteria > Patescibacteriota > Saccharimonadia > CAILAD01 > JADZBC01 > CAYPSN01. The sequence goes on from CAZNJX010000043.1 coordinate 847, forward strand.
CCGACCAAGTACCGGGGTTGTCAGCAGTAGTTGGGCCACGATTTAATAACCTAAGAAACATAGCATTTACGCGGCTACCTTGTGCGAGGCTCAGAAACTTGGACTGGCCTTCCGAAGTTGAAACAAGCTGCTGTGCCACCAGCTCAGGCCTTCCGGTTGAGACAATACGATCTGCCCAGAAATCCGTACTGGCAGCGGTCGGGGTGCGGTTCAGAAGCGTGATGTACATGCGAGCAGCCAGGCCGTCAGCACTATCAAAAAAACAGGTATACCCAGCAGTAGTAGTAACGCTACCACACTTGCCTTTTGCTCGATAGTGCGAAGCCGCAAATGACTGCAACACAAAGTAGCCAACGACGGAGAGAGCTAAGATGGCGACTAGCAGTGTCCAGATGTTGAAGCCCGCCTTGCGTCGTAGCAAACCACCCGAGCTAGCTCTGGTTTTACGCTTAGCTGGCGTCCTTTTTTGCTTCTTTGTGCTGGTTGTTTTAGCCATGTTATCCTTATGCTTAATACTAGTGGGCGAACCTGGTTATGTCAATGTTTCTTACGCTTGCTCACGCTAGCCTTGCCCGCAGGCTTACGGCGCGCGCCAACTATAGCCCCCAGACCGATCATTAGAGCAATCAGCAACACCCACTCGCCAGCTAGGCTATAGAGTGTACGGCGAGCATTGGAACCCACCGTAGCATGCAAGTATTGGGTGGTATCAGCGTGCGTTTGCGCCACAAACGCACCATCCTTATCCACAACATACGACTCACCACCACGCGCGGCTTGAGCAAACGGCCGAGCATTAGCCACCGCCTGAAACCGCGCCATTTGCCGCGCCTCTTGGAAGTAGAGCTTATCAATTCCCATGCTCGAAAGCGAGGCGCTGTTCGTAAGCACCTCTGCACCTGAGTGAGTGAGCAATCGATAAAACTCAGGTGCGATCACACCTGAACAAGCCAGTGCGCCATAGCGCACGCCATCAACAAGCACTGCTTGCTCACCTTGTTTACTAGCACGTATGGTTTTTTCGGTCTGGTGCGCACTCACCACACTGCCGTTGCCAGACAGCTTTAGGATAGCCTGGAATACGTAAGGCACATATTCGCCCGCCGGGATCAAAAAGCGCTTGTACTGTGTTGATATCACCTGCTCATTTTGGCGCACATACACCACTCCATTACCACCCTCATAGTCCCCTGTTCCCGCCCGGCTAGTAATAATTACCCCTTTTGATTGGTCGCCACCCAGCGCAGCACGAGCAATCTGTTGTTGCAGCGGCCGAGCCTGTTGGGCGTCTGCCTCAAAAAAATGACTGTACTCTGGTAAGATTAGTACATCAACCGTGTGCGTACTGTTTTGAGCCACACTACGGGCCAAAGCAGCTTCATAGCCTGTATCGACACCGGTTTGGATGTGCCCCACAGCCACTTTTACGGCCTTGGTATCCACAGACCGTACGTAGAGCCCGTAGCCTAAGCCAGAGAGTATAAGTGCGCCTAGCAAGCAGCTTATAGCGTAGCGTGTGAACCGACGCTTGATGAGCATATACAAGCTCAGATTAACAGTCACGACCACCGCACTTAGTCCAAAGAGCCCAAGCAAGCGAGACCCGTAGACAAGCGGCGTAACGCTCGCGGCAAAGCCCAAATTACCAAAGTTCCAGTGTGGCCCTACGCTACCGCCCGGGCCGAGCCACATGACCGAAAACAACACACTGCGCACATATTCCCCCAACACCCACACGGCTGGCAACAACGCGAATATCTTCGCCGACTTAAGACTTAGGGGTAAGCGAAAATACAGCCAACCAAATGCCACAAAGCCAAGTGCCAAACTTGAAGCCACCAAGAAGAAGCTAAGGATCACAAAGGTCATGCGTAGGGCACTATCAGCAATCAGATCAGTGGCGCGGATGTGGTACATCCACTGGACGATAATGCCAAAGAACACTAGGCCCACGCCGTAAAGCAGCGCCACCTTGTGCCAACGCTTCCATTTGAGCTCTTCGAGCCACTCCAGGCCGAACAAGAGTGGCAGGAGCGCAACCAGACTAAGCCAGCCCGCGCGGTAGTGCACAAACGGTAGCGCAAGCGCTACACCCGCCCCTAACATATAGCCGATTATTTTTACACTAGCGTAAACCTTATGCTTCATAGAACAAGCCTACCATGAGACAATAACCTGATACAATATGCCGCAAACCGACAGCCCCATCCTTATTTTAAGCGACCTCCGCTCGGCTCATAACGTAGGTTCCATTCTGCGCACTGCTGATGGCGCGGGCGTCACTACGGTATACTGTTGTGGCATTACGCCCTACCCGCGTTTAGAGCGTGACCTACGCCCCGAACACGTGATTGTGAGTAATACTAAACAGATTCACAAAACGGCCTTAGGAGCCGAGGAAACAGTAGCCGTGCGCCACGCCGATGATTGTTTAGCGCTCATTACAACGTTAAAAACCAGCGGCTACGCTATTTACGCGCTCGAGAACAACTGCGAGCGAGCGCAAAACATCTTCAATTTCACTCCCAACGGTGAGTTCGCCATTATTCTTGGCAGCGAAACTGATGGCCTAACCAGCGAAGTACTTAATGCCTGCGACGCGGTGCTCGAAATTCCCATGCGCGGCACTAAGAACTCACTCAACGTTAGTGTAGCTGCCGGGATTGGGCTATACTATTCACACTGCGTTAAAGGAGTGTCAAGCGCTCAACGGCCGTTAGTAGAGTAATGCCAGGCCTCGCTTGGGAGGTTGTAAAAGCCGAAGCGCGAGGCATTGGCGCGCATCCAGTTCTGACACTTAGCGCCTGAGGTAGAGTAGCTCTTGCGATCGCAACCAAAGTCGAGGGCTAACCCCCACTGGTGCATTGACGAGCCCACAGGGGCAGCGCCAATGTTGCGGTTAACAAGCAGTTGTTGCATCTTAGACGTACGGAAGCTGCCGTAGCCACGACCTTCGCGGTCGTAAGCGGTAATATTAACCCCTGCCTCGCGTTTGGCTGCCTGGCGCAGGGCCTTGAACTTATCAGCCACTGCAATGTTGAGCGTTACATTAGAGCCATCAATCCCCGTCTTAACGAGCACATCGTCAACAGTGCCTTTTGAGCCTATCTTACATTTTGGAGTTATAGAACCACCTTTGGCATAACTCTTGCATGGCTCCCCTTGCTCAGCCCGAGCAGTCTTCTGCAAGGCTTTAATAAATGCCACGCACTCCTGTCTATTCATGCCGTTTTTACACTCGCTAGCCTCAGGACGGTAGGTGGCAGGTAGGCTCGCTAACGCTGCGTTACTCCACGACTGGGTCTTGCGCAGGGCCTCCGATCCAGCCAGAAACGCTGGGATTGTTTTAGCCGAACCATTCGTTTTTAGGTATTGCAGCCAATAGGTGGCACCCTTTTTATCAGCGGCGCGGCCAAGCAGCGTCTGATAGAGCCGATTAACTTTCTTCTCGTCCGTTAGCGCTTGAAAACTACTCCCAGACGCGCCTTTGGCAAGCAAGATAGTCGCATACTCGGCCGGAGGATTGTTACGATAACCAATGTAGAGGTTGGCTTGGTTTTGATACAAGGTTGGATTACTGGCAATACTTGTGTTGGTTAAAGCACGATAAACCTTAGCCACCATCGCCTCACTACTCTTGTCCAAGCACGCCTGTCGACTTGGTATGGTGCTGGTTGAATTCGGACGTGTCACGTAGCCAGGAATAGGTGGACTGACCGAAGGTCCTGCTACTTTCATGTATGCCTTCTTTGCTGTACAATCAAGCCGCGAGTATGGCTTGGAGCTGGCTTGGGTCAGCAACACAAAACCAATACCGGCCGTAGCCAAAACGGCTGAGACTATAAGGACCGAGCTGGTACTGAACCGAGCTCGCTTACCAAGCTGTGGCGTGCCACGGCGCACACCAGTCCGTCTAGACTGCTGTGCTGCTCGTGACTTAGGTTTTGGCTTCATGGTTGGCATATACTCTCGAGAAGACTCCGTAACTAGGCCTTAGGGCCCTTAGGGTTATCTGTTGCCTGGTGGTGCTGCGGGTGGAACTGTTCACCAGGTTTATGTGGCACAGCGCCGGGGCCTGCCTGAGCCATGTGTTGCTGCTGGTTCACCGAACCAGTCCTAGCGCGACCTTTACCGAACACGCCGCTCGTGTAGGCTAGCAAGAGTGCCGTAGCGAGTACCAGTGGGATCATGAGTATCCCGAGTGCACCGGTTTGTGGCAAGGTGTCGATGATGGTCTGCGTAATTGGTTTATCAACCGGGATCTGAACCGTGTCGCCATATATATTAACCATCAGGTAGTCGTACGAGCCTGGCGAGCTTGGCTTGGCGGCCAAGTTTGGAATCGGATTCTTGACCTTAACCTTAAACATCCGAGTGTCAGTTGTGTTAGCTGCAATGGTGACCTTCCAGCTCAGAATACCATTAGTGAGCACACCGCCGCCATTATCCGTCACATCTGCGTACTCCAGTACGTCTTTGAGGTCTTCCTCGATTGCGTAGTCACTCAATGCCTTGCCGCCTTTGTTCTTGGTGGTCAAGCTGTACTGGATTTCGTCACCCGCCTTCGCCACGTTCTTGCCATCGGCCGGTAGCGGTTTGCCATCAGAGCCCGTGCGGTTAAGGAATATGGCTGTCTTGTGTTTCTCAATGCCCTCGACGTTATGACAGACCTCGTCATTAGCCCAGACATTATTCTGCGTGCTACGACTATCTGATATAGTTGCAAGATCGCAGACCTTCAGAGCAGGGTTTACGGCACTAATAACCTTAAATTTAATCGTAAATTTAACACTCTCATTGGGTTTAAGGGTCTTTTTGATGTACCCGTAGTACTTATAGCCAGCAGTCGCCCGAGCCACAACCTTCTCGCTAATCTCTGCGGCTGGCACTGCCTGGTTGGCAGCGGTAGTAAGTGGACCGAGCTCCACAAACTCGAACCAGCCGTTGTCTTGCACTCCGTCAAGCAGCTCAACAGCCGTGGCATCACCAGTGCCGACATTACTACCAACTACGCTATAGGTAATCACATCACCCGGCTTCACCACACTACCCGCTGCAGGACTGGTGGCTGTTTTCTCGATTCTCAAGGTTGGTGTACCAGGAGTGGTTGGAGGCGGCGTAGGCGTGGTTACCGTAACTGTCAGGTTATGGCATATTTTTGCCGAGGCAGCTGGAATGGTTTGCTCCTTAAACCAACTCAGGTAGGCAATGTTGCAAAAACCGTTTTTGGTATCCGCATTTACTTTGACTGTTACCAGGATTTTGATAACCGCATTGGGCGCTAAGCCATAGTTTGCCCAGCGATAAAGCTTTTGATTGTTACGAGTCTCGGTAGCAATTGGTATAGCATTCTTGGTCTCAATATCCCCGCTCACAAAGGTAGTGCCTACTGGTATCAGGTCAGCCACAGTCACGTAGGCATTGGCATTGCCGTCGCTCTTGACCGTCAAGCGGTATTTAATTAGGTCGCCTGGCTTAACCTTACTGCCGGCAGCTGGTGACACGGCTTCTTTCTTGATTGTCGCATGCGGGTTGCCTTTGTATTGTGTAAGGTTTGGCATAACCAAGTTGCCACACTCAGCGTGAATGAGAAAATCTCGGCCATCTTTGGTCTTGCCTTTGAGCATTGGCTGGGTCGTAGTTGTACCAGTTGCCCAGGCGTTCTTCATGGGCTTTGACCAGAACGTCACCCCACCAACGCTCAAGCCGGTAGAGCCAGGCCGTTGGGTGCGGCCAAATGACAGCCAATTAGCGTAGCTAGAGGTACGTGGGTTAACGCCCGCCACGAGCCGGGAGGTGTTTATCTCCTGCTCGGTGATGCCAAAGTAAGCAAACAGTGCCTTGGCGCCCTTGTTTTCAGCAGCTGTGCTATTGAGCTTTGTTATGGTCTGAGCACGAGCCGTTGCTTCGCTGGTAGTACTAAAACCACCACGTAATACGTCGTTTGGGTCAGTCGGCGGCGTAGATGCCAAGCTACGGAAG
>CAZNJX010000044.1:0-6702 GCA_964573585.1 uncultured Candidatus Saccharibacteria bacterium
GTCGAAATATGCATCCGTAAGCTTATCTTCGATTTCGGGGACATTAGCTCCTACAAAGTCCCTAAGCTCTTCCTGAGATGCTTTTTTATCTACAAGGGCCTCAAGTTCCATTAATTTATCATCTGGCAGGCTATCCACAATTACCTTATTGGTGACTTTCTCAAGCCGATCAACCAGGTCAGCGCGCATGACATCTCGAGTTTCTTGATCTATGTTGGCAAGCTCCTTTTCCTGAAGTAAGTTCTCTGCAAATCGTTCAAGATTCAAATCAACCCGATCTTCTGCGGTTGATACTTTCTTTTGCTCGTCCATCTAATCGCCTTTGTATATTAGGCTTATTTTACACGGCAACAATCTGGTATGTCAAACAACTTATGCTTAAAGCTAACGAGCTTAACGGCGCTGTTTTTTGGCAGCGCGGGCAGCGGCACGGCGAGCCGAGCGATTACCGCCTTCGGCACGGTTGCCAGCAGGTGTGTTGTTTGAGGGCATGTTACTACCCTGGTGAGCGTTAGCAGCCCCTGTGGTAATGGCTGTTTCTGGCAGTGCCTCAACTGGCTCTTGCTGTAAGGACACCTTAAATATCGTAGTTGCCACCTCGGCGTCAACGGCCCGCTGCAGTTGCTTAAATAAGCGATAAGCTTCTGACTTGTACTCGACGAGCGGATCCTTTTGGGCGTAGCCACGCAAGCCAATACCATCACGCAAGTGCTCCATGGTCTCCAGATGGTTCAGCCAAGCGGTGTCAATTACCTGGAGGCTCACCAGGCGCTCGAGGGTACGCATGCTCTCGCCGCCAAACTCCTTCTCGCGCTGCCCATAAAGATCTTCGGCAATCGCCACGAGGCTATCGGTCACGTCCCCTGGCAGCTTTGAGCCCAGCGACGCTGCCCAGTCCTTTGGCATTGGCATAATGTACTCACTACTCGCGGCGATCTTGCCTAAATCAATGTCGCCGGTTTTGCTATCAACATTACTCTCGACTATTACCGCCAGCTCGCTCTTGATCATAGTTAGGATTTCTTGGCGCTGGTCGGCCTTGTTGAGCACGCGACGACGGCGAGCATACATTATTTCGCGATGCGAGTTCATAACATCGTCGTATTCAACCAGGTGTTTGCGAATGTCAAAATTGTGTCCCTCGACCTTCTTCTGGGCTGATTCAAGCGAACGAGAGATCATCGAGTTTTCAATCGGTGTATCGTCTGGCAGGCGCAGGGTGTTCATGACGCTCGCAATGCGCTCCGAGCCAAAGATACGCATCAGATCATCATCGAGGCTAACAAAGAACTGGCTTGAGCCTGGATCACCCTGTCGGCCTGAGCGTCCCCGCAGCTGATTATCAATCCGTCGTGACTCGTGCCGTTCGGTACCAAGCACATGCAAACCACCCAGGTCTTGGACGCCGTCACCGAGCATAATGTCGGTACCACGGCCGGCAATGTTAGTCGCCAGCGTTACGGCGGCCTTTTGGCCCGCGCGGGCAATCACGCCAGCCTCGGCTTCGTTGTTCTTGGCGTTTAACACCTCGTGCGGGATCTTGGCCGTAGTGAGCATTGCGCTTAGGACTTCGTTCTTTTCAATACTTACCGTGCCGAGCAGAACTGGCTGACCATTACTATGCCGCTCGGCCACTTCACGAACCACCGCCTCGAACTTAGCCTGTTCGGTCTTATAAATACGATCCGGCAAGTCTTTGCGCACCATCGGACGGTGCGTTGGTATGGTGGTAACCTCGAGCTTATAGATCTTAGAAAACTCCTCGGCCTCAGTAGCGGCCGTACCGGTCATACCCGCCAGCTTGCCATACAAACGAAAGAGGTTTTGAAAGGTAACGGTGGCGAGAGTCTGGGACTCTTGTTGAATCTCCAAGCCCTCCTTGGCCTCAACCGCTTGGTGTAAGCCCTCGCTCCAGCGCCGACCCGGCATCAACCGACCAGTAAACTCATCGACAATCACGATCTCACCATCTGGCGTGACTACATAGTCACGATCACGCTTAAACAGCGCCGTAGCCTTAAGGCTCTGTTCGATCAAGTGTACATCCTCTATCCGACCAGCTTCGTAGATGTTTTCCACGCCCAGTGCCTTCTCGATGGCTTCGATGCCCTCGTCGGTCAAGCTGGCCGCCTTTTGCTTCTCATCCAGAGTGTAATGAGTTTCCTGCACCAACGTCTTAGCCACAGCCGCGAAGCTGTAGTAGCGGTCAGTTGATTTTGCCGCTGGCGCCGAGATAATCAACGGTGTACGCGCCTCGTCAATCAAAATGGAATCCACCTCATCGACAATTGCAAACGCCAGTTCACGTTGCACCATTTGACTCAGGTCTTGGACCATATTGTCTCTAAGGTAATCAAAACCAAACTCGTTGTTGGTGCCATAGGTAATGTCGGCAGCGTAGGCCTGCTGTCGACTAACCGGCTTTAGGTGCGCTAGGCGCTTGTCGTCATGGCTCTCGTCATTGTGCTCGGCGTCATAGAGCAGCGCCTTGTCATGAATGATCACCCCGACCGAGAGGCCCAAAAAGGCATAGAGCTCGCCCATCCAGCCAGCGTGCAGCTGTGCCAGGTAGTCATTAACCGTAATAACGTGCACGCCCTTGCCCGTCAGAGCATTAAGATAAACAGGTGCTGTAGCCACCAGCGTTTTACCCTCACCCGTCCGCATTTCGGCAATTTTGCCTTCGTGCAATACAACCCCGCCCATCAGCTGGACATCAAAATGCCGCATACTAAGCACCCGCTCGGCCGCCTCACGCGCTACCGCAAAGGCCTCAGGCAACAAGTCGTCGAGCGTTTTACCCTGGTCTAAAGCCGCCCTGAAGTCTTGGGTCTTGGCCTGCAACTCCGCGTCGCTAAGCTGCCCGATGGCGTCAGCGTGCGTATTAACGCGGTCCACGTAGGCACGTACCCGCTTAATCTCGCGCGCGTTCGGATCTCCAAATAGTTTCTTGATTAATGGCACACTAAATCCTTACATAACCTTACTAGTATAGCCTGGTTGTCCAGGTAAACAAAAGCTTAAAAGCCCTGATGGCTAATCGAGCTCCTGCTCGCGGTGTCCCCCCGCACTGCCACCGCCTTTGGTAGCTGCTCGTTCTTCCTTTTTGGCGCGGTTAAACAACTCTTTGATGCGAAAGCGACGCGTGGCATGTTTTTCTTTGTACTTACGGATCTGGAGCTTGAGCTTCTCGCGGACGATGTCAATTGCAGCATGGGGGTTCATAGTGGCCGTTTCAGCTACAATCTCGTGTTCAGGCAGGTGTAAATTAGCCTTGACCTTATAGCGATTGTCCTCCTTGCCTGACGGATCACGGTGAATCTCCACGTGCATCTGTCCAGCCTTGTGTTTACGTGGCAGGTATTTGTCGAGGCTACCTAAGCGCTTTTTGGTATAGCGCGTGAGTTCGTCGTCGATCTCGTATTTACGACCGGTAAGCTGCAATTTGATCATAGTGTTTCTCCTCCATAATAGTGTTGCAATGCTTTTGGAATACGCACGCCACCATCTGCCTGCTGGTGGTTTTCTAAAAACGCAATAAGCGTACGTGTGGTGTTAACGGCGGTGCCGTTGAGTGTATGGACGTGACGCAGTTTGCCCTCAAGGTCACGGTAGCGAATGTTCAGACGCCGTGCCTGGTAGTCCGTACAGTTCGAGCAGCTTGTTAGCTCGCGGTAGCCCTTATCGACCGGCGAGTAGTATTCGAGGTCAAACTTTTTATAAGCTGGCGCCGACAAATCACCACTGGGCGTACGTGTACTTTGGTATGGAATCTCAAGCGCTTGGAAGCGCTTTTCTTCGAGCGCAACGATACGCTCAAGTTCGCGTTCGGATTGCTCAGGCGCACAAAAGGTATACATTTCGAGCTTATCGAACTGATGAACGCGGTAGAGCCCTTTGGCGAACTTACCGTAGGCGCTGCCCTCTAAGCGATAGCACGTAGACAAACCGCCATACTTAAGCGGTGTCGTGAGATCAACAATCTCGTCCATGTGATACGCCGTTAGAGGAATCTCAGAGGTTGCGATCATCACTAAGCCCTGATCTTTGTCCTGGTAGTTGTCTGCCTGCTCGCCTTTGGGCATGTAGCCAGTACCAGCTGCAACCCGCTCGTTAACCATATGCGGCACCATCATGGGTTCAAAGCCTTCTTGGGCAATCGTGTCCTGAGCCAATCTTAGGATTGCCTGCCATAGTCGCACGGCTTTTGGACGCAAAAAGTAGAACTTATTACCAGCTACCTTGGCGCCAGCTTCGAAGTTTACAATGTCGTGAATTAAGCTCAGCTCGAGGTGATCCTTGGGCTCAAAACTAAGATCGTCTACCTCGCCCCAGCTGCGATCAATCCGCTTCGCGTCTTCGCCACCATCTGGTGTGTCAGTAGCGATGAGGTTAGGCACTTGCTCAAGCAAGTCCTGATAACGCTCCGTCACCTCGCGGAGCTTAGATTCAGCCGCCTCGAACTGTTCTTTGATTACTTGAAGATCGCGTAGTTGGTCCCCGGTGGGCTTGCCATCAATCTTAAGCTGTGAGCGCAGTTGTTCTGACTGACCCACCAGCTCTACGCGCTGAGCATCAAGCTCCAGCAAGGCATCTAGTTTGAGATCTACGCCGCGACGGGTAATGCTGTCGCGGACTTCCTCTGGGTGTTCACGAATGTACTTGATGTCCAACATATACCTTTATTATACGCTACTTTTGCAAGGCCGTCTCGAGGTAATGAAGAGACTTGTTGCGCCCAAGTGCAGCCAAAAAGTAGCCTAGCCTTGGGCCAGTCTTTTGGTCAAAGAGAATCTCATATAGCAAGCCAAATGCTTCTTTTGGTGCTAGATCGCTTTGTTGGCTTGCGTCGTATATAGCCGTGTGAACCATATCAGCTTCGAGCTCCTCGCCCATGCCCTGTAACTTTTCGATCAGTAAGCCGAGATACTCAGCCTCTGCCTTACTTGTATCACGAGACAGCTTCGCAGCTGAACGCAAACCAAATTTTACTTGCTCTGGTGCATAATCCTTGAGCCAACGCTCCACATAGCCAAGCTCACGCTTAAGCGCATCAACCTGGTTATCAGCGGCATAACCGTGGCCTGTTCGCCGTAACAATTCGAGAATACGACCTAAGTCACCCCCAGCGGTTTGGTAAACTGTCACTAAATGCGAGAACGGAACCTGTGCAAGCGCAGCTTGATCGGGCTTTAGCTTGGCGATATCCCACGCTTGGCTAAAGTCGTGACTCAGACCAGCCTGCTCGGCTTCCTCGATCTTAGCAACCTCGTCAATCAACGTATACATGCCCATCCCAGGGTCAAAGAAGATCTGCTTTTGCGGTAAAGACTTGAATACGAAAAAGCGTAGAATCTCGGGCGGAATAATAGTGAGTGCGTCTTGAATAGTCACCAAATTCCCCAGAGAACTCGACATTTTCTTGGTATCTCCCTTGAGGTTAATGGTGTCATACGGCACAGGTATCGGGGCTACACCACCATAGACCTCTTCGACGATTGCTTTACCAGTATCATAACTACCTCCCTTTGTGGCGTGCTCGCGACCAAAACCCTCTACAGTTACGTTAAAGAGCTTCCAGCGAGCTGGCCAATCACAGCGCCAATCAAGCTTCACCTGCCCCGCCCGCATGTCAGCCGTGCGCTCACTGCCATCTTGGGCTCGATACTGTAGCGTTCGAGCATCGGGATCAAACGACAAGAATTTCGCCGTGCGCAGACTGTTATTAGTCTCATCGAGCACCTGCACTGGCTGCCAACCATCTTCGACCGCTCGACTACTAATGCGCTCTAAGATTGCCGCTACTTGGTCACGCTTCTGCAGGGTCTCGACAATAATATCCGCATAACGACCAGCCATGTACTCCTCATGTGTCCACAAGACTTCCATCTTGATCCCTAACATACCAGCCGCTTGCTTATACGAGCTGAAGTATTGTTCGGCGTAGCTACTGTGCCGACCATCGGGCGCGGGAACCAAATAAACTGGTTTTCCAGCTTCCTGCTCATAGCTCTCAGGCAAATAAGGGTAGCGTTTACGCAGCGCGTCATAGGCGTCTACAAAGTGCAGGTGTCGCACCTTTGTGCCGCGAGCCGCGAGGCCCCTATACAGCGCATCAGCAGTTAGAATCTCACGGGAATGCCCTACATGGTAAGGGCCGGACGGAGTAATGCCAGAAGAAACCACCACTTCCTGCTCATCGCCAACCTTTTCTATAACTGCACTAATAACATTATCGAGCCAATACCGCGAATGCTCACGCGTGCTGTCGTGCGTTGTGTCTATTGTTTGCTCTTCCATACAACCAGTATACCCTGAAATCTAGAAAGTAGTCAGGCCACAAGCCGCTTTCAACTTAGCAGTTACTTAATCTTGATAACTTTATATGTTATGGTGCCAGCTGGCACTTCAATGTCTACTTCGTCCCCAGGCTTGCAACCCAAGAGAGCCTGCCCAATCGGCGACTCGTTAGAAATAAGCCCCTTGGAAGGATCAGCCTCGGTAGAGCCAACTATCCGAAACTCCTGGTTACCACCCTCGAGCTCTACGTGCACGGTCGAACCAATGTTCACGACACCACCAGCGGTCTTCTTGATAATCTTAGCCTGTTTGAGAATCGAATCAATCTCTGCAATACGGCCCTCGATAAATACCTGTCGCTCCTTAGCGTCATCCCAACCAGCGTTCTCGCTTAGATCACCG
>CAZNJX010000045.1:0-6275 GCA_964573585.1 uncultured Candidatus Saccharibacteria bacterium
TACATATTCTACATTTTGATGATTAATCGAACCCTGATCTAGATCACTCTTCACGACACGCTCGTGTCTACGCATACTCACGTCCACGCAGCACCACCGCGGCATACATATTCTTGAATTTTGATGATCAATCGGACCCTTATCCAGACTACTCTCCACGACACGCTCGGGTCTACGCATACTCACGTCCACGCAGCACCACCGCGACATATAACAACAGAACATGTAGCATTGTACTACAAGCTAGCCACCGAGCCTATAGCCTAGCGCTGTTTGGCGTCGCGCTTAAGCACGCGCTGACGCTTCATTGACCACTGTTCAATGGCATAAAAGCGATCACTTGGCTCGGCTAACTTGCCGGCTATTAATCCCTCAACACGTGCATCTTGCCCATACAGATAGCGTGGACTGTAGAGCAATACCGCCGGCACATCTTTGGCCCAAACATCGACAAACCCCGCGTATCTGGTAGCACGCATAGTCGCGTCACGCCCTAAGCGTGCTGCCTCGAGCAGCTTATCAGCCTCGGTGCTTTTGTAATTAGACACATTGAGCCCCGGATCGGCAGCCTGGCTAGAATGCCAGAACGAATAAACATCTGGGTCAACACCAGCGTTTTGACCATACAACAGCAAATCATAGTTTCGCGCCCGAATATGATTCTGCTGCAAGCTAATGATGTCGACTTCTCTGATCTCCACAGGAATGCCGACAGAATTAAGTTGCTGACCCAGCTCCCTAGCCACCGCGCTGTATTCTGGCGATTTGAGCGTAACCAATCTGAGCGGTCGAGTTGGCTTTTTGGCTTGTAGCGCCTTAGTGGCAGCCGCTGGATTATACGGATAACGAGCAGCCTTAGCATTAAAGCCGGGCTGGCCAGGCAAAATAGGATAATACACCGGTACCGCCGCAGACGACAGAGCGCCATCAATGATGCGGTTGCGATCAATCGCCTGCGCAAGTGCCTGCCTGGTGGCCGTATCGCTCAAATACGGTGTTTTGGTATTAAAGAACAACCCTACGTAGGCCGGCAAGCTAAAGGCATTGATCGTCAGGCTATCGTTCTTGCGAGCCAACTCTAACTGGTCGGGGTTGAGCTCCGATATGCCAAGGACTTGTTTTCGGGCATAGCCCGAGAGCAATGCCTCCGGACTTGGATAAAGCGCAAAGTGCACCTCACCAATCATCGGCCGACCACGGAAGTACTGCTCGTTGGCTTTGAGCACAATCAAGCCACTGTCATCACCTAGATTATCGAGTTTGTAAGGGCCGGTGCCGATCGGACGCTGGCTAAAGGAGTTAATGCGTAGGGTTGAAAGCCGTATGGAATCAAGCAGGTGGTGAGGCAAAATACCGACAGTCGTTGCTGACAAAAATGATGTATAACTATTCGGTAGGGTGAATTTAATAGTCGTGTCATCAATCACCTCGTACTTTATCCCCTGCCAGTTTGGTGCCAGCGGCGAGCGGCTATCGGGGTTCTGGATCGCTGCTACCGTAAAGGCCACGTCTTTGGCGCTAAACGGCTGAGCGTCGTGCCACAACACGTCCTTGCGCAAATAAAATGTGTAGGTCTTTTGGTCGGCCGAAACTTCCCAACGCTCGGCCAGATCTGGCTCAATGGCGCGCTGGGTATTAACCCGTGTTAGACCATTGAAGACGAGTTTATTCACGTCTTTGGTGGCAGTGTTTTCTGGCAAGATCGGGTTCAGTACGCGTACTTCACCGAGTATACCCTCGGTATAGACGCCGCCAGCAACTGGTTGGGTAGTAATAAAGTATGCATCTAAGCCAGTAATGCCAGCCAGCACGCCCCACAGCGAGATACCCACAATCAGCAACCAAGCCACGAACATCCAGCGCAGGGAGCCAAGCTTTTGCCAGGCGCCATAGACATGTCGATCTAAATAATTGCGTAGCCAGCGCTGTCCTACCCACAGCCGCTTGCGCCAACGCCTAGCTTGCCGATGCCAACGGAATTTGAAATACGATAACATCTACGTAACGAGTAGGCCGCCAACTAAACTAGCAACAAATACGATTGCCAGAACAATCGTACCTACAAACAATGCCTTCTGGGCTCCCCGCTTGGATCGATAAAAGTTACCCTCACCGCCCCAGGCACCGCCCAAGCCAGCGCCCTGGTTTTGCGTCAGAATTACAACTACAAGTAGCACAGCCGAGATGAGGGTGACATATTGCAAGATTTGCTTCATGATTGTGGCTCCTTTACTAAGCTAACCATTAGATAGTTCACGAGCCATACTATCATAACAGCCCCAACCGCTGCCCACACAGAGGTAACCTGAAACGGCTTATAGATAGCGCTCGTTATATACAGCATAGCGGTATTAACAACCAGGGTGAACAAGCCCAGAGTAACAATGATTGCCGGTAGAGACAAGATAATCACTGCTGGGCGGATAAGCGCGTTGACCAAACCAAAGATCAAGCTGGCCACCACCAAGACTCGTAGTTTGTCCTGATACTGTATGCCTGAGAAGAACAGGGCTGCAGTCGCGAGCCCTACAAAGTTAGTCCCCCAGCTCAAAAAGAAGCTCTTTACCATTACTGTAGTATACCATAGCAAGACGGTTTAGTCCTGGTCACTACCCGTATGGAGCGCTTCGTAAACAGCCGTGGCAGTGCTGGCACTCACCACCGCGCTGAGCTCACTCAGTGACGCCCGACGCACGCCGGCCACACTGCCGAAGCTACGAACTAATTTGCGCCGCGTGGCTGGCCCTACGCCACGCACCGCATCAAGCTCGGAGGTCTTGGTCCGCTTATCACGCAGATGGGTATGGTAGCTAACAGCAAAGCGGTGAGCTTCGTCGCGCACGCGCTGAAGTAGCTGTAAGGTCGGCGAGCTGTGACGAATGCGCAGCGTCGTAAACATATCTTCGCTAAGTAATTCATCGCCTTCCTGGGGGCGGATAAGCGCCTTGGCAGACACTTCGTTCGATAACTGAATCACCTCTTCGTAACGCTTAGCAAGGCCAAAGCGCGGAATCTTCACGCCAAGCTCGCTCAGCACGTCGCTCACGCTCGATAGCTGACCCTTGCCACCGTCAATTAAGATTACGTCCGGCAGCGGCCAATCATGTTTGCCGCTAAACCGACGTCGCATGGTCTCGGCCATCATGGCAAAGTCATTTGGCCCCTTAGTCCGCATCTTAAAGTGTCGATACTGCTGCTGGTCAGGTAGACCGTTGGTAAACACAATCATACTGCTCACCGCGTCACCACCAGCAAAGTTTGATATGTCGTAGGCCTCAATGCGCCGCGGTGCGCCAGGCAGCCCAAGCCGCTCAGCCAAACCGCTCAGAGCTTGGTCGAGGGTAATATCAAAGCTTTCTTCCTTACCAAACACCACCTTACGCGACAGGGATTTAAGAGCCAGAAACTGATCGCGCAGTATTGCGGCTTCTTCGTAGTCCTTGGCCTTTGCAGCCTTGGCCATAGCTCGCTCGACTTCTTTGATGAGCCTGGTACTCTCGCCCTTGAGCACCATCATCAGCTTGCGGATAGTTGCCTTGTACTGCTCAGAGGTAATATCTGGCGGCGGCGACACGCCAATCTGATGCTGCAGTGCGCTCACCTTGGGCCAGGCTGCATCGGTAATGTAGGGAAATATCCGCCGCAAGTAGCGCATGGCCGTGCGTACACTACCACCCGAGATAAACGGACCAAAGTAGGTGGCCTTATCGTCCTGCGGCCGGCGCACATAGCTAACGCGCGGAAAGAGTTCGTTGGTCGTGATTTTGATATACAAGAAGTTCTTGTCGTCACGCAGATCAATGTTATAGAGTGGTTTGTGGCGTTTAACCAACTCCGACTCCAGGAACAACGCTTCGATCTCCGAGCTAGTCACAATCCAATCAACGTCGGCGATGTTTTCAACCAGGATAGGTGTTTTGGTATCGCGGTGGTTCTTTTGGAAATACGAACTCACCCGTCGCTTGAGGACAGATGCTTTGCCAATGTAGATAATCTTGCCCTGCGCGTCCTTGTGCAGATACACACCTGGTTCACTCGGCAGCTGGCTAAGTTTACTTTTTAGTCTTGTGTTCACGCTTATATTATACCAGCTTGGACTTGCATTTGGGCGCTGCATATTGCTTAATCAGGCTAGTCAAGCTACACTGGTAGTGTATTCAAAGTTCCTCACAACACTAGGGAGAAGCATGCATAGCTACGAAGATGCCAGCGCCAGCTTAGAAGCAGTCAGGAAGGCCTTACGGCTCGGTATAGTACACTGGTCAGATGCCACAGAATTGGTTGACGATCTATGCCACGTCTCAGTCCTGCAACAAGCCAAGGTCCAAGAACTGCGGGCAGGCGGCGAAGCACATGAGCAAGTTGAGCGGCTGTCCCTGGCAGTCGACCTGCTTATCGCCAAGTGGCGCAAAAAGGAGCTCGTCAGCCAAACGGAAATCTTCCATCTGCTAAGGATGGGTCTACGCGAAGCTGAGCTGGGCCGTGCCAAAGAATGGCGCAATCTGCTGCGCGCCGCCGTTCTACCGCCAGATGTGAAGGAATAAGGAGTCGAGGTAACGTTTTATCGTTCCCCCGGCTCCTTTTCTTATTAACTTCTTATTAAATATAATCACCCCGCCATAACAGGACTGGCACCTGATCATGCAAAGAAACTATTGACATAGCGCTTATGATATGCTATTATGTACGCCTGCACTGATGAATACTCATCGGCGCACAAAGTAAATTGACAATCCAACTACTTTACATATTCCTGGGACAATGCAGCTGACAACTTCGACTGTGTCGCCCCAGGAATATTCCAACCATCTACCACCTGGGAGAAGAGGCCAACATGGCTTTCGAACGCATCACCCCGCGTTACGTCGACGGGCGCAAGCTCACCGATGCGGAGATCAGCTCGCTGATCTCCAAGATCCTCGGCAACAAGAAGTACGTGGCTGCCCTGAAGCCACCCATCCTCGCGAACCTCAAGAGCGAGGATCGTGAGCGCCGTCTGAACGGCCTGACTAGCGTCTCTAAGTACGAGAAGTACCTGGAGCACACGATGACCATCGACGTGGCTGAGAGCGCCGCCATCAAGCCACACCCCAGCAAGGGGAATGATGACGTCCAGGCCGCCCACCGCATCAAGGCGCAGCGGGACCGTGCAACCGCCGCAGTTCTGGCGACTCGTACGGACCTGCCCCCGAGCACCATCAAGAAGTTGCAGAGCAAGAACATTGATGTGGTACGAAAGGGCATCGCGCAAGCGACGACCTTGGTGGAGACTCGAGTTGAGGCCCTGCGCACTGAGCTTCTCTCGAAGACCCGGGATGATGCCCAGGCCTACTTCACCGACACGCTCGGCCCCCTGTGTCAGTACGTGAGCACGCACCGCGTACCGCATCAGCCGACTCAGCAGGAGAAGCTGTTGCAGTTCATCGACTCGGTCGAGAGCTGCTGGAACGACAGCAGTATGCTCCGCAACTGGATCAAGCAGGCTGAGCGCTGGGTCGCGAAGCTCGAGACTCGCAAGCAGCGGGCTGAGAAGAAGGCGAGCCAGCCAACTTCGGGAGGGACCACCTCCGCTGTTGCTACGGTCGATTGGACCAAGCAGGAGGGCATCAAGGTGGCCGACAAGGCCTACTGCCAGAACCGCACCGTGGGTGGTACCCCCAACCGGGGCAAGGCTGTGCCCCAGGCCGGAAAGACCTCGGCGCAGCTCGCTGCCCGAGGTAAGAAGAAGTAGTCGGACCCTGCCGGAGTCATCGAGGGCCAACCCTCGATGACTCCGGCCCCAACCTACGTACAGAAGCTTACTTCTGTTTTTAGATGCGGGGGTTAGTCAGCAACTGGACTGGAGTCTAGCTTGAATTCATTTCAAGGCGGGAATCCATGCAGCTCCTTGTCTTCTGCCCTCCCGCGACATTCGAAGATCAGGAAGTCTGACTGTGAAGCATCAGAATGAGCTAGCCACGAGAGTCCTCAAGCTCGCAGTGGGAGCGAATATCTGTATGATGAATAGTTCAGACACTCCTAGATCTGAGTCTTATGTCGCAAGACCTTTTCGCCCTTTTGGGTCTTTCAAAAGGGCATTAGTTAATAATGGAGACTATTTTAGAACACAGATAGATTCCCGCTGGAGTCTATCCTGACTCTACTTCAGGGCGGGAATGACGAGGAATAAGACAGACCCCTCGACAGGCTCGGGGTGACGGAGGAGGAAGCGGGAATGACGGGTGAGACGGCTAAATCAGTTTCTTGAGATATTGACCGGTGTGCGACTTCTCTAC
>CAZNJX010000046.1:0-6249 GCA_964573585.1 uncultured Candidatus Saccharibacteria bacterium
CCGCGCTGTGAAAAAGTCGTATTCTTGGCGTCATTATAGCCGCGAGTTTCTTGCACCACCTTGGCGCCAGCCTCGAGAACATCAATCTGTCGAGCAATCTCATACACCAGCGCTCGCTCAGCATTCCGAAACGAATTAAGGTTCTTAAGCTCCGTACGCGTACCCAGTGACGCATCTGGGCTAACCGATACATTAAGGTCAAATTTGAAGTTACCGTGCTGCAAGTCACCGTGCGTCACCCCCAGGGCGGTAGCGATGTTGTAGACCTCCTGCAGATAACGGCGAGCTTCCTCTGGTGTGTGCATGTCTGGCTCGCTGACAATCTCAATCAACGGCGTCCCGGCACGATTAAAGTCAACCAAGCTATAGTTGGCACCATCGGGGTGGGTAGATTTGCCAGCATCTTCTTCCAAATGCGCGTGATGAATACCAATGCGCTTAAACGCCCCATCTATCAGGATCTCCACATGCCCAGCCTGGATAATTGGCTCGTCCATCTGGGTAATTTGATAGCCTTTGGGTGAATCAGGGTAGAAGTAGTTCTTACGATCAAAACTCGTGTGAGGAGCTATCTTGGCATTTAGGCCG
This sequence comes from uncultured Candidatus Saccharibacteria bacterium, assembly GCA_964573585.1. Lineage (GTDB taxonomy): Bacteria > Patescibacteriota > Saccharimonadia > CAILAD01 > JADZBC01 > CAYPSN01. The sequence goes on from CAZNJX010000046.1 coordinate 589, forward strand.
CGACCAAGCTTGATGGCTAGCTCCACAGCGCGCTTGTTGACCACAGGGAGCGTACCCGGATAAGCCATGCAAACCGGGCAAATGTTGGTATTGGGCTCAGACAGACGTGAGTCATTATCGCAACTACAAAACATCTTCGTCTTAGTTGCTAATTGGACATGAATTTCGATTCCTATAGTGGGCGTGTAGCTTTGGCTCATATACGTACCCCCAGCTCGCTTATGGCTTTGCCAAGATCACGCACCGCCTTTTGAACCTGAGATGGAACTAGGTCATGATCGAGACTGTGGGCAAACTGGTTGCGTAGCTTATGGGCCGCCCAAACATCGTTGAGGTTGCTAAATCGCTTGCCACCATTTTTGAGTCGCTCACCCATCGTAGCACCATGAAAGCCTTTGGCCTGCATGACGTAATCAAGCAGCTTATCTGCTTCAAACAGCGCACTGCGTAAACCACTGGGGCCATTCTTGAGCATAGCTTGGATCTCATGCCACTTGGGGGCGACGCGCGCCAAGTCATACACCTCGCCCTGCTGCTCGACCTTCATGCCGCGGTAGGGCTTGCGTTTTTGTGAGCCCTTGGCCGACTGGCGCAATAACACTACTACTAGTGCACTCAATACCAAAATTGCGATTAGTCCAGAAGTACTCATAGATGCGGGCTCCTTTGCTTGAGGTCATGCCAAGCTGATTTTTGCTGATAGGTGCTCGCAACTGCCAGCAGGTCAGCGTCATGACCCTGTGGCGCCATCAACTGCAAACCAACTGGCATGCCGTCAACAAAGCCGATCGGAATGCTAAGCGCCGGGATGCCAGCTAAGTTGGCTGACACCGTCAGGATATCGGTTTTATACATCTCGATCGGATCGTGCTTCTCGCCCATTTTGAAGGCCGGCGCCAAGGTGGTTGGCGTGACTAAAACGTCACAATCTTCAAAGGCGCGAGCAAACTGCTCACGTAAGCGCGTTCGTACCTGCATGGCCTTTTTGTAATACGCGTCGTAGTAGCCAGCAGATAGTGTGTAGGTGCCTGTGAGCACCCGACGCTTCACCTCGTCGCCAAGGCCTTCATCGCGACTCTTGTCGTAGGTTTCGCGCAGCGTCTGCGCCTGCTCGCTACTGTGACCAAAGCGCACTCCATCGTATCGGCTCAAGTTCGAGCTGATCTCGGACGGCGTCAGAATGTAATACGCCGCCAACGCCGCACTGTCTTGGACTGGTTTGTGTCGAGCGTCCTGCGGGCTAGCATCTACGCTATGGCCATCTGCTTGCATTGTTTCCATAAAGCCAGCAATGTCGCCCAGGCTGTCAGTCCGCAAATCAAGCGACGAATAGTTCTTAAAACGAAACACTCTGTCCTGAGCAATCGTACTGCGCTCAGAGTCAAGCTCGATCGTCGTAGCATCACGTGGATCGCGACCCATAATCACGTCAAACACCACCGCTGCGTCGTCGGCGGATCGAGCGATTGGCCCAATGCAGTCTAGGCTGCTACCCATTGCCACTACGCCGTAGCGACTAACCGCCCCGTAGGTTGGCTTAAGCCCCGTCACGCCACAGTAAGCAGCCGGTTGGCGGATAGATCCACCCGTGTCGGTGCCAAGGCTAAAGATACCAAAGTCCGCCGCTACTGCTGCTGCCGAACCACCACTCGAGCCGCCGGGCACACGCGCTAAGTCCCACGGGTTGTGAGTCGGATGAAAGCCGCTGTTCTCGGTACTGCCGCCGTGCGCAAACTCGTCTTGATTGACCTTGGCAATCATAATCGCCCCCGCAGCTTCAAGCTTTTCAATCACCGTTGCCGAAAACGGCGGGATAAAGTTTTCCAAAATCTTACTCGCCGCGGTGGTGCGAATGCCCTTAGTTAAGAACATGTCTTTCGCCGTGTATGGCACACCTTCGAGCAAACCAATTTGCTTACCAGCAGCAAGCTTAGCATCCACCCGCTTAGCCACCGCTAAGGCTTCAGCTGCGCAAACCGTCAAACACGCCCTAACCCTGTCATCGTAGCGCGTGATACGGTCCAAGTAATACTGGGTTAACTCGACAGCGCGGATCTTTTTGTTTTGGAGCAGCTCGTGCGCCTCACGGATAGACAAATAGGCCATGTCCATTATTCGAGTACTCGTTTGACTTTTACGTAGCCTTCAAGCGTGGCCGGAGTATTAGCCAATAGCTCGTCGCGCGTTAGCTTGCAGCGAGCCACCTCGTCCTCACGCAAAACGTCCTCTAAGCCTGTAACCTGACTGGTAGGAGTAACGCCTTTTGTGTTCACCGCCTGCAGAGCATCGACAAATTCCAAGATCGAACCAAGACTCTGGGTGAGCTCACTCTGCTCGGTCTCACTGACGCCTATACGAGCCAGGCTTGCCACCTGTTTGATCTGTGATTTAGTAAACTTCGCCATATAGACCTATTCTAGCAGTCAGACCAGCCAATGTGTAGCATAGTAGTATTGACAAAACACTCTTTACATTTATAATTACATTCGGAAACATCGTCCTAGTAGGAGGTATAAGGCCATGACCCGATTTTGCTATGGTGTCGAACATTACAACGATGCAGGTAGGGGTGAGTGCTGGGAGCTCTGGCACCCAGGAGTCACGCAATCACCCCACTGCGGACTCAAGCTCAACCACAAGGGAGATCACGAAGGCAACGGCATGGTTTGGTCAAAGGAGCCGGCGGTTGATGCCGAGACTGCAGCCAAGTTCCTCAGCTACTACCGCCGCATCCCCAACCCCAACCATGCCATCGTCCTCAACGACGACGGCTCAGTCACGATGACACTCTCAGCCCTCAGAGCGGCAACGCAGTTCATCGATGTCAGATATTCCGATTAGCAACATCTAGCCATTAGACCCTAAAGAAGCAGGCCTGCGGCAAGTATCATTACTGCCACCTGGACCCCTTCCCCAAGGGTCTGTTTCTTTTCTTGACACAACAAAACATCACAGCTTATACTAAGCGCCTCTCGCATTGTCGCCCATCCGTCGGCCAAAAGGAGGCGCGAGATGAACCAAGCACTCGACCCTGGCACTCTTACCAGAGGCAAAAGGCTCTTGCTGCAAGCGTATAGCCCGGAGGTAGCCAGTACGCCTCTTAAGAGCATATACATCACCGTGTACTACACAATACAAGGACGTTTCGTAAGCTACACCAGGATCTCTGGCCAACTGCAGCATGGTGATGACTATGTCCAGCAAGGCCTTGTTCACTTCGGCAGCCACAGATGCGAGCACGCCTTGCTCGAGCTCGGCGTAGAGATTGATATTAGTGTGCAATCCGAATGTGGGCGTACGTCCACCGGGCTGATCATACCATCTGCGTGTTGGCTCAACGACAAGCGGGTCTTTTAAACACGGCCCCCTGACCTTCAAAAAGAGCCCCTTTAGGAGTTCTAGCACACTCCACGTTGGCTCCTTTTGGGGGTCTCTTTTTATTTTGTAATCATCTTTAGAAACTCGGCTTCACTCAGTACCGCTACACCTAGCTTCTGCGCCTTAACGAGTTTGCTACCCGCCTCTGCGCCCGCTAACACATAGCTCGTCTTAGCTGAAACAAAACCAGACACCTTGCCGCCAAGCGCCATAATCTTCTCGCTTGCCTCATCGCGCGTCATGCTACTCAGTGTGCCAGTTAGAACCCAAGCCGTGTTCGTAAGCTTACCTTTGTCAGGCGGAGCCTCGTCTGCCACCCTCACCCCAGCCTGCAGGAGGTTTTCTATTACATGTTGGTTCTTTTTGGCTTGTAGCCAGGTTGCCATACTGCGCGCTACCACATCGCCCACGCCGTCGATCTGGGCGAGCTGCTCCTGCGATAGCTGCCTGAGTACGTCCAGCGATCTAGCCTGTTGGGCAATGTCACGAGCCGTCTTAGCGCCGACATGTCGAATGCCAAGCGCGTACACAAACCTAGCCAGACCAATCTGCTTGCGCTCGGCAATTGCGTGTAGCAAATTATCTGCACTGGTCTCGGCAAAGCGCTCGAGACCAAGCAAATCATCCCTGGTGAGCGTAAAGATGTCAGCGGGAGACTCCACCAGGCCAGCCTCCATGAGCTGGGCTAAGATCTTCTCGCCCAAACCATCAATGTCAAAAGCCGCCTTGGACACAAAGTGCACCAGCTGTTGCCAGCGCACCTCGCCCGCGTGCAGGTCGGCCAGTCGTGCCACCGCTTCGCCCTCCGGTCGCACCACGTTGACCCCGTCAATCTGTGTTGGCATTACAAAGGGTTTTTCATTACCCGTACGCAAGTTTTTAATTGGCCCAACCACTTCGGGAATAATATCGCCGGCCTTGTGAATAATCACCGTATCGCCTATGAGTAACTCTTTGCGACGAATCTCGTCTTCGTTGTGCAGGGTAGCTCGCGCTACCGTGCTACCTGCCACGAGTACCGGCTTAAGCACCGCGTATGGCGTAACGGCCCCGGTGCGCCCTATGCTCACGCGAATATCCTCGAGTACTGTTGTGGCCTGCTCGGCCGGGTATTTGTAAGCCACTGCACCACGTGGGGCTTTGCCCACCACGCCGAGCTGAGCAAAATCAGCATTACTATTTACGGTAATAACCAAGCCATCGGTGCCAAAACCAAGCTTACCGCGCGCCTCTGCCCAGTGTGTAATGTAGCGCTCTATCTCGGCAATGTCAGCCAGAACCTTATCGTGTGGCTCTACCTTAAAGCCCAGCTCGCGGGCCACATTGTGCTCATCGCCATGCAGTACAAGTGCAGGCAAATCCATCTCTATACTGTAGGCAATGAACTCCAGCCCACGACTAGCCGCCACGCTTGGGTCTAGCTGACGAATCGTACCCGCCCCAGCATTACGGGGGTTGGCAAACAGCGCTATCCCAGCTGCCTCACGCTCAGCGTTCAACTTGGCAAAGGCGGCTTTTGGGAATACCACCTCGCCACGAATCTCGAATCGTTCATACACGCTAGCGGGAACGTTCTTTGAAGCCCGCAGCCGTAGAGGCACAGTTTGGATGGTCCGCACCGTATGCGTAACATCCTCGCCTTCTTGCCCATCACCACGCGTCGTGGCCCGTACAAACACCCCACCTTCGTACTCCAACCGCATGGAGAGTCCATCCATTTTAAGTTCGCCATAGTACTCAATAGCCGTTTTGCCAAGCAATTTATGTAAGCGCTTCTCCCAAGCCTCCAGCTCGGTGATATCAAAAACGTCGTTAAGGCTCAACATGGGCTTGGGGTGAGCCACGCTCGTGAACCGACCCGACACCTGCCCGCCAACGCGTTGGGTTGGCGAATCCGCCGTTATGAGCTGCGGATGCTCAGTCTCAATTTCCTTAAGTTCGTTGTTGAGACTATCGTACACGGCATCGTCAACGGTTGGTGCATCGAGCACGTAGTATTCGTAGCGGTACTCCTCCAGCTGTTCGCGCAACTGTTGGACACGTTTACGCGCAGAGGATTTATCGAGTTGTTTCGCCATATATGCTGTATCCATATGTTATGAACCACGGTAGTGCAACGACTATAAGTAGGCTACTGGCCACGCCCTGCACCAACCAACTAGCAGCCAACATAGCGCTGAGATTGATAACAAAGAACACGGCACTACTAACCGCTGAAATAATGAGTAAAACTAGTGCAAAATGACCAACCAGACTCAACCGCTTGCCCTTGGTGCGTTGCCA
>CAZNJX010000047.1:0-6094 GCA_964573585.1 uncultured Candidatus Saccharibacteria bacterium
GGTTCATTCCTTCTGGCTCGTACCAGCCAATCTTCCTGATCCTCGAATGTCGCGGAGCGGCAAGAGCTGCGTGGGAATGACGATAGCGAGGGGGTCAATAATCCGGTAGGAGTAGAGGAGCATCTAAACGCTCTCCTAAAAGGCGAACCGCCACCGCCCCGTGGAGGGGCGGTGGCGAGCTGTGCTGCAACGAGCGCCGTCATCATGGCGACTACCAAGGTCGCACCGACCACGCAGGCTTGCATGATCATGAGGGTGTAGGCGAAGGCCTCAGGCCTGAGCATTGACCATCTCCTGGTATCGACACACAATGTTACGAACAGAGAGTTCGTAGAGCTGCGACAGCGGGATATCTTTGCGGGGGTCGAGGTAGTTTCTCAGACTGCCGAGCACGCAACAGGTTTCGTAGGCGGTCAGCTTGTCGAGCTCTGCCACCACCCGCTCTTCGGCGGTGCTGTGAGGGGTCTTTGGCTCCGCCGTGAGCGCTCGGCGAGCGATCTCGTCTCGCGCCCCGCCCAGACCAATCAATGGTCCAATGACAATTTTGTCTGCCTTCATCACCGCACCTTCTTGTCGCGGCGCAGCAACATGCTCACTCCCAGGCCGGCCACAGCCAGCACGGCAATCAGCGCTGTCCCGAAGGTTTCGCAACCAAACGGGCGGTATTGCTGGAGGTCGAGCTCGTCATCCCATTCGCCCAGGTCTTCATCGTCAAATCCTTCGAAGGCCATTAAATCTTCCTTTGTCGAGATACAGGTACCCAGATTTTGGGCTAGGCATAGATTACAACCGTGACTACAAGGAGTCAAGCGCCCCGCGGCGCGAAGCTTCTGCTACAATAAGGCTTATGACACTTGTAGAAATGCCAAAGGACTGGGACAAGCGCCTCGCCAAGCTTGGCGGGCATGCCTTTCAATCATCGCTGTGGGCGGAATTTCAAAACGCCCAGAGCCGCCAAGTGCTCCTGGCCGAGAGCGGGCCGGGCGAGGCCAGCTGGCAGTGGACAGCTGCGATTCGCCATGGTCGGCTTGGGTTCAAATATCTGTACGCAGCCTACGGGCCAACAGTGAGCGATGCTAAAAGTTTGCGCGCGGCGTTAAAAAGTTTGCGCGCGGCAGGCAACACACACCACGTAGACTTTGTGCGCTTTGAGCCTATGGGTGCCGGGATCAAAGCATCGGACTTGCGCCAGCTTGGTGCGCGGCCAGTTACCGATATGCAGCCCGCACATCGCATGGTACTCGACCTCACCCAGAGCGAAGCCGAGATTCGCCACGGCATGTCGCCAAGCAATCGCAACTTGGTCAACACCTCTACCAAGCGCGGGCTAAAGTTCGTTATAAGCGACAATCCTGCCGACACGGCGGAGTTCTTGGCTATGCAGCACGTGACGGCCAAGCGTGGTGGCTGGAAACCGCAGGCGGACGACTATTACTACCAGCTCACCAAGAGCTTGCTGCCAACCGCTCAGGCCAAGCTCTACTTCGTGGAACACGAAGGCAAGAGGGTGGCTAGTGCGTTCTGTCTGGACTCCGAGGGCACTCGCTACTATATATACGCCGGTACCTACCCCGAGCTTAACAACAAGCTTAAAGCAGCCATCGCTCTGCTGTGGTGGCTCATAGTCGACGCGCAGGCTAAGGGGCTGAAGGCTTTTGACTACGGTGGGGTTGCGCCAGAGGGTGCGCCGGCTAGTCATCCTTGGGCAGGGCACACGAAGTTCAAAAAGTCGATTGGTGGTGCAACGGTGAGCTCGGTTGGCACCTGGGACATCCCGCTTAAAACTGGTAAGTATGTGCTCTATTCCTTACTTAAGAAGGTGGTTTAGGTGCAGCAAGCAACAATCGACCAACTGAGGGCTTGGGACAAAGACATTATCAACAACCCCGATGGCGGCAACATTCTGCAGACCAGGGCGTATGGGGACTTCAAGGCGGCTCACAGCTGGCCGGCGCATTACGCAGTAGCCACCCTCAAGGACGGCACGCAGGTAAAGGTAGCTTTTTTGACCCGCAAAGTGCCCGTGTTGGGCGAGATTTGGTACACCCCAAAGGGCCCAGGTGTGAAGAGCTTGGCCCAGCTTAAGGAGTTTGTGGTCCAACTACGTGAATACGTGAAAAACAAAGGAGTGTTTATGGTTAAGATCGAACCAGACCTGCTTATGGCCGACGCCCCGCGTGAAAAGCTCGAGAAGCTCGGCCTCGTTAAATCCAGATTCAACCTGCAGTGGAACCAATCAACCACCTTGGTTGACCTCCGATCGAGCGAAGACGACATCATTGCTGGCTTTAAGCAAAAGACTCGCTATAATATCCGCCTGAGTGCTCGCAAGGGTGTGACTGTTCGCCCAGTGGAGCTGACCAAGGAGAATATGCACACCATGTACGGACTGCTCAAGGCCACCCAGGGGCGAGCCGGGTTTTATATGCGCTCCCAGGAGTATCTAGAAGAGTTCTGGCAAGCTTACGGCGAGGCGGGCATGGGCCAACTGTTTTTGGCCACCCACGAGGGCGACGTGTTGGCTGGGCTTTACGTCATCTATTTGGGCAAGAAGGGGCTATACAAGGACGGCGGCTCAACTCGCATCAAGACTAATCTGATGGCGCCGTATGTGATGCAGTGGGAGGTTATGAAGTGGCTCAAAGCGCGCGGGGTGGAGGAGTATGACTTGCATGGTATGCCGCCAGCTAGCGAGCTCGCTAACCCAAATCATCCGCTGGCAAGCTTAGTGCAGTTTAAATCTGGCTTTAACTCTGAGTTGACCGAATATGTTGGCGTTTACAATCTGCCGATTGATCAAGCCAAGTACGACAGGTGGGCCAAGTACGGTGAGCGGCTGATGACAACCTATTCGTTCAAGGTCAAAAAAGAGCTTTTTTACTAACCGTTCCTCGCACTTAAGCGACGCTCTCTTCCTTCAGTCATTATTCTCGCATCCTCTCCTCGTCATTCCCGTTTCTTTCGCCGTCATCCCCACCTCCTCCTCCGTCATCCCCACCTCCTCCTCCGTCATCCTGAGCGAAGTCGAAGGATCTGTCTGAAAGGTCCTTAAGCATCGGGTTGTTCCGGCGAGCCAGTTCAAGTTTTTTTAATCGTCGCCAACCCTTAAGCTGCTTTTCGCGTGCGATGGCCGATGCGATATCTGCGGCCTCTTCAAAATAAATTAACTGGTCTATGTTATACCGTTTAGTAAAACCAGGAGTGATTTTGTTACGATGCTCGTACATACGTCGTTCTAGATTATTGGTGACTCCAACGTATAGTGTCCCCGTTTTGCTGCTGAGAATATAGACGAAACCTCTTTTCATAAGGTTAATCTAGACCTGTGAAGAGGTGAAATGCAAGCACAAGAAGCAGATCCTTCGACTTCGCTCAGAATGACGAAGAGGGCAACAGAAGATAGTTATTGACGCATCTGGCTCATAGGAGTATATTGCAAGCAGTTCTTTGTAATATCGCTGCACGTTGAGACTTACATGGCTCTGTGCACAATTGCTTCCCCCGGGCCAGGTGGCCGGCTACCGCGCTGGGTTAAGGGCCGACGTCCCCGAAACCTAAAGCAGCCCAGGGGAAGCTCTTCTCGCTGCAGACTGCTTGCATCTGCACAATCGTTTCGTCTGAGGCGCCGGCCGGCTACGGTTGATCTGGGGACTCGAGCCCTGAGGATGCCAAACCTTAGACGGGACATATCGCTACAGACGACCAAGTCTGTACATGAGTTCCTGCGCTGGGCCCCGGCCATGGCCCTTAATGCACCTACACTGCTTGCAGTACCGTGGTGCGGCTCAGGAACACCTCACGGCGCCTTGGCGCCCACCAAGTCCCCGTAATCCGCTGCCGGGAGAGCTGCAGATTACGGGGCACTACACCCAAGCTGGTTGTGACGCGCTGCCCATGCGCTCCCAGCTTGAAGGCGAGTGGATACTTTTGCCAGCACCACTCGCATCTTCTGCCTGGTATATCCTTAGGGGGTATCAGGTGGTGTAACCAACCCTCCCAAGTTGTTACACAGCCCGCGGGTCGGGTCGCCTACAAAGCGACTCGACCCAAGGGTCTATTTTTTTGTCTAGCTTCTAGTCAGGTAGAATAATTCCTATTAAATGAACAAGGACCCAGCATATTTGCTAGGTCTCTTTTGCTTGGCCGGCTGGCCAGGGGTGGGCCGAAGCCCACCCCTGCGCCGGACTCAGTGCCACCTTGGTTCAGGCGGCAAGATGGATGGTGCTGTCCTTGGACGGGACGGCTGGCCCTTGTCGTCTGGGTCAGCCGGCGCCGAAGGTGGTGTCGACGGCGATGTCGTGGGTGGCGCAGGAGTCCTGCTTCGGGGCACCGCGGCAGGCCGCCCTGGTGCCCGTGAAGCGGATCTCCTGACCACCGAACTTGAGCTTGCGCATGTGCGCTCCTTCATGTCTCGGTGTGCTACTGGTTGGACTGCCAGTCAGTGGGCTATGGGGGTTAATTCTGGATTTTTTAAGTCCAGACCCTTGCTGCGTTACGGATATTTTGTTCTTACTTAAAGCGCTTGTCAAGAAATTTGTGGTTCTTATCTGGCGGGGCTATAATGACAAGCATGAAGTTTGCGGAGGAAATCTTTAAGGCCTACGACATTCGTGGGCTTAGCCCAGAGCAGCTCAGCCCCGAGGTGGCGCGTGCAGTTGGCCGCGCCTTGGCCGATACCTTACCAGCTACAGGTAAGGTCGTTGTGGGTCGCGACATGCGCACTGACTCCGAGGCTTTGCACGCAGCGTTGCTTGACGGGCTCATGGGCCAGGGTCGTGATGTGATCGACATCGGCTTAGTTACTACCGATATGATGTATTTTGCAGTTGGGAGCCTCAAAGCCGCTGGCGGTGCCATGGTAACGGCTAGCCATAATCCGGGCAAGTATAACGGCATCAAACTGTGCGGTAAGGGCGTGACGCCGATTGGCGAGGCAACCGGTTTGGGCGCAATCAAGCAGGCGCTGGTTCGGGACGTCTTCAAGCCAGCTACCAAGCAGGGCAAGGTGGAACAGCACGATGTGCGGGCTGCCTGGGTTAAGCACGCGCTCGGCTTTGTGTCGGTTAAACGCCTGCAACCCTTTCATATGGCGATTGACGCTGGCAATGGCATGGCTGGCATTGTGCTCGACGCCCTAGAGCAAGCTACGCCCTTTAAGATCGAGAAGATGTTTGTGGAGCTCGACGGGAGCTTCCCGAACCACCCGGCTAATCCAGCCCTTCCAGAAGGGCTTAAGGACATCATTGCTGCGGTGCAGGCTGGCCACCTCGACCTAGGGGTGGCGTTTGACGGCGACGGTGACAGGGCAGTGCTGATTGATGACAAGGCGCGTGCAGTTAACCCGGGTATTCTCGGCGCCATGCTAATTGAGTACTATCTGACTGAGCATCCTGGAGCCGCAGTGGTCTACGATGCTCGTGCCAGCCGCATCATGCTTGATACCATCAGCAAGCTCGGTGGCCAGGGCGTGCGCAGCAAGGTGGGGCATAGTAATATCAAGGCTCTGATGCACGAACACGGCGCCGTGCTCGGTGTGGAGCAGTCGGCGCACTACTACTTCAAGGATAATTACTTTGCTGACTCTGGACTCATTGCCGCGCTCGTAGCGCTCGACATTGTCTCACGCTCTGGCCAACGGCTCTCCGAGATCGTGGACAGGTTGAGCGTGTATGCTAATTCTGGCGAGATCAATATGCCGGTGGGGGATACTGCAACTAAGCTGCGTGAGCTCAAGCTGGCCTACAGCGACGGTGAGCTTGACGAGCTTGATGGCCTAAGCGTTAGCTACCCCGACTGGTGGTTTAACGTTCGTCCAAGCAACACCGAGCCCCTGCTACGGCTCAGTGTGGAATCCAAGGATCCAACACTTACGGCGCGCAAAGTCGAAGAGCTAACTAAAATCCTCAAATCGTAATCAATGAGCGAGGGTGTGCTTAAAAAGGCCGAACGCAAGACCGAGCAAGCCGTTCTTGGCCTTATGGCGTACTACGCGGTTCACAGCCTACCCATTAGTGAGGCCGAAGTTAATGACTACATCGGCATTACAACTGGGCATTTGGCTATCAAAGAAGCGTTGCGCGAGATCTTCCGCAGC
>CAZNJX010000048.1:0-2965 GCA_964573585.1 uncultured Candidatus Saccharibacteria bacterium
GGTTAGCTCCGTCTGGTGTCTAAGCTCCTCACTACCTGATGCTCCAAGGTCGGGGAGCTGCAAGAAAAGGGCATCAAGGTCGCGGGGAGCTATATGGGCACAATCAATACTTGCCTACCACCTTAAAACAGCTTAAGCTAAAGGTATGTTTAGCGACTATATGACAGACTTTTTGGAATACATGGAGGTAGAACGTGGTCGCAGCCTGCGCACCATCGAAAACTACTCTCATTACCTCAATCGATTTGATGAATTTGCGGGCGAGATTAACGTTGCTCGGATTACAACAGATGTAATTAGCAAGTGGCGGCAGTGGCTCAACCGTTATGTCGGCGAGGACGGCCGTAGCATAAGCCGCATAACCCAAAACTACCACCTGATTGCCATGCGGAGCTTCCTACGCTATCTAGCCAAGCGCGATGTTAAAAGCCTAAGCCCAGATAAGATCGAGCTGGCTCAGGCCAAGCGCCCCCAGGTTAGCTTCCTGGACAAAGACGAGGTCCACAGACTCATGGAAGTCGTCAAAAGCGATACCAACACCGGCCTGCGCGACCGAGCTATCCTGGCCCTACTCTTCTCGACCGGACTGCGCGTGTCCGAGCTGGTGGCACTCAACCGCGACAGTATTAACCTAGAACGGGGCGAGTTTAGCATCCGCGGTAAGGGGCAAAAGGATCGGCCCGTTTATGTGAGTGACTCCGCCACCTACATGCTCTCGGCCTACCTAGAAAGCCGCAAGGATGACTTTGACCCCTTGTTTATCCACTTTAGCGGCAGCAAAAGCGAGCTCGAGGGTGGCGAATACACGCGATTAACTACCCGTAGCATTCAACGAATTGTCGAAAAGTATGCCAAGCTAGCTGGTATTACCAAGCACGTTACGCCCCACACCCTGCGGCATAGCTTTGCGACTGATTTGCTTATGAACGGCGCCGATATCCGCAGCGTCCAAGGCCTGCTAGGCCACTCCAACATCGCCACTACACAGGTTTACACCCACATTACCGACCCACACCTGAAGGACGTACACAAAAAGTTCCATTCGGATAATAGCTAAGCTGTTAGTTCTCGCAAGCAGGTGAATTCTTGCCTGTGCCGCCGCTGTTGACTGGCGCGAATGTATCGCTAACCTTCATATCCTTACAAATATTCTTACCTGAGAAAATAGCGTTTTCAAAAACTGCAAAAGCGCTTGTTTGCGCCAAGGTCTTCTGCGCTATGACCCTGCGATAAAGGTTATTGCTACGCGCCGTTACGTCGATGGTAGCGTATGGCTGCGGTAGTTTGAGGAGATTACCACTGCTATCGTAGAATTTGAGCCTAAACGAAGCGCCGTTATAACGAGCGGTCAGCTTAAACATAAAGTTACTGTCACTTGCCAGTGTAGTACCTTCAGAGGCAGCTGCCAAGGATACATTACTGGTTGTTTTACACAAGTAACCATCTGCGTAATCGACGCCGCAAGCAGTGCCAACCACTGTGGCTGGCGGGCTACCACCCGATACACTGGTTGCCGGCCTTAAGACATATCTGCGCATTGGCAAACCATAGGCATCATTACCAGCCGCCAGCCCAAGAGTTGTGATCTGTCCAGTGGCAGCCCACCACGCATAAGTTAGCTCTAACGCAGCGGGGCTAGTCCAGTTGCTTGTATCCAGCGGCTGCCAATTAGCTGGCAGAGAGGTTATGCTTTCTCCAGCCTTAGCCCACTCGATACTCATGCTGTGAACCAGAGCAGACAAAACGTCAGAATCTTTTACAGCATCCATCAGATTAATCTTAAACGATTCATCTCTTTCAAGCTTGCCCACAATTTCGTTGTTGAGTCCCGTCTTCACAATAGCGCAGGTAATGTAGAGGTTATCAGTGGGACTACCGACAGCTTTGTCGGGGCCACTGCAGGTATCGCGATCATGGGGGCCGGAAGTGGTAGCTATCTCGCTGGCCAGTTGCTGCACGTATCCTTCAGCTGCACTCAACGCCCTGTTGGATTGCTCAGTGTTACTGGCCTGGCGAAGCTCATTAACGGACAAAGTGGTCAGTCCTCCTACAATGCCGAGCAATACAATTGCCAAAATAACTGTAGTTAGCAACGATGCACCACCCTGCTGACGATAGTAAACCTTCATACCGCTCATGTTACCACACTTAGGCCGATGAAAAAAGTTACGCCACATTATTGTCTACTCCTTAGTAAAAAACTAGAAGTCAGACTAAATTCGTTCGAGAATTGCCGCTGACGCACACTGTTTTGAGGAGTATCAGATCCCCTACGTACTTTTAGAGTGATTTGAGTAGTTTTGACCGTCTGAATCCCCAGAACTGCCGGTTGAGTCAGCACTCTAGCTGTCCACTGGCTTACTTTAAGATCGGGCGGTGTTAGTGCTACTGGTATGGCACCGATAGCTGGCACATATGGCGTACAGTTACTGGCATCTACCTTGGTAAGAACAGTACCGTCCAAATAGTAGTATTTGTTACCGCTCGGTGTCTCTACACAAAGCTTATCGGCGGCTGATACCTCCACCTTGGTAGCAGACCGGATGTCTCTGCCGATCTGCTCGACTATGGTTCGAGCTTCTTGCTGATTGTTTCTGCTCACGTTCGCCTGACTATAGATTAGCATGGCATTCAAGAGTCCAGACACGGCAACCACGAACATAATACTAAAAGCAGTCATGGCAAACAAAAGCTCTATCAGTGTGAAGCCAGCTGGTTGGTGCCGTCGCCTCATGAGTCTTGCCCCACGGTCAACACCTGATCAGTGCTGTTTAGCCCATTGGAACCGACCGACCGCCAAGTCACCTTGATACGCACTTCGTACAGTCCAGATGTGCCAACAGCCGTGATTGATGTAATCTCGCGGCTATACGCCCCCGCCTGGCAATCCAGAGGCAACGTAGCGCCTGGAGCAGAGACAACGGGCTGCCAACTACTGCCAACAACCGCCATGCAACGAACAGTG
>CAZNJX010000048.1:2975-5437 GCA_964573585.1 uncultured Candidatus Saccharibacteria bacterium
CTAAACCAAAGCTAGAGGCAAAGACAGCAGGGTCAACGCCCCTATGAAACGCCTTGATTGCCTCGGACTGCTCCTGCGCGTAGGCACTAGCCTGCGTGCGCTCCCCTGCCAGACGAGAGGTGCGCCAAGCACCAACTGCCGCGGAGGTCAACACGGTCAATACAATGGCCAAAATAGCCAAGGCAAACACCACCTCTATGAGCGTATCGCCTTGCCTGTGTTGGTCTATCCGCAACTTCACCTCTTTAGCTCCATAACACCAGTTGCAGTATTAATAGCGATGCTATCCTTGTGGCTTGAGTTATTAGTGCCAACAAAATATAGGGTAATTATGCTGTCTTGAGGTGTCTGGTAGTTATCATAGGTCTGCGCCGAGCTAAACGACCCCACGGGTAGTATGCCCAGGGCGGCTGTATCATGAAAATGTGCCTGGCTAAAGAAAAACGGCAGCGCTGCCGAAGGCGCTTGGTCGCTAGCATCAGACTCATAGCGAACAAAGTTAAGCATACCCCTGTCTCTATCTTGCTCGCTTCCGCCAGGAGCCTTGTAGGTTATTCGGCTCAAGCCAACCGCACTTGGCAACTTTGCCTGCTTCTCTAAAAACTGGGCGGTTATTTTATCATACCTTCCCACACTACCAGATGTAGGCTTTGGCCCACGGCCGACGTAGTATTCATAGAAAGCTCTGGAATACACTGGTGAGGCACTAGTTTGGACATCGAAGTTATGTTCATTTATATATACAAAACCATTTTGCAAAGCATTGTTAGCAGCCGTGGTAGTTGCAAAGCTTACCCCCCTGCCAACCATTTCGCCGCCACTCGCCAGACACCGACCTTCGTTCACGGCAAAGGGATTAGGAGATTTACACTCCGGATTGGTTGCCCCTGCCCACTGCCCACTAGCCGCTTCGTTCTGTATTTTGCGCAAATTGTTAAGCACTTGGCTCATACCGTCATCAAACTGCGATCGCCCACGATTGTTCACTCCACCTAGGGCTAGCACGATCATGAAGGCCGAGATAGCCAAAACCAAAATCAGCTCTATGAGGGTAACGCCGCTACGCAGTCTTGGTGTGGGGTTGTGTTTAGTCATATCTGAGCTTTAACTGTTTTCTTGTGCCAAACGGCCGATTAGTACTCTTACTTAGAGCCTATTATAGCACTTATGCTAGCTACGTGTCATAGCCCTAAATACAATTTCATGAGCCCCTGACCTGCAAACAAGCCAATGAACGTGCCGAGTATCAGAAATGGCCCTAGCGGAATGACGTCTTTGCGTGTTTTGCGCTTAGTAGCGAGCAACACTACCGAGGACAAGGCAGCGATGTTAAAGCTAAAGAACACGGCCGTGATCAGCTGCGGCGTAGAAAGCATCAAGCCCATCACCAAGGCCAAACGAATGTCGCCATCACCTAGCCACTTGCCACCAGAGAGCCCGCAGAGCGCAGCAAAGAACCCCGCAAACACAAGTGCGCCGAGCCCGCGAGCCAGCAGCACGTTCTGGCCAAAGTACGTGCTAAGCACCACTACATATAGGGCAGATACAGCAATGGCCGGCAGTGTAAAGGCGTCGGGCAAGAGCATCCAGCGCCAGTCATAGACTGCACTGGCAATGAGCAGACCAGTTACAACCAGCCAGGCTATGAGGCTAAATACAGTAAGTGTACTACTAACACCCCAAAACACGTACAAGCTGGCAAACAGCCAACCTGTTACAAGCTCCACCAGCGGGTATTGCGCGGATACATGCTTACCGCAACCCCTGCACCTGCCCCGTTGTAGCACGTAGCTGAGCACAGGTATGAGCTCGTACCACGTGAGCTGTTTGTGGCATTTAGGGCACTCAGAGCGCCCTGTAACAAAGCTTTTGCCGCTATGCGTGCGGATTATAACTACATTGATGAAGCTGCCTATAAACAGGCCGAGAAGGCCAAATAGTACAGCCATTATGGCGTGTATTCGTAACTACCGGACTCTAGCTTCGTTAATAACTTATAAGTATTTGGGCTTGTTGAATCATAAATGTAGTACATGTTCCCATCAAAACCCCAGAAGGGGTTTGATTTAGCTGCGCCGATAGTTGAGAAAAAACCAAAGCTATACTCTGCACCAGTTTTAGGATCCTTAAACTTGGTGACGTCAATGTAGCCTGTAGTTTTAAGGCTGTTAAGCTCACTCGCATCTTTCGGCAGCGCGCCGTTCTTGTTGGCAGCCCACTGCTCGATGGCAGTAGCCAGCTTCTGTGTGTCGGCTCGGCGCGTGGTGTCGCGCGCATTGCGCTGTGCTGACCTAGCGGCTACAAACACAAGCGATATTACAAGCCCAGCTATGGCCAGGACGATGATGAGCTCTATGAGTGTAAAGCCTTGGCGTAGTTTCTTCATGCTACTACTTTAGTACAATGCTTATGCTTATGCAATCAAAATATTATGCCGCCCAATACTTTCAGGTGTGCTTAAG
>CAZNJX010000048.1:5447-5906 GCA_964573585.1 uncultured Candidatus Saccharibacteria bacterium
CAAACACTCTTTTTCGCAGTTTCAGACCAATACGCCACAGCGATAGAAGCAAAGCTAGTGGTACCTATAACCTCATTGATCGAGTCACCTACACCACCGGCGGCGGGGGCGCCATTACGAACACAAAAGGCGCGGATACTAAATACAAACGTTGTTGGAGTTGCATAATCAACCTGAGGACCGGGCCCGCCATCAAAAAAGAATACCGGACTCACGCCTCTACCGTCCACAATACCGGTAAGATAACCTGAGATGTCTGTGGGGAAGTTTGCAATTACCGGTGCCTGATTATTTGAGTTTCCCATATACGTGCTGTATGCAGAAATTACCCTGCTAGCCGCTCTACGACTAACATTGTCTTTCTGACTTTTCTGAGCGCCCTGAACTGCCAAGAAGACGATTATCAAGATCAATGCAGCAATGGCAGCCGCTGGTAAATAATAAATAGAAAAGATATAC
>CAZNJX010000049.1:0-5704 GCA_964573585.1 uncultured Candidatus Saccharibacteria bacterium
TGATGATACGACGCCTTTGAGCGAGACTGAGTTGGCGTTGCAGCAAATGCGTGCAGAAGCACGGCTTAATAGCGATTATGTGGCTAGCGACAAGTTGCGTGATGAGCTTGCCAAGCTTGGTGTAGAGGGTGAGGACCTGGCGACCGGTTCGCAATATTGGCGCAGTATTTAGGCCTAAAGTAGTTATAAAAACGAAAACCACCTCATGCAAGGTGGTCGTTTTGTCTAAGCTGGAGCCTAGACAAAAGTGTTAGAATCGGCGGTCTGCGAAGGATTCGAACCTTCGATAGCTTTGCTATGATGACCGGTCTGGTCACCCCATTCGTCCGCTCTGGCAGCAGACCGAGATTCTGGTGTGGCCAGCCAGCCAGTACGCTCACCCCTATGCGCGTACTGGCTAACCTGGCCTGCAAGCACACTCGGTTTCGAGTCCGAGGTGCGAGGATGTTGGATCCTGTGCTTGCGCAATGATGGAGCAGTGACCCGGCAAGCCGGACTGCCCCAGGGTGGTCCTGGGAGGAATCGAATCTCCGACAACCCGCTTTTCAGGCGGGTGCTCTTGCCAACTGAGCTACAGGACCCCGTGGATGACCCGGAGGGATTTAAGCCCCCGACACGCTGCCTAAGAGGCAGTGACTCTAACCAGCTGACCTGTCCGTCCTGTCGTCCAGACAGGCGGGGCTATGGGCCATTTGAGTAGGTGGAGGGATTTGAACCCCCGACCTTCAGTACCGACGGATCGGCTGACGCTCTACCACTGAGCTACACCCACTGGTCGCGGTGGTGTCGCATAAGGGTGTCATCTGGCCCTCATGATCCACCACCACGTCTGTTGCCTTATGTGATGAGGCAATGGCTGGATTCATACCTTTCTTGCGGCAGGTAGAACCCAAGCATTGCCTCACCTAAGGCATCGATATTTCAAAGACGTGTAGTATCGTATCAGAGGCAGGCCAGCGAGTCAAGGCATAAGCCCAAGCAGCTTAGCGGGAGACGAAGGTGAGGGCCTTGCCCTTTTTGCCAGCGCGTCCGGTGCGGCCAATGCGGTGCACGTAGTCCTGGTAGGTGTTTGGTTGGTCAAAGTTGATCACGTGGCTGACATTTGGAATGTCTAAACCACGTGCGGCTACGTCAGTCGCCACCAGTACTTTGGCACGGTTGTCTTTAAACGCTTTAAGAGCACGTTGGCGTTGTGGTTGGGTCTTGTTGCCATGAATAGCCTCAGACGAGTGTCCGCTGCGGCTGAGGTCGTCAGCCAAGCGCTGCACACCATGCTTGGTCTCACCAAACACAAGTACCTTCTCGAATTCTGGTTGTTCGAGCATTTCTTTGAGCACCGCGAATTTTTCATCTTTGGTATTGGCGCGAATAACATCTTGCTCGACGTGGTCGCTTGTTTCACGAGTACGAACTGAGACGGTTACAGGGTCACGCAGAAAGTCGTGGATCAGCTTTTCGATGGCTGGAGTAATGGTCGCACTAAAGCAAAGTGACTGACGAGCAGCTGGCATTTCGCCTACAATAAAGCGAATGTCGGCAATAAAGCCCATGTCGAGCATCTGATCAGCTTCGTCGAGCACCAAAATGCTCGCAGCGTTGAGCTTTAAGTTGCCTTGTTGGATGTGATCCTTCAGCCTACCGGGTGTACCAATAATCACATGTGGATTACGACGCAGGTCTTGCACCTGGCGGTACATGTTCATGCCACCAACGCAGAGCGCGCTATAGAGTCGCATTCCCTGGGCAAAGGCGCGGAATTCATCGTTGATCTGGTTCGCTAACTCCCGAGTTGGCGCCATAATGAGCACAGCTGGTTTGGTATGAATGCTTTGCAGGCGCTCGATAATAGGTAAGACGAAGGCAGCTGTTTTGCCTGTGCCGGTGTTGGCTAGGCCAATGAGGTCTTTGCCTTCAAGAATTGGCCCAATAGCCCCATCCTGAATAGCCGATGGCTGCTCGTATTTACGCAGTGCAATGTTGCGTTTTAGTGCGTCAGAAAACGCAAAATCGTTAAAGTTATGAATAGGTACAAAAACGTCTTCTTGAGGGATAACGGCAACTTTGTTTACAAACTTAGCGGGGTCAATGTAGGCGCCTTGCTTGGCGCGACCACCACCGCCATAGCGACGGCCGCCTCCGTAGCGCTTGCCACCGCCAGAGTTGCCTGTGAAGCTGCGATTATTACGATTGTTAGTACTGGTATTTCGACCACGCGAACTCGCGGGACGTGCATATGATTGGTTCATACATGCCTTTCGGATTATTATTCTTGCTTGATGAACAGCGAGAATAATCTTTCCGTTTACAGTAAGATACGGATTCTAGGCTCGGCATTCACCCATGTCATATGTGACAATCTAAGTACTATAGCACATGCAGTTTGTTTTGTCTAGTAAATTGACCATGGCTGGCATGAACCAATATACTTACATCTATGAAAATAGGCATTATTGGTTTTGGCGACTTTGGTAAGCTCTGCGTAAAGCACCTCTCGGGTGTGGCCGATACCGTCGTTGCGAGTAGATCGAGCTCGAATGCAGGTGCAATTGAGAAAGCTGGGGCGCGGTTTGTAGCGCTCGATGATCTGGCCCGCAGCTGTGACGTGGTGGTGCTTGCTGTGCCGCTAAGTGCTTACGAAGCTCTTCTGCGTGAGGTTTGCCCGCTAATGCCAGACGGCGCTCTGCTGGTTGATACCTGTTCGGTCAAACTCGAACCACGGCGTTTGATGTTGCATTACGCCAGGCCAGCGGTCGATGTACTAACAACTCATCCTTTGTTTGGTCCACAAACCGCTCATCAGAGCCTAGCGGGGCACAAAATCGTTCTTGACTTTGTACGGGTTGCTCACCGCGCCACCATAACACGCTTCCTTGAGTCCTTTGGGCTGGAAGTCGTCGAGCTCAGTGCAGATGAGCACGATCGTGAAATGGCTTGGGTGCAGGCATTGACGTTCTTTGTTGGCCGAGGGGTATCTACCTTGCGCCCGCCAGATTCCAAGCTTGGCACAAACTACTATGGTGAGCTTATGGACTTAGTTGATTTAGACCGCTTGCAGAGTGAAGATTTATTTATGACCGTAGAACGCGGTAACCCCTACGCTGCTAAGATGCGACAAAGGCTTATAGGGCAACTCAAGGATCTTGACGCCAGCATCGAAGGCGAGACACGTTTGAAGTAGTTACTTCTTTTTGCGCCGGAGGTGCTGTTTGGCTACCGTATGAATTTTAGCTCGCTGCTCAGCGTCGCGCGCAACGTGCCAGAAGGATGGTAGAAGCGAAACGAAGATAACGATTACGAGTGCTGGGAGAATATAGCGGTCAACATCTGGGATGGCATTGCCAAGGAAGTAGCCAAGCGAGGTAATGCCGACAGCCCACAGAAATGCGCCCACCAAGTTAAAGAGCAGGAAGGTGCGGTAGTGCATTTTACCGACGCCAGCGAGAATTGGTGCCAACGTACGGACAATAGGTGTAAAGCGGGCTAGAATGAGCGCTTTGCCACCGTGCTTTTCGTAGAAAGCCTCGGATTTCTTAATGTGATCAGTGCTGAATATGAGTGATTTTTCTTTCACGAAGACCTTATGGCCATAGCGTTTTCCGGTTAGGTAGCCCACGCTGTCGCCAGCCACTGCTGCTACGAAGGTGATTGCAAGGAGAGCCGGGAAGTTAAGTACGCCTTGAGAGGCTAAAAACCCAGCGGTAAAAAGCAGACTGTCGCCTGGCAAGAACATGCCAACAAGCAAGCCAGATTCGGCAAATACCACTGCAAAGACACCAATATAACCAAGGCTTCTAATGAGGGCAGTGAGGTCGAGATGCATTGGCTATCATTATAGCATATTGGTATCGGCCAGCCAGACATGAGAATCGCCACCTCCAGGCGATTGGTATCTCGCGCCAGAGGTAGAGCTGTTGGGATTTCTCACGAACCGAGATCGATATCAACAGAAGAGGCCCACGGGATGGACGTGAGTCTCTTCCGTGAGCCTTGCGGGCCCATCCGACCACGCGGGTCGGGTAATGCTTGCTGTGGGAGGGGTCAGATCTCGAAGATCTCAGCAACCCCTCGATCGACGACCACCACGATGGCGTTGCCACTCGCCGTCGTGAGCTTCTCTGCCGCCATCTCATCGAAGTGCATGAGGGCGGCATGGATGCCATGACGGTCGGCGAGGCCTCGGGCGAACGGAACCTCGCCAGCATCACGGAACGCCTGCCAGTCGGTGCCTGGCATCAGCATGTCCGCCAGCGGCCCTCCGTGGGGATCGTCGACGTTGATGATGACGATGACGACCTCGTCCACGGTCTTGCCGAGTGCGGCCATCCGGGTGATGAAGTGGATCACACGCTCGGTGTTGAGCAACAGGGTGCTGCGACAGTTGTGCTTCTCGATAGCGCTGATCAATCCGGGCACGTCGGGATCTTCCAGAAGGAGCTCCCCATCCACTCCGTGGACAGTTGCTTGTGGTTTGTCATACATATCCATAAGTCTCTCTTTTCTGTGACCACAGTCTCTTCAGACCGGGTCGCTACTCATCGAATGAGCAAGGATCCGGTCTGAGGTGGTTGTTCTGAAGATGCGTGCAGTTCGATCACTGCGCTGAACCATTCACGTTGGGTGAAGGGCTCGGAGCAATGGCCAGCCCCGGGAGTGAGTCCCGGGGCTGGCACATGGGTGAAGCTCTTACTGGCTCACGCCAACCAGTGGAACGCTCCGACGTAGACCCAAGCCATCGCGAAGACGATGCTGTAGTGGATAATTATCAGCGGCCAACCCTCGGTCAGAAGGTCCCGCAGGAAGATGCCCGCGTAACGGATACCACCTTCAACCCAGATCGCTTCAACGATCATGAAGACCGATCCGGCGACGAGCGTTGCCACCATCACGGTCAGCCACACTCGGTTTATGTCATTGGTGGCGCCGACCATGAAGCCAGTCAAGAGAGCCAGAAAGTATTCGGGGAAGAAATCGAAAGGCCTGTCTGCCATCCGCTTTGGGAGGCTCTTGACCGAGTCGGGGCTCTTCCTCTCGAACAGGAGTACAAGGCCAGTCCCAACAACGGCTGTCACGATGACTATAATCAACCACGAAGCCATCCAGGCCTCCTTTCATAGAGGCCTGAGGATCAGGCCGGATCGCTACTCACTGGTGTGAGCAAGGATCCGACCTGAATGCTTGCAAAGAGCAGAAGCGACCTACGTCGCCTTGCCCTATATATACCATATTTATGAGAGAATTGGAATACCTCTCAGATCTAGCATTGATACTTATTGCTGCATTGGAACGTGTCGGCTTACAACATAGAGGCAAGCAATCACACGCAAGTAGTCCAAGACTGGATAGCATCTATATTGGCCACCATCCAGAAAACACCTTGGAGTTGGTTCCTAGGTGTTTCCCGCTAAACAGGTGTGTTAAGTTAATTGTGTTATGGCGTCTACTCACCGCCACGGCTATGTGGCGTCTGTCCGCTACCATGCGGTCCGGCCTTGTGGTGTAAGCCGCCTGCTGGGCGAAGAACGCTCAGATCGATGCCGTTGTCTTTGGCCCACTGATCGAGCTCGGCTCTGATAGCCTCGTGAGCAGCTTTGCATTTCGTGGCGTCAGTTTCCTTATGCGCAGCTTCGCGTTTGGGCTTAAGCTCTTCGAACTTCGCCTTGAGCTTGTCGGCTTGGACCTGTGTGAGTTTGCCGTCCGTCACGAG
>CAZNJX010000050.1:0-5667 GCA_964573585.1 uncultured Candidatus Saccharibacteria bacterium
GCTCATTATGTTGCCGTTTAAGCTCTTTGGTGAGTTGCTGCACGCCGCCGTTATTGGCCCAACCGCGCCACCAGACAAAAAGGATGATAAGAAAGAGGGCAAGAAGGAGCTCAGTACTGGCCAAAGCACGCTGAACGCTGCGGTCGAAGCCAAAGCGCAGAAGCTGGGCTACGAGGTCAAAATCCGCATTGCCTACCTGGGCCGTGAAGAGAGTGTGGCCAAACAGCGTATTCAAGCGCTGGTGGGTGGCTTTAAGCAGTTTAACACCATTAACCTTAATGGGTTTTCGAGCACGCCGATTCATAACGGCCAGGAGGCTTACGACGAGTACCGCGCACGCTACTTCGGTGACTTTGGTTACATTCTCAACATCGAAGAGCTTGCAAGCCTATATCACCTGCCACACATCTCGGTAGAAACCCCCAACATTGCCTGGACCAGTACCAAAGTAGGTGAGCCACCGACTAACTTACCGACACTCCATAACACACCATCAGGTGATCTGAGCTTGATTGGTACAACCACCTTCAGGCAGGGTGAGATCAAGTTTGGTATCAAACGAACCGACCGCAAACGACACTTCTATGTGATTGGTAAATCTGGCTCTGGTAAGTCATTCATGCTCGAGCTGCTTGTATTATCGGACATTTATCATAACCAAGGCTTTGCCATTGTCGATCCGCACGGCGACTTTGCCCAGGACATGCTCAAGCACATTCCTGAGCAGCGACTCGATCAGGTAGTTTACTTCAACCCGGCCGACGTCAACCACCCAATCGCCTTTAACCCTATGGAGAACACCGACCCGAACATGCGCGCCAACATCGCCTCCGAAATCGTTGGTGTGCTCAAAAAGATGTTCGAGAACTCCTGGGGACCTCGCCTGGAGCACATTTTGCGCTTTACTTTGCTCGCCCTGCTCGAGACGCCAGACGCAACCCTGCTTGGCATTACCCGCATGCTGACCGATAAGACGTACCGCAAGTTTGTCATTAACAACATTACTGATCCGGTTGTAAAAGCCTTCTGGGTAAACGAGTTTGCGGCCTGGAACGAAAAGTTCGCCTCCGAAGCTGTCGCGCCAGTGCTTAATAAGGTTGGGGCATTTACAGCCAATCCGCTCATTCGCAATGTGCTCGGGCAGGTGAGATCGAGCTTTGATATCCGCCAGATGATGGATGAGGGCAAGATTCTGATCGTTGATCTTTCGCGTGGCCGGCTGGGCGAGGACAATGCTGGCATACTAGGTGCCTTGCTCATTACTAAGATCCAGCTGGCCGCCATGAGCCGTGCCAACATCGAAAACATCGAGGATCGTCGACCATTCTACCTCTACGTCGATGAGTTCCAGAACTTTGCCACCGATTCGTTTGCCGTTATCCTGTCTGAGGCCCGTAAGTACGGTTTGTATTTGACGATCGCCAACCAATACGTCGCGCAGATGCCCGATGAAGTACGCGATGCGGTCTTTGGCAACGTTGGCTCAATGGTTAGCTTCCGGGTCGGTAGTGAGGACGCTGCTTACCTGGCCAAGTACTTCGAACCGGTCTTTGAGCCACTTGATCTTGTTAACCTTGGCCTGCGCAACATTTATGTGACCATGAGTATTGATGGTGAAACCTCCTTGCCATTCTCGGCCAAAACCCTTGCTATGCCGGCCTCGTCACATGACTATACCAAGCAGATTATCGAACTCAGTCATGAGAAGTTTAGCTCGCCCAAAGACGAGGTCGAGAAGGCAGTGGCTGATTGGTGGGGCACCAGCCATGATGACAAGCCAACCGAAAAGACCTCTGTTGGCGAGCCACACATACCAACCGTGCAAACCCACAATGAACATAGACCGAACATAGAAGGGCTCGCGCCTAAGCGTTATAGTGAGCAGGTAAAGGGCGGGCGACCAGCCCAACAGCAGCGCAGTAGCGGCGGCGGGGGAAACCGTGGCAACCGAGGCGGTGGTAGAAGTGGCGGCCGTAACAATCAAAGTAAAGGGCGGTAAACGCGCTTAAGGCCTAGTATAGGGGGTGTAGGAAGGGCTCGAGCTTGTAGGTAAGGCAGGTGAGGGCTAGTATCTTGGACTCCCCTTACCCAAACATGGTTAGCAGGCTTGCCAGTTTTCAGCACGCCGTTTGCGGACTCACGTACTCAAACTATACGTACCTAAGTGCCCACGCATTGAAAACCTAACGCCCACTAGTATGCTTGTTTTGGGCACTGGCTTAGGTGGCAATATCGCGTGAAACCATATAGCGCACGTGTGCGGTAGATATCGACAGACGGGCATATAAACACAGGCACGTGCAGGGCGCATCTATACTAACGAGCGGCTCTCAGCGTTACAAGCAAGGTTAGAGCCACAAACACAGGTATAAGTAATCAACTCGAATGATAAACTATACATGTCGTACAATGTACCTTTTGCGACTAAAACCAAGCGGGTGCTTATAAGTATGCATTTATTGATTTTGTTTTTATGTTTTATCATCATTTGATTTTTGCGCGTTTTCTGCCCTGCTGGCCAGGGTAACAGTCCCATTATTATTACTAGCTGCCCCTCCCCCGAATAGCTTTAAACAAAAACCGAACTTACTTCGAGGTTAACTTTTAGGCTTGAGAGACCCTGGTGCTTATCGGTAAAAAACCCGCCCAGCGATGCGCAGATCAACATACTCACTAGGGTTAATCTTCTTAGCCAGAACGGCTTTTAGATCACTCATTTGGCTCTCTAAACTGCGCGTTGTATCAAGCTTAATAACATAGCCTTTAGATGTCGTTACGTAGAGCTCTGTTGTGGTTTCGGCAACCGATTTGTTTGTAGCTTGCAAACCAAGTAATGCCAGCGCTGGGTCGACGTCACGCACAAATGCCACAAAACTACTTGGAACAACTTTTTGGCCGATTTTGACTGGCAAATTGGTGCTATCCTCTACTACTGGCAGCCCTTTATCGAGCGTATCGAGCTGTGCGTAGGCCTTGCCGTTACCAGACAGAACAAAAACCAAACTACCACTCCTCCACTGCAGCGTGGCCCGTTGTTCTGAAACTGTTATGAGCAAGCCGCCCAGCAAGCGGCGCTCCACGCGGATTGACTCTAACTGGTAGTTGTCCGCCTTTAGGCGCTTACCCACCTCATCGGGGCTTACAAACAAGCTGTTGTTACCCAAGAATGACGCCGACAAGATAGCTTGGGTTTGTTTTTTGAGCTCCTCGGTCGTTAATTGCTGATTACCCCGGACCGCTATGCTGCGCACCCTAAATAAAGGCGAAAACAACACCAGGTAGACAAAGCCAAACATCAGACCGAGCACCAATAGCGGCCGCCACAAGCGCCCTAAGCGCAGCTGGCGCTTCGGTGGCTGATAGTTTGCTCGGTACGCCGCCGAACTACTAAACGTAACTTGTCGCCCTCTACGTGACACCTAGCGCTGCCCTGCTGCATGAATAATCTGGGCGAGCTCTCGCGCGGCGCGCGGCTTTGCGTACTTATGGATCGTACCAGCCAAGTAACGCATATCAGTCGGTTGAGCAAACAGCTTTTCTAGCTCATTGAGCAGCCTGATCCCGGTTAGGTCCTTTTCTGGAAGCAAACGCACTGCGCCGGCTCGCGCCAGGTACTGGGTATTTTTCATTTGCTCATTATTTGCAGCAGTCGGTAGCGGCACAATAATTGCTGGTTTGGCCCAGTGCGCCAGCTCAGCCAAGCTATTGGCGCCACCACGCGCCACCACCACGTCGGCAATACTATAGGCTAAGCCCATTTCACTATTCAAAAAGCTGTACGGCTTGTAGTTTGCCTTAAGCTTCGGATCGAGTCGGCTAGCCAAGAACCTCGCCCGCTCTATTTGGCCCTCCCCCACTACGTGAATAACTGTGTACAGCTTCGTGAAATGCGCCAGGTTATCGAACACAACCGTATTGATATTATGTGAGCCCAGCGAGCCACCAAAGATTAGAATGATCGTTTTTTGATCGCTTATAGCAAAGCTTGTGCGGGCGGTTTGCGGATTGCCAACAATGGCGCTACGGCGTAGTGGGTTACCGGTAAAAACCAAGTTATCGAGTCCATATTCCTTATAAAACTCCACCGGGAAACCTGTGGCGACTGCTTGAGCACTTTTGGACAAGACCTTGTTCGTCATACCGAGCACGGTATCAGAATCATGTAGCACCAGGGGTACTTTTAGCCATTTAGCAGCCAGGCCGACCGGCAGGCCAACGTAGCTGCCTTTGACAAAGACAACATCGGGCTTGTACTTGCGCACCAGCTGGTAGGCCCTAAACACACCGCCGTTGAATTTGAATAAATCCTTGAAGTTATGCCAATTGGTTCGCGCGTCGATAGCGGCCGCATAGAAGCTACGGCCGTAGCGTCGAAACTTACCCGCTGGAATGCGCGCATACTCAATCCCTGCTCCAGCCAGAACCTTCTGCTCCATTGGCCCACCAGAGCCAATAAAGAGTACTTCTAGACTTTTATCGAGCTGTTTTAACTCGTCGAGGACTGCTAGAATCGGCGCTATATGCCCCGCCGTTCCGCCGCCCGACACCACTATACGCATCAGTGGCCTCCTTTATTGTGTACTTTGAAATATTCTGCAGAATCCCGACCGCAATCAATGACGCCAGCATACTCGTCCCGCCATAGCTAATGAATGGCAGTGGTATACCAGTAAGCGGAATGAGATTGAGCATTGCGGCGATGTTGACCAACGCTTGGAAACCGAACCAAGCTGTAATACCAACCGCTGTTAAGCGGGCAAAGTCATCGGGTGCGCGGCGAACTATCGCCAAGCCGCGGTACACCAAACCGGCAAATAAGCCGATAACGATGCTTGTGCCCCACAGGCCAAATTGCTCACCGAGGATGGCAAAGATCGAGTCGTTCGTCGACTCTGGCAAGTAACCATACGATTGTAAGCCCTGACCTAACCCCTTACCTAGTATACCACCGCTGCCGAGCGCAATTAAGGCCTGGTTAATGTGATATCCACTCGCGCTCACATCCTCTTTGTGATTAAAAAACGTCATCACGCGAGCCAGTCGGTATGGCTGAGCCATGATCATCGCCACGCCGCCAGCAAAGAACATACCCACAGCACCACTATAGAGCCATATTGGCATACTCGAAAGCAACAATATGCTCATACCTGCACCCAACAACACCGTGGCGCTACCCATGTCTTTTTGGATAAATACAGCCAAGAAGCATGATGCTCCCAGGATGAGCAAGAATGGCAGCAGGCCTTTGGTGAGGCTACCGAGCTTGTCTTTGGAGCGCTCAAGCCAGGTTGCCAGGTAGAGAATCAGCCCTAGCTTAAAGAACTCCACTGGCTGCAAACTCAGCGAGCCGATGCGCAGCCAACGGGTTGCGCCATTCGTCGTTGTAGCTAAGCCCGGGATGAGTACCAACAGCATCAGCGCAAACGACGCAAAGAACAAAACCGCGGCGTATTTTCGCCAGAAGTCATAGCGGATCTTAGCCACAATGTACCAAACGACCAGGCCCAGTCCAAAGCTCAGTAGTTGAGTCGTAAAATAGGTGTTCTTATCGTTCACCCCACCGGTGATCGAGAGCTTCACAATCGACCCTGTAGCAAACAACATGATCAGACCAACTGCCACCAGGGCCATCACAATGACGGTCAGTAGGTAGTCAGGCTTGTGTGG
>CAZNJX010000051.1:0-5567 GCA_964573585.1 uncultured Candidatus Saccharibacteria bacterium
GAGGCTTTTTACTTCAGTCCAAACCTTCACTCGCTCAACATTCGCCCCGACCCAGAAACGCTCAGACAAGACACACTTGCCAACGTTGCTTGGTTTTTAGCAGCTGGCGTAGACCCTAAAAAATCAGTCATTTTTACGCAATCCCACGTTTCGGCCCACTCCGAGCTGTGTTGGATTCTCAATAACTTTGTTACTATGGGCGAGCTAAGCCGCATGACCGCCTACAAGGACAAAAGTAGCACGCGGGGTGCTGAGGGCCAGCTTGTAGCGCTCTATACCTATCCGGTGCTGATGGCCGCTGATATCATCCTCTACGATGCCGAGCTAGTGCCGGTAGGCGAGGACCAAAAACAGCACGTAGAGCTGACCCGAGACATTGTAGAGCGCTTTAATAAGCTCTACGGCGACACCTTTGTCTCTCCCAAGGCAGTTCTGCCACCCGTTGGCGCGCGAATTATGAGCTTGCAAAACCCATCAATTAAGATGAGCAAGAGTGATGCTAACCAAAGCGGCAATGTTATGCTGCTTGATGACGAAGCAACTATTAGAAACAAGCTGAAACGAGCTGTAACTGATGACAGAGGTGAGGTGCGGGCATCTGAGCAGGCGGGAGCTATTACTAACCTTATGCATATCTACAGCGGTTTTTCTGGTAAAAGCATGGATGAAATAGAGCGGTTATATACCGATAAGGGCTACGGCGACCTTAAGTCTGATCTGGCTGACATTTTAGTTAGTGAAATTGGGGTTTTGCAGCGTACTTTTCATGCTTTGATGGCTGACGAGGATTACTTACTCAAAGTTCTCGACGATGGGGCGGCGCGAGCGAGTGAAATAGCCGTTAGCAAGCTTAATGAAGTCAAGCAAAAATTAGGTGTATTGTAAGTAATACAACAGCTATTACCAGGTTGAGAGTACTAAAAAAGCATAAAAAGTATTGACGAAAGCATAAGCATTTGCTATACTTGTATCAACATAAGTTAGTACTTTAAAACAAAAATAAAACTCTAAAAAGTCTCTCTCCAAAAAAGGTAGCCCGAGTTCTCTTACGACGGGCGCGTAACGGTAGGGTAAGCCCGGCATAGAAACAACCCCCTTGTTTCTAGTCGGACTCTCCCTACTGTTCTATGGGTAACAAAGCCACTGATCGTGTTCTAGGCTTTAAGTTATACACTACCCGTTGGCTATAGCCAGTAACCTGCATCGGATCGCAACCAGCGATAGGTACAGCTCACTGGCTAAACCGGACGGATGGTGGGGAAGCGAGACTCTGACAAAAGCAGCGATGCTTGTGTCACACACAGTCTCACCTGTAAGCTTGGCCTCATTGGCTAAGGTTACTTACCGGGCCTCCGCGTGCCAATTTGTTTCATAACAATACTAGGGCAGATGCGATTAGAGGCCCGTAACCATGCAATTATATCCACTTCCACGCACTTCGCACAATATAGCCAACTCGGCCAAAATCTTGCGGAGTGTTTTTGTTTGCAGGCATATACAACAATCTTGGCAGTAGCTTGCCTTTGGCCCAAGTGGACATATCGTAAGGCGTCGTCAACTACGTCATAGTGTAGTGAACAAAAAAGTAGTTCTTTACTGTCAATCAGAAGGCTAACATAATATTAGTGTTCAGTGCCGAGGACTTTGTGTTCAGACGAGCAGCGTGGTTTAGTGCCAAAGCGCCATACTTGAGCTACAGCTCTGTATCTGGGATAATAGGGGTCATATGTTGAAGACAGACAAGCTACAGAAAGGGATATTTGGGGTAGGGCTCGTAATGTCGTGTTTACTATCGTTTACCATTCTCCTGACCCTGATGGTTGTAGCCAGCCCAGCCGAACTTGGCCCCGCCGGAGTGACACTATGGTTCATCCTGGCCTTAGTAGCGCTTACAACCCTGTTTATGTTGCTGTATTGGGTATATGGACGCAAAAAGAACGGCTTTGTGAACGGTCGCAGGCAATCCGTGGGGGCGCTACGAGTAGCGGTGGTGCCAGCTGGTGCAATCGTAGTCCTGCTCGGTATGAGTAGCCTCGGTACCCTGACACTCCATGACACGCTCTTGGTGCTTGGCGCCGGACTCATCATTGAATTTTACCTCTATACCACCGAGAGGAAGGGACTATGAGCTCTTTAATTGAGTCAGCGCAGGTGGCCGCTTCGGCTGCACAAACCGAGAACGACTTGCGGATTGCCAAGGCGCGATTCCTGGGTAAAAAGAGCTCTCTACAGGCTGACTTGCGTGCTCTGGCAAACCTAAGCCAGGAAGAGCGACAACAAAAGGGGGCTGAGCTTAATACTCTTAAAGCAGAGCTAGAACATATATTTGCTTTGCGTTACACCTATTTGCTTGGCGAGCTTGATAATCTAGCCGCTCGCGACCTAACAGCACCTGGCTTGGGTCAACGGCTCGGCCATGCGCATCCGGTAACCCTTATTACTGCCGAGTTATATAACTCGTTTACTCGGTTGGGTTTTGCGATTGTTGACAGTAGTGAAATAGAGGACGACTGGCATAACTTCGAGGCTTTGAATATGCCACCGCATCATCCGGCGCGTGATATGCAAGACACGTTTTATATCAAGGACAGCGAAGCTTCCGGGCGATTGCTGCCTCGAACCCACACCTCTGGTATGCAAGTACGATTTATGAAGGACAATAAGCCGCCATTTAAGATTATTGTGCCAGGTAAGGTGTTTCGGAACGAGGATGAGGACAGAACCCACTCCTGGTCGTTTACTCAGGTGGAAGGCCTAGTGGTTGGCGAGGGGGTTTCGGTGGCGCATCTTAAGGGAGTATTGCTTGCGGCTATGAAGGACTTGCTAGGGGAAGACACACAGATTCGGCTGCGACCCAGCTACTTTCCCTACACTGAGCCATCGATCGAGATCGACGTGACCTATAGGGGCGAGTGGCTGGAGTTGCTTGGTGGTGGCATGGTGCACCCGGCGGTGTTAGAGAATACTGGCATTGACTCGGCGCGTTATAGTGGCTTTGCATTTGGTGTTGGCTTGGAGCGCATTGCCATGGTGAAGTACGGTATTTCCGATCTGCGTAACTTCTGGCGGCCCAAGCTAGATTACTTGGAGCAGTTCTAGTGAAGATATCCGTTAAAATGCTCAATAGCTATCTCAAAAAACCGCTCTCAACCGAGCGTATGATCGAGCTGTTTGGTCGTACGGAAGTTGAGGTGGAAGAGGTATTGTCGGTTGGCGGTTGGGACGAGAAGATAATTTCGGCCAAGGTACGCGAAGTGCGACCACATCCAGCCGCGGACCGATTGCGCATCGCCCAGGTTGATACTGGCTCGAGCGTGCTTGAGATCGTCTGTGGCGCACCGAATTTGGCCGAGGGGCAGATTGTTGTCTTGGCTCAAGTCGGCGCAACGTTGCCAGACGGTCTTAGCATTGCTTCCGCCAAGCTGCGTGGCGTACTCTCAAGCGGCATGCTGTGTTCGGCCAAAGAATTGGGTATTTCTGATGATCACGCAGGGCTACTTGTGCTCCCAGAAGACACACCCCTAGGCACAACATTGTGCGACATATGGCAAAAGGGCGATAGCCTGGATATAAAGACGCCGGCAAATAGGTGGGATTTCCTTAGTTTGGTAGGCTTGGCTAGGGAAGTGGCGGCGCGAGATGGGGGGTATGAGCTGGTCGAGCCACCGACCGACACATTAACATATTGTGACACTGAAATTGTGAAAGTCAAGGAAACAGGGGAATGTAAGCGTTTTGTGAGCGTGAAGTTAAGCGTGAATAACGCTGTGAAGTCTCCGCAGTGGCTTGTGGATAACTTAGAAGAGAATGGTTTACGGAGTATTAGTCCTGTTGTCGACATTACTAACTTTGTCATGCTCGAGACTGGTCAGCCTTCGCACGCGTACGACGCTCAAAAATTGCGCGGTGCTTTGCAGGTCCGCTTTGGCTCCCCTGCCGAAAAACTTACAACACTAGATGGCGCTGTGCGCAACCTAAGCGCAGAGGATCTGGTGATAGCCGATGACAGCGGTGCAATTGCCTTGGCAGGGGTGATGGGTGGCGCCAGTACCGAAGTTGACGCTCAGACTCGTGAGATAGTCCTAGAAGTAGCTAACTTTGAGCGTACTCGGGTGCGCAAAGCAGCGCTTAGGCACGGCATTCGGAGTGAGGCGTCAGCGCGCTTTGAGCGCTCACTCCCCCTCCCCTTACCCATTGTCGCGGCCAATCGGCTTGTATATTTGCTCAAGCAAGTCGCGCAGGCGAAAGTTATTGACTCCCCCTCTGACCAGCTCTATAGTTGGCCGTGGGTTCAGCAAATTGGTTTGCGTCTGCGCAAGGCCGAAAAGCTACTGGGGGTGAAGCTTGATGAAAAGCAGGTGATGGGCGGGCTTAAGCAGCTCGGCTTTGAAGTTGAGCATTTTAGTATCACTAAAGAAGCTCAGAAACACATTTCTAAGCCATATCTGTGGGGAGCAAACTTCCGCGAACATGGCGAAAGTGCTTTCGATTGCTCATATCTCATTGATAGGATTTATAGTAAGATCGGCAAAATGGTCGGGCACACAGCTCAGCAGCAGTACGCGGCCGGCACGCCTGTAGAGGTTGGGGATTTGAAGCCAGGTGATGTGGTATTCTATTCTGGCCATTGGGAGAAACTTGATCCGAAGGAGCGCGCTGGGGTTGGTCACAATGGCCTCTATCTTGGTGGTAACCAAGTGCTTGAGGCGGTCCAATATAAGTTTAATACTCGATCGAAGCAGTACGAGGCCATCCCTGAGCCGGGTGTTCGCAAGAGCCCTTTGTCTGACTTCACGAACAACCCGACGTATCTAGGGGCACGACGTTATGTCGACAACCTCAACCATATATTCGCAATAGTTGCACCATGGTGGCGAACTGATGTGCGGCTAGAAGAAGACATGATCGAGGAGATTGTAAAGATCATTGGTTACGATGCGATTCCGACAGAGCTACCTCCCCTGCCGCCAACCAATACGCGCCCGCATCAACTATTGCCGCGTATATTAGAATTCAAACAGGCTCTCAGCGCTAGTGGGCTGCAGGAGATTGTGACCTATTCGTTTATTAGCGAGCATTCAATTCAGCGTCTTAGCCAAAACCCCGGCGACTTTCTTGAGATCGCCAACCCACTGAGTCGCCAGCAGCAGTATCTGCGTCGATCAATGCTACCTAGCCATATCGACATGGTTAAAAACAACCAGATCTATGGTAAGGAGCATATATGTTTTGAGGTGGCGCGCGTCTACCGACCAACCAAGGATGGTGCCTTGCCACAAGAGGTTTGGCAGCTTGGCGTTACGGCTGTGGGCCCAGAGAGTGCCTTGAGACTCAAGGGGGTGCTTGATAACGTGGCTCGATACTGTCATGCAGAGCTCACCTATCAGCCGGTTAACGAGACGCCGTTTGCAGCTGGCCGCAAAGCCGCGATTAGCCTTGATGGCGTTCGTATTGGTGGCTTTGGGCAGCTCAGCAAGCAGCTGCTCGTAAGTAGCGATATTAACGCAGAAGTTAGCTTTGGTGAGCTGGAGTTGGGTGAGTTGCTAGCTGGAGAAGCGCAGCTGCAG
>CAZNJX010000052.1:0-5548 GCA_964573585.1 uncultured Candidatus Saccharibacteria bacterium
CTTGGTCATGGTGCGGACTGTGGATTGGGGCGATTGCTCTACCGCTTTGAGCGGGGCGACTTCTGCCACTTCGGCGCTATCGAGCTTACGGCGTATTGAATCCTCGCTCACACTGAGTTCCTCACTTAATCGCTTGATGTAGTGATCCTGTTCGACTGTGTCTTCGAGCTTGCGAATAGTAGCACTCAAAAAGCTGCTCATTTGCTTCTTTGCGCTGGCCGAGGAGGTGCCAAAACTCTGCTTGGCGTAGTCAAACAGGTAGTCAACTGCGTAACGCGCCTCCTCTACTGCCCGGATCCACAGCTGCTTGTCTTTAGTAATCAATTCATCTGGATCTTTGGCGCCGTCAAAGGTAATAACCTCGAGCTTGATTTCGCTGCCCTGAGCAAGCTCAATCGCCCGCTGGGCCGCTTTAACCCCTGCCACGTCCTGATCAAAACATATTTTGATGTTTTTTGTCAGCCGCGAGAGCACCTTAAGCTGTTCGCTGGTGAGCGCCGTGCCACTACAGGCCACCACTTGCTCAAAACCAGCTCCACGCAGAGCTACCACATCCATATTGCCTTCGACAATTACAACCTCATCGTGCGTGCGAATCGCTTCTTTGGCCTGCATAAGCCCGTAGATAGCGCTGCTTTTGTTATATATAGCCGTCTGCGGCGTGTTAATGTACTTTGCCCCGCCGTCATCGCCTGGCAACACACGACCACTAAAGCCGACCGGGCGGCCCTGCGTATCAAAGATTGGAAACAGAATTCGCGCCCGAAACAGATCATAAGCACTACTTTTACCCTGCTTCTGAGCTGCAACACCCGCTTGCACTAGCTGCTCGTTTGTATAGCCCTTTTTGCGCAGAAAGCTAGTAAGCGCATCCCAGCTCTGCGGCGCATAGCCGAGCGCAAAGTCCTTAATAACCTGGGCGCTTAGGCTGCGTTCCTCGCGCAGGTAGCTCAGGGCAGCTTTGTTGCGCGACAATGAGAGGTGGTAATATTTCACTGCCAGTTCCATGATCTCGTAGAGTGGCGTCTTAGCAGGTCCACGCTGCCCAGCACCGCGAGGTTTAAGGGTAACGCCAGCCCGTTTAGCAAGAATCTCCAGCGCTTCGAGAAAGCTCACCCCCTCCATACGCATAACAAAGGTAAAGATGTCGCCGCCTTCGTCAGTCGAAAAGTCATGCCATATACCCTTGTCTGGGCTGACCATAAAACTTGGCGTCTTCTCGGTATGAAAGGGTGAGAATGCCTTTAGGTTACGGCCGGCTGGCTTAAGCTGAATGTAGGTGCCAATGATATCGACAATATCCAGCTTCTGTTTGATTTCTGCTACCTCGTCCATATGTCTAGTATACGCCCTGAGCTATCTGATTATAAGAACAACGTATGAATAAACGATTGAGGGCGCGGACGATGGCGCCATCTTGGCAAGAGCCGCTCGAATCTTCGTAAGCGGCCACTGCCGGCGAACGCAGCGTGCGACCAGCTCCTCGGTCATGTTGGGCTTGCCGGCGCACTGGGTGTAAACGTGCGCCAGGACACCACCCAGACGAAGCTCAAAAAACGCCTCGTGGCACTCCGGATGACTGCCAGCCTTGGCAACCTGCTTCTCGAACGTGTCTTCGGCAACCTTGAGAATATCTTTAAGCTGCAAAAGCTTGCCCCTTTTAAAGATCAATCACTCCGCCATTCGAAGTGAGGTATAGACCATAATACGCTCACTTTTGCCCATAATCAAGCTTGAATCAGGTGCAAAACAGTCGGCAAAGTATCACAGCCATGGAGACCAGCAAAGTGACCCTTGCCAGCGTCAAGTACATTCTGTGCGCCCAGACCCTCCCCAAGTGCCTTCGACCACTTAGCCGGTATAATGTCATCGTTATCAGAGTATACGCTATATATTTGCGTCACTTTTGTCTTAATACGGGCAAAGTCCACCTCTGGTAGTGCTCGCCTGCCCTGCTCAAGCCGCTCATTACCAGCAAAACCTGCCACCAAGACTAACTTACCTAACTGATCATCGGCCGGATACGCGTCCAGATAGCGCAATAGTACATATGTGCCCAAGCTATGCCCTACCAGGGCAGTCTGCTGATCCACGCTACCTACAACGTTAGCGAGCGTATCAATCCAAGCGTTTATATTTGGCTTTTTAGGCTCTGGCATGGCAGGCGTAATTACCTCTACACCATCTGCTCGCAACTCGTGCGCGAGCCAGGCTATCCAGCCTTTGGTTGGGTCATCCGCCCAGCCGTGTACAATAACAACTCGAGTAATAGTTTGGGTCTTTTTCATTGAATAACTATTTTACTCGATTTAAGCTATGTGCGCCAACTCCAGGTGGCTTCTAAGGTAGCAACGGCGGCTTGAGAGTAGCTATCATTGCTTGACATGCTAATGGCAAAGCTCGTAATAGCGTCTTCGCCCTGCTTATATTCGCCGTCTGTAGCGAGCACTACAATGAGCGTTTTACTAAGTGGTGCTGCCTGCGTACCGGCGTTATAAACAATTTCCTTACCATCTTTGCCACCGAGCACAATGTCACGTTCAGCAGTTAGGTTGGCGGCAGTTACGCCAGTGGTCTTTTTGGCAGCGTCTACGGCCTCGCCTAAATCAGCGTAACTCTGAATAAATGGCACAATGGCGACGTTACTCACCCCCTGCTCCCCAAACGAAGCATCAATTCTACAGCTTGTGTCGCTACTAGATACAGTGTTATCGGCTGGCAGGCCAAATTCGTAGCACTGCTTGGCAATGGCAGCGTAGCCGTCAGGCACGGTTATGGTCGGCTCGATCGTCTTAGCCTGGTTATTACTCAACGAATCAACCGACAGCTCGGTCTCGGGCTTCTTGCCCAGAACCAAGGCCAAAACAATTATGCCAAAGACCAGGACGGCAGCGCCGATCCCGACTGAGAATAGGATGCCCTTGCCGTTTGATGCGCCCGAGTCAACACTCCCCTCCGACATCAGCATGGGGTCGGCATAGGGGTCAAGTGGATCAAGTGCTGCCTGGCTAGAATCATCCAGCATCGACTGTAAAGGCGCGTCATTGCTCGGCTGTGCTGGGGGCAACTGATCAATTGGCACGCCGGTTACAAGGTCAATCCGAGGCGGTGCCCCTAGATCGGCCGTTGAAACTGGAGCGTAGTCGGTGCTGGCAGAAGCAGCGGCCGAGGGTGTAGCCGAGGACCCATCGAGCTCCAGCGGGTTGGGTGGCATCGGTAAGGGCTCAGTAGCCGCTGGGTAGGAACTAGCCGGGGCGCCCGCACCGGCCTCGAGCGTCGGATCATAGGCTTGAGCCGCAGCAGGCGGAGGCACAATCTCGGGTGCTGGTTCTGCCACGCCAGCAGGATCCGCCTGGCTGGGCTGGGCTGCAGACATAGGCTCTGCGGGCGGGGCTGCAACAGCAGCGCTTGGCAAAGGAGCTGGCTGGCTGGCTACCAACGGAGTATCAACGGCAGCAGAAGCAGACTGCTTCAGGGCGGGATCGGTGAAGCCCGCCATCGGATCAGGCTCGTCGGACTGCAGGTGTGCGTCCAACGGATCAGGCGCAGGCGCAGGCGTAGCCACTGCCAGGGACGGAATGAGTGACTCCTCATTTGCAAACGACGCGCCCGGGCTAGCTGCTGGTGCACTACTCGGTTGAGCTACTACGGGAGCATCCGACTGCTGAGGACCTTTGAGTTGCTCCTGCAAAGCATCCTGCAGCGCCGAGCTGGCTGGCACTGCAGACGGTGTGGTTGACGCCATTGACGGCGCGTATGATGGCGGAATCTGCGCACTCAAATCAATCCCCCCTGCAGGGAGCGGTGCGGCCGTGGCGTTAGCTGGTGTTTGTGAGTCTTGTGGGGGCATAATCGAGCAGGTATTTACCTACAAGTATAGCAATGTTACCCCTTAAGCACAAAGCGCTTGTGTTGGCTTGGGAAAGACTACTTCCAGGCCCAGGTCTTCTCGAGCTCGACTACAGCAGCGAGATCTTTGGCGGTGGTAGCCGGCATGTTTATTTCAAACCCCGAGACATTTGCACCGCCGAACTTATAGTTCCGCCCAACCGCACTCACGATGATCTTGACAGCCTTTTTACCACTCGAGGTGGTGTAGGTGGTTTCGTAGGCGTCGGAACCGCCCAGCTTAATCTTCTTATCAACCGGAGCATTAAGCTTATAGGTTTGTTTAGCCACCGAAAGAGCGGACTCGAGCGAACTAAATGTGGCTGTACTTGGTAAAATCAGTAACTTGCTCGTGGATGGATTGCCAAACACAGCGTCAATCTTGCACGAAGTATCCTTTGATCCAGTGTTTGGTGTGGGTAGCGAGAAGCTATAGCAGGGTCGCGTAATCGACCCGTAGGCCACAGCAGCCGAAGAGCCACTGGTTGAGGAATTCGCCGCACTACTACCCCCAGCCCCATCACTAGACTCGCCTGTTTGTCCGCTACTAGCAGCGTCAGGATCAAACTCAGTAGCATCGCCCGCCCCCGTCTCGGTGTTCTGCTTTAGATTAGAGGTGTCGGCCTTTTTAAGACCTGGCATACCGAGCATTGCCCACACACCGCCAGCCACCGCTAGGCTTACCAGCACCACACCTATGATGATAAAAAGTTTCTTTTTAGAATGTGGCTTAGCATCTGGATGAGGTGCTTCAGGAATGGGCATAGCAGCGTCATGATCAAGGGGTAAACCGAGCGATGGGTCAACAGGACTCATTGTACTCCCTGGCATGGCTGGTACAGCGTCGGCTGGCGCGCTTGCACTTTGACCCATTGCTATAGGGGTTGGGTCTGGTGCCACTGGTTCGGGCATTACGGGCGGTGGGGTGAGCGGCGCAGGAGCAGGAGCGACCGGGGCTGTAGGTACAGAGGGAGCTACCGTAGAGGCTGGTTGCGCTGTTAGCGGTGGGCTGGCTGGCTCGGCTGCTGCCATAGCGCTTGCTGCTGGAGGCATAACTGGTTCGGGCACAGGCACAGATGCGGGCGCTGGCGGTGGGGGCACGGGCACAGCAGCAGGAGCAGCTGGTGGCGGTACGGGAGCTGGCTGGGATGCAACTGGTGCAGTTGGTGGCGGCCCAGCGGGCGGTGGAGTTTGGAGCGGTACTCCAGGATTACCCTGGGGTACTTGTGGGTTAGTCGGTGGCATACAGCTACTATATCAATATTCCCCCTCAAGCACAAAAGCTTTTATGCTTTCATGTCCGCCAGCGCTTAGGCGTAAAGCCAATCATGTATAATGACTGTATGATCAAGCAAATCAAGAGTACGCTCCGTCCGCTCATCCCACGCGAGGCGCTGAACAAATACCACTACCCAGAGGCACGAGCCGCCCAGATAAAGTTCCGCAATCCATCGGCTCAAATGGTCATTATCGGCGTGGTCGGCTCCAAGGGCAAAACCACTACCGCTAATATGATCTGGGCAGCCCTCAGTGCTGACGGTACCAAGGTAGGACAAATTGGCACCGCCAATATCCGCATTGGTAAGCGCGAAGAGCTCAACCGCCACCACATGACCATGCCTGGCGCCTTTATTCTGCAAGGGTACTTACGCCGTATGGC
>CAZNJX010000053.1:0-5340 GCA_964573585.1 uncultured Candidatus Saccharibacteria bacterium
GCATAGAGGGCTGTGTTGTATTCACCTTCCCAGTCAGTAGGAGTAATGCAATAGTCCATCATATTAAATGTAGCTATAAATACGAACATATGTTCGATCACTTATTCTCTGAGACTATGAGATTCCTTAGTAGGAATGGTGTAAAGGCACTTAACCTTGAGCAAGACCTGGGTATCGAAGGGCTGAGGGAGCATAAGCTCTTACTAAGACCTAGTGGGTTCCTTAAGAAATACTCGCTGGAGCGTTAGAGAATCTCTATACAACGATATACGGTAGTGTCGATGGCCACCGGCAAGTCTGCAGCTAACACGCCGGAATCGTTAACATACTCATACACGAGTCGTGGGATATAGGCGCTTGACCGGTTGGTGCTCTCGAATGCAACAGTATATTCTCTACTTGTTCTGCTTGCCATTTGTGTGGGTAGCTGAATGGTTGGCTTTGCGTACCTTCCCACACCATCCGCCTTGGCAACAATTCCAGGAAAGAACAAGAGATCAGTATCAGGGGCTAAATGGTCCTCAATATATTTCGGATTAAGCCAAGTAAGGGCAGAAGGATCTGTCATAAAGAACATGAATGCTACCGGTTCTGCATTTGAAAAGTATACACTTAATGTAGTACCTTGAGCATCAATTAGTTCGTTAAAGAGCTCTCTTGTATCCTCCATAGATATCGGGTGGTTTGAACCTAGATCTTGAAATCTTTCTTCATATAACACCCAAAGCCTATCTATCATTTCAGGTGATAAGTCGTCTGACGAGAGAATTGTTGCCCCTGATTCGGGGAACATATCGTACTCACCATCCAGGACCGCCTTCTTGTATAGATTGTAGATTGAAGCGTCGCCTCCAAAACCAATGCTCTTCTCAACATGGCGCGTTGGAGTGATGTAATACGACATCGCTGCCTGAGTATTATCTGCGGGCGCACCCTCGTCATGTAATGGTATCTCACGCCACTCCACCCCCAAAGCAGCCAGGAGGTTAATTGTCGCCTGTGTTATTTTGTCCTCAGGGTTCATTGTGTGTTCAAAGAATACCTTGGTACCGCCATCAAGACGCGACTTAAGCTCATTCATCAGCTCATCGCTAGCGATTAAACGTTCAAGAATATCAGAGGAAATGGGTAGGGAGTAAACATCCCCTCCAGAAATACTTCCCCCGAAATGTGCAATTTGCATCGAGCGTTCGCCATCATAACCATCAACATATTCAATTGGCACAAGGATGGGAATGCTTAGTCCATCTATTCCTGCGGTTACGGTTCGATGATCTAAGCGTGCCTGCTCGGCAAGTTCCTCACTCAGGAGACCTATCTTTCTCGACCCTAAAGCCTCCCTATCTAAGCGTGCCCGATACTCTGCAAAGTCAAAACGAGTGGGCTCCCGATCATTCTTCTTCTCAAGTGAAACCTCCTGGCGGCTATGCACCGATCCATTGTCAGGATTCATTCTTCCTTCAGTTATACCCATCTAGTTATTCTCTTATAGTGCATGTTGCCACCAACTTGTTGGCTTCAAAGTATGTTTTAGCAAAATCACACACTTTGGAAGGGTCAAAATACCTACATGAGAAGACATCTAGGTATGCAGCGTTAGTTCTATTAGCGAAGTGCCCAGAGATCAATGACGTCTCTATAAGTTGTGTCATGGAGTAGCCAGCAATCCTATCATCTTCTCCGAAATGAACTATTGTACACTCTCCAAAGCGCCTTACATCAATCTGTTTACACAGCTCATAAACAAATGTCCTAATTGAATCAGCACTCCTTATCTTCTCTGGGCTGCAACCCGACAGGTCAATGCTACAAGATAAGCCCCACGCATTAGAACTGTTAAATTCTTCCTTAGTTACCATATAGACTGATAATACGATCTATCTTGGCTAAATTCAACCTATGCATAATGGTTCAATAGCTTTGCGCCACTGCATTGCCATTGACTTATCTATAGTATTATACTATTATTACTCGGTTCTTAACTGTACATCGACATAGCGCGCATGCGCGGAAAGAGCCCTACATGAAGGCAACGATCAAGCTTGCTTGGATCCGGGCCTTCCGGCCCAAGAAAGGCTTGCCCAGCAGTGAGAAGTCCTCACTACTCACTATCGGTGGCGTCGCCTTCGTAGCGGCACTCATCATGATGTTCTGGGCAACGAATGTGGAATCCACGGTCGGAACCGCCCGATACTTCGAGACCAACACCTACGACTACATGGTCATGCAGGGCGGAGCCCGCAGTGCCATGGAGAGCTCTACCATCGCGCCGGAACTGATGAAGGAGCTACGCGATAACGACAGCCTTGAGGCCGTTGGTGTCACCTGGTACTTCGGCAAGCTCAAAGCGCGAGATGTGCTCTACGGCATGTACCGCGAAGATGGGTCAACTGCTCCTTTGCTGAGCTCGGGGCGCCACCTGCGCACCGATGGCGAAACCGTCATTGACGTCGATCTGGCCAAGTCCCTCGACATCAAGCTGGGCGACACAGTGCAACTGGTGGACAAACCGTACCGCGTCGTCGGACTCAGTCGCGAGACAGGGTCTTTCGGCAAGGAGATGGTCTTCATTAGTGAACAAGCCATGTTCGACCTTTACGGCGGTTTGGAGCTCTACAACTCCATCGCCATCACCAACGTCGACGAGGAACGGTGGCGAGACGGACTCGCGCTCAAGGGCTGGCTGGACGAAGTCGACTTGCTGAGCAAGCAACAGTACATCGATGGCAACGTTGACTACTGGACCCGAAACATCTCGAGCCTGATCTACACGATCATCTTCGTCGTCTCGGCCCTAGGAGTGGTTGGCCTCACGGTCATCACCTTGAAACAGCTGCAACTCCGGCTCAATACTCTGGGCAAGCTTCGAGCAATCGGCGCATCCAAAGCCCAGGTGGCCGGTAGTGAAGCTTTGGCACTCAGTTGGCTGTTCCTCGTCGGTTGGTTGATATCCATACCACTCGGCTGGGTGCTGGTGCAGGCCACAAACCTGAGTACCCCAGGATTCCACGCCAGCCTCACTCCCGATGCTATCGTGGTGGCAGGTCTTGCCATGTTCGTCATTGGGGTGGTCGCTACTACGGGGCTGATGATGAAGGCGCGCAACGCCAGTGTCATGGCCCTCATGCAGGGCTAGACATAAGCACACAACAGTTGAGGACTGAGGCCGGTACAACGACGTACCGGCCTCTTCCTTTTGGACTTATTTAATTGCCGCCTCAATCACCGCGCGGTATGCGGCCGCGTCCACGCTGCCTTCGGGCGCACGCAAGCTCAACAGCCAGTTGCCAGATCCATAAAACTTATGCGCCATCGTCGCAATGCTATCGCGCGTTACCGCCTGCAGCTCCGCTAAGGCGTCTTCTGGGCTTTTAAGCTCCTTGCCCCACACAAAGTTACTGCCGTACCAACCCGCTAAGTCGGCAGGCCGCTCAAACCCACTTTGCAAATCACCTCGCATATAGCCCCGAGCACGCTCTAGCTCGGCATCGGTATATTCTCCCCGAACGATTGCAAATGTCTGCTCGACACATTCTGTAAAGAGGGGCAGAAGCTTAGCTGGCTTAGCCCGATCATAAAACCCCGCCGTGCTTAGATTGCGATCAAACCGGCTCGATACCTGCGGACCGTAGCTGAGGCCTTTGAGGCGCGTGCTTAAGAACAGGCGCGAAGCGCTGCCGCCACCGAGTATGGTATTAAACACCCGCATGGCTACGCGCTCGCCTAGATCATCTGTGTAATCTGTGTTTATAAAATCAAGCTCAAAGTAGCCTTCGCTTTTTTTAAGCGAAGGTGTCACCAGCACTTGGCTTTTGAAGCCCTTGGGTAAGTCATTTTTGATGTGAGGCCGCTGTTTGCCCTTTGGTATGCTTCTAAGGCGCTGTTCGAGCTGGCGCACCAGCGTCGCCACTTGTTTGCCACGGCCAAAGTCACCAGCCAAAATAATGCAGGTATTGT
This sequence comes from uncultured Candidatus Saccharibacteria bacterium, assembly GCA_964573585.1. Classification (GTDB taxonomy): domain Bacteria; phylum Patescibacteriota; class Saccharimonadia; order CAILAD01; family JADZBC01; genus CAYPSN01. The sequence continues at coordinate 3,958 of CAZNJX010000053.1, forward strand.
TACCCACATGAGTGGCGCGGTAGTAATCTACGATAGACTGGCGAGTAATGTCCTGAAACTGTGCAATGCGCTCCTGGTACGAGAGCCCAAACAACGGCTCAAGGTACTGGACTCCGACCATTGAGCACATATGACTGTCGTTTTCGAGCAAGCGGCTCAGCTCTGAGTCCACCACGCCTTTTTCACTCACTATAGCACTGTCCTCAAAAACCGAGTCCACGAGTTGTCCGCAGGCAAGATCCATAATATTCTCTAAGTCCGTGCGGCCACCGTTGTAGTAATAGCGAATAAGATCAGCCGAAGTCGAGGCATTGGAGTCTGTCCCCTCGCCTTCGAGCACAAAAGCAAACTCGGCGGGGGTAGGGTATTGCTTCGTACCATCGAAGGCCAAATGCTCAAGCAAATGTGGCAGCTCAAAGGCGTTAGGGTCAGCATACTTAAAGCCCGCCCGCACCACCGTGCTAAAGCTAAATGTGCTGGCATAAGGCACGTCTACAAGCAACACGCGCACGCCGCACGCTAGTACTTCCTGGTGTAAGGTGTGTTTCATTCGCCCTATTATACGCGGGCGAGCCACCTTGTAACAGGTCTAGCGCCACTGGCTGATTTGTGCTAAAATAACCTGGTTCTCAAGGCTTGCTGTTTGGCAGATATCAAGCGAGGAGCGTGCACCCTTAGCTCAGCTGGATAGAGCGTCTGTCTTCGGAACAGAAGGTCGTAGGTTCGAATCCTACAGGGTGCACCAGGAAGTACTCCGCAGATTCTGTGGGCCAGTAGCTCAGTTGGTTAGAGCGGCTGCCTCTTAAGCAGCATGTCGTGGGTTCGAATCCCACCTGGCCCTCCAAGAAAAGTGTCGGACCTTGTGTCCGGCTTTTTTCTTGTATGTCAGTGGTTGAGAACCGAAGGTTCGGTGGAGCTAGGCGCGCAGCGTAATGACTGAGCTCGCTCAAACGATTAGCAAGCACTTAGCGGAGGTTGCGATAGCAACCAACCCACCTGGCCCTCCAAGTTTCAGAAACAGAAGCAATTGCCTCTTCCTTCACCTTAGGAGAGGTTTTTTGTTTGGTTCTAACCCTTCTTAAGTATTAAGATTCGATTTGACTGTAGTTATCTGCGATGGGAACTAGCCATTCACTAGGTTCGATATGTAGTTTTTGATCTTTTAGAGTAAAGTTCTGACCTAGTGCTCTGAAGATTCTACGTTTCGTTTCGAGATCTCCATTCTTGAATCGTTCTCTAGCGTTAGCAATGAAGTCGAATACTTATTCCGTGGATTTAAGCCAGTTGTTAGCACGCAATTCAGTCCCACGTAAGCCTCCGTCCAATTCGTCCAGTTCTGATTGATATCGATTCTTTTGTATTACATATTCATCATCATTCATT
>CAZNJX010000054.1:0-5274 GCA_964573585.1 uncultured Candidatus Saccharibacteria bacterium
CGCTAAAAGGCGTCGTATCATCAACCAACCCCAGGCCTAGTACCCTGTCTGCCCAGGCTACCGCCTCGAGCGCTCCCGTGACCCTAAGCCCGTCTCGCTCCAACGCTGCCAAAGCTGCGAATGCCTGGGGGGTATTTAAATCATCGCGTAGTGCCGCCGTAAAACTACGCCTGAAGTTATCAATAACAGCTGAATTATCAACCAGCTCAGTGGCGTACTGGTTCTTGCGCACAAATTCGCGGATGGCGTCCAAGCGCTGACGAGCCGCTACAACGTTGTCCAAACTAAACTCCAACTTAGTTCGATAATGAGCACTCAGCACAAGCAAGCGAAACGCCATACCGTCACCAATGTCGACAAGCTTATAAAAGTTACCCGCTGACTTAGCCATCTTCTCGCCCGATATATTCAAGAACTCATTATGTAAAAAGTAACGAGCCAACTCGCCACTACTCTGAGCGATCTCGTTGGTGTGATGTGGAAACTTAAGGTCAATCCCGCCGGTGTGAATGTCGAATGGTCTGCCAAGATAATCAGTACTCATAGCCGAGCACTCAATGTGCCAACCCGGTCGACCGGGCAACTGCTTGCCTGCCAACTCAAACTGCCAGGCAGGTTCGCCTTCTTTAGCAGCTTTCCAGAGCGCAAAGTCACCCACACCCTCCTTCTGATCTTGATCGTCAATCACCCTGGATTGTCCTGCAAAGTCTATGTCGCTCAGCACGCCGTAGTCCTTACCTGAAGCTTGATATTTGCTCAAACTAAAGTAGATACTGCCGCCCGCTTCATACGCCATGCCCTCAGCCACAAGTTCGCCAATGAGCCTTTGCATACTCTTAATATGGTCAGTCGCACGTGGCAACTTGAGAATGTCCGCACGTCGCACGCCGATCTCCTCTAGATCATCCAGGAAGGCGTCGGTAAACCTATCGGCGAGCTTGCCCAACGCAACCATGGGCTCATCCTCTGGATAGTCGCGTGCTGCCCGCACGATCATCTTGTCATCCACGTCAGTTATGTTCATAACCCACGAGACCTTAAGATCCTCAATCTGGCGTAAGGTGCGCTGCAGCAAGTCGGCAAACAAGTAGGCGCGCAGGTTGCCAATGTGGGCATGGTCATAGACGGTCGGGCCACAGCTATAAATGCTTGCTTGGCCCGGTTTGAGCGGTGTAAATACTTGCTTCTGTTTGGTCAGTGAGTTTTGTAAACTAATCATACTATCAATTCTAGCACAGGTGAGAGAACCTAGAATTCTCGCCTATGGTCTATCGCTTGGGTCAAGGTCATTTGATCAGCGTATTCAAGATCGCCACCAATTGGCAAACCATGCGCCAAACGCGTTACGCGAATACCGAGCGGTTCGAGCTTTTTTGCAAGATAGAGCGAGGTGGTCTCACCCTCTATATTCGGATTCATGGCCAGAATAATCTCACTGGGCTTTTCATTCTCTAAGCGATGCATGAGCTCACCAATCTTGAGCTGGTCAGGGCCAATACCGTCGACCGGCGAAATCACCCCATGCAAGACATGGTAGCGCCCCTTGAACAAGCCTGTCTTCTCGATTGCAACTACGTCAAGCGGCTGACTCACGATTGCCCAGATACTATCGTCACGCTGCGTGCTAGCACACAACGCACACAAATCACTGGCGCTAAAGTTTTGGCAACGGCTGCAGTAGCGCAGGCCTTCTTTGAGTGCCAGCGCCGCCTCACCAAGCTGCTTCTCGCCGCCACTACGCAGTAAATAAAACGTCAGCCGCTCGGCAGTCTTAGGCCCTATGCTTGGCAGTTTTGCAAACTCGCTAATGAGCCGCTCGACGCTCGGTGGCAAAATCTCCATACTCTTGCACTCACCACGGTACTACATGCCCGGTAAGTTCATTCCTCCAGCCAGCGCTTGCATCTTCTCGGTGACATCCTGCATGATCTTCTTGCTCACCTGATTCACAGCCGATTGGACCCACTTGCCAACCCTGTCCGCGTCCTCCATCTGCGCTGGATCAATATGCACTTCACGTAGCTCCATGCTAAACGACGCCTGATCGATCTTTACACCAGCCACCACGCGCACGGCCCCGTCACCTGCCTCTGCCTCAGCAGTAAGTCGTTTGAGTTCCTTTTGAATCTTTAAGGCCTGTGCGGCCATTTTTGCTTTTTCGAGCATGCTCATACCTCATTTAATACCTCTTATTTTAGCAGATCACAGGCCGACCCAACAGAGTCCCACAGCGGCTTGATTGTAGTCACCTGGCGCAATAGGCTATAATTATACTTATGTTAGCAAAGCTTCGATCGTTTACGTACTCATTCCATCCATTTATCGCGGCGGCTATTCTTGCCATTATGTTTGGGCTTAGCCTGTTTACAATGCAAGGCGACAGCGCCATTGTGGACGAAGTGGCCCATATCCCGGCTGGCTACAGCTACCTCAAGTACGGCGATTACCGCCTTAACCCTGAACACCCGCCGTTACTCAAAGACATCGCTGCCGCGCCGCTCCTTCTGCTTAACGTTGAGTTCCCCGACGACATCCCCGCCTGGACACGCGACGCCAATGGGCAGTGGGAAGCGGGCTGGAACTTTATCTACCATTATGGCAACAACGCCGATGATATTCTCTTCTATTCACGCCTACCGCTCTTATTACTAGGCGTCATTCTAGGCTACTGCATCTACCGCTTTTGTTTGCGGCGCTATGGACCGCCAACTGCTCTTCTGGCACTAACCTTCTACGCCTTCTCCCCCAACATCTTGGCGCATGATCATTTTGTAACTACCGATCTTGGCATCGCTGCCTTCGTATTCTTTGCTGTCTGGAGCTTCTTAGAATGGCTCAAGCGTCCTGCAAGCAAAGGTCGACTCGCGGTTGCAGTGTTGTTTTTTGCCCTCGCTCAAGTTGCCAAGTTCTCGGCCATTATGCTCGTACCGTTCTTTGTGCTACTAGTTGTACTAAAGCTTATCACTACCGACAAGCCGGCTCTTACGCGCAAAGCTGTTGTTGCCCACTTAGCCGGGCTCATAGTGCTATTCGGAGCTGGCTTCCTACTGGTCTGGCTTTTTTATGTGCCTCACACCATCCATATGCCGGCGGCCATGCAAGACAAGCTCATCACCGAGTCGCTGCCGTCTGGCTACAACAATCTCTACGGCCAATATCTAACCCAAGTTAACGACAACGCAATCCTCAAACCACTTGTCCAATATATTCTGGGAGTTTTGATGGTCATTAACCGCGTTCAAAGCGGTAACATCACCTATCTCATGGGAGAGGTCACCAACCAGAGTTTCACTTGGTATTTCCCAATAAGCTTTGTCCTAAAGACTCCTCTGCCAATGCTTGTGCTCCTACTTGGAGTTATAGTAGCCGGCGTAGTGTCGTATCTGCGCAAGACGCCGTTAAAAGTCTGGAGCAACTTCAAGGCCTACAGCCACAGCCACTTTACCGAGCTGACCTGCTTGCTGTTTATCGGCTACTACTCATACATATCCATTACCGGTAATCTCAACCTTGGCATCCGCCACCTCTTCCCGATGATGCCATTCGTGTTCATCCTGGTCGCCAAGAAGACCATGGATCTTTACCATAAACCAAAGCGCCAGAACCACAAGCTCGCCGCAGGCGTAATCATTACATTCCTTACAGCCTGGTACGTAGGGGCAGCATTCGTCCAGTACCCATCGTACGTACCCTACATTAGTGAGCCCTTTGGTGGTTCGGCCAAGGCTGCCAAATACCTCTCTGACTCCAATGTCGACTGGGGACAAGACGCCAAACGCTTGGTCGAGTATGTAAACAACAACCCTGACATCGACAAAATCGCGATTGACTACTTTGGCGGAACTGATCCGCGCTATTACTTCTGCAAACGCCGCTACAATGACCAGGGCGAGCTCATTAAGAACGCTTCTGGTTATGATTGCGGGGAGTCCAAATACATCGAGTGGCATGTTAATTACGGCAAACCGGCCACCAAATACATTGCTATTTCAGAAACATACCTCGTCAGCGACCTCTTTTATCAAATCAACAAACCAAGGCCATACAACTACCAGTGGCTGCGCGACAAGCAACCAATTAAGCGCATTGGCGGATCAATCTATATCTACGAAGTGCGATAGAGCGCGTATGCTGCGCTTTAGGCGAGAGGAGTTAGTTCGCTCAGACCTTAATCAAGTGGGCTATGATGGTAACTGATTCGCTTATACTGACCGGTCATTAAGCGCCACTTGATTTTGAGCATATCTATACCTGATTCTATGGCAGCCTTGGCATTACTGTCCCCCACCAAGCCTTCGACCTTAGGGTCATGCCAATCATCCGCTTCGATGATTTCGATCTTGTACTTCTGCTGGCGCGCAATGGCAAGAAGCTCCATATCAAAAGCCCAGCCAGTTATGCGCTGCCTGCCGAATAACTGCTTGGCTACGTCAGCCTCAAACACCTTAAAGCCACACTGCGTATCGGCAATTCCTGGTGTGAGCAAAACGCGTGTTAGCAAATTACCAAACTCCGAGATAAACTTCCGTATGCCGGTGTGAGTAACGTTAATGTGCCGCACGGCAATCGCAAGATCACCCTGCCGACCAATAAAGTCATGCACAGCATCGAGATGATGCAGTGGTGTAGCCAGGTCCGCGTCCATAAATAATTTATAGCGGCCACGCGCCTCGAAAATACCCGTCCTAACCGCACCGCCTTTACCGGCGCGCTCAAGCAGCTCGATACTGCGAAAGCCGGGGTGGTTTTTGCATTCAAGTGCTGCTAAGCGGTGAGTATGAGGGTCCTGAGCGACAATCAAGACCTCGACTGTACCGTAGTCATGTTTGCCTAAGAATGCTGCCAGGGTTGCAATGGTCTCCCCAATACGATCGGCTTCGTGATAAGCAGGAATGATGATTGAAAGATCGGGCTGTGTCATGGAATTTTGTACCAACTAAATAGCTGGCTTTCATTAAACGCTGAGGTCACAACACCGAAGCTACCCTTGGGGTACTTAGCCTCAACTCGACGCTTCAGGGCCTTTAGCTCGCTGCTATTAGCCCCCAGTATAATGACAGCCTTTGGCTTATTGGTTAGCGCCAGGCTCTCTAAGTGCTCAATGCTACCGCCAAGGTCCGCACTGCCAAGTGTCATCTGGTTGGCCGCCACGACTACTAACTCCTCAGGGCGAGCAACCACGTACGTCTTAGCTTCAGTGTTCTTCTTGAATCGAGCAGCCTCGAGTAGGTCTTCTCGATAAGCCACGAAGGTCTGGGGATCTTGCGCCCAAGC
>CAZNJX010000055.1:0-5241 GCA_964573585.1 uncultured Candidatus Saccharibacteria bacterium
ATCGACACTGGCATTATTAAAACCATTTATTATAACGATAAGGCTGTACAAGAAGCTGTAAATAGTTATGCGCGCGCCAATGGTAAACCTGGCACCATGGAGACTTGGCCAGGGCACGCAACGCACTTCCATGTTAGAATATCTGACGATTATAAATTGCCAGAATCAGCAGGGTGTCCGGGGTAGTCATGATACATGAATTCTTAATGCAGAACAAAGTACTCTCAGTATTGATTGGTCTTGTGGCTATAGTTGGTCTTGTTGTTCTTATATATCAAGCAACTGCCAAAACCGTAACTTTTAGTATTTCTCAGCCAGACTCCACATTAACCCTAAATGGGAAAGCCTACGAACTAGACGGTAATGGATTAACCTTACGTCTTAGAAGTAAAGACTATCAAGTACACGTGGAGAAAGTTGGTTTTGAGCCATACGATCAAGTTATACACCCCGAAACAGATCAAGTGGTTAAGGTAGCACTGCGGGTTAAGCTGTCAGATGAGCTCACTAGGGTATTGCCTAAGGGTATAAATCAGGGAGGGTATGAGTATAAAGTCCGCGAACCAACCTATTTCATGAACGGAGCTTGGGCAGTGGCTGAGGTTGTTCAATTCCAAGATAGCGACCCTGACCTCGATAAACTATATGCAGTATTTAACAAAACTACTAACGGCTGGAAGCTCATTGCGGGCCCAGCTTCCGAGTTTGTCGATGAACCAATTGAGAAGATTATGCCAGATAACGTTCTCAAATATCTGGAGTCTAAGCTGTGAAACCTGTTGTGCAAAGAATGTTTATGAGCCTCTCGGCGCTCGTCTTATGCTTTAGTAGTATGAGCGTGCCAACTGCCGAAGCGTTCACCGCGCAGCAACGTAAAGAGATTGAACTTAGAACGTTTTACGACGCCACCGACATTAACCTCTGTACCCAGGCTGGCTCGGCGGCTGGCAGTGCTTCTGGATCAACTTCTACAGCAACAAACAGCGCAGATAAAGGTAAGGTCTATATGATTGGTGATTCCATTACGGAAGGGACTCAGTCTGAGCTAACTACTGCGCTTAAAGGCAAGGGCTTTTCGACCGCGGTGATTAATGGCAAAGCGAGCCGCCGACTCAGTGTAGGCAACACAACCCTGGACGGTGTGAGTGTGTTTCAAAACGACAAAGCCCAGTGGAGTGATGCTTCGGCTATAGTTGTTGAGCTTGGCACAAATGGTGGAGTATCTGGGGCTAACGTGAATACCGTTGTTGAGCTGGCCAAAACGTCGAAGGCGAAGCTCTACTGGGTTAACATTGGGGTCGATAACTCCAAGCGCAGTGGGGTTGATATCGACACCGGCCCGATAAATAAACTCTTGAGTGAGGCCGCGTCAAAAGGTGGTTTTACTATCATTGATTGGGCGAGCGCGATTAAGAAGAATCCTGACTACATCGATTCCAACCCTACAACCGGCCTTGGTGTACATCCATCTACCACCACTGGTCGAACAGGCTTTGCCAACACGGTGGCGACCGGCGTTAGTGGTGCCTTTTCCAACATCGGTGCGGGTGTGTCGGCGGCGGCGAGCTCAGCCGATTGTAATGCAGCTACCGTCGTGAGCAACACGACGCTTAGTGGAAATACCAATGCCGAGGTTATCTGGAACTTCCTAAGCTGTAACGGCCTGAGTGCTAATCAAGTAGCCGGTATAATGGGAAATATACAGGCAGAATCTGGCTTTAACCCGGGTATCGAAGAAAAGACACCTCGAGCTAGTAAGGGGTATGGTATCGTTCAGTGGACGTTTGGGCGGCGCACGAATTTAGAGAACTATGCCAAATCGCGCGGAAAGTCGGCGAGCGATCTTGGTGTGCAGCTCGATTTCTTATGGATTGAGTTAAATACTGCCTATAAAGCAAATACACTCGATCCTATCAGAGCGACCACCTCGGTTGAAACTGCCACAGATATTTTCCTGCGTAAGTTTGAGCGGCCGGCTAATCCAGATGGTACTAAGCCTGTCCGCCTGGGCTTCGCACAGAGTATACTAAGACAAGTATGGGCAAAAGATGGAGGAACTGGCTGTGCAGCTAAATAGTTTTTGGGAGACTAATAAAAAAAATCTATGTATTATCCTTGGGGTAGTTACCATTCTACTTGTTGGACTCGTACTCTACACTGCCTCAACATTTCGTGTTGTGGGGGTTGATCCGGGTCAGAACACAACCATCCAGAGCCTCACGAAGACAGTAGTGTTCAGCTTTAGTAAAGATCTATCGGCTTTCGATAGACAAACCCAAATACGGGGCGGTGAAGGGATTATTGCCGGCAGTAAGGTGGATGGTAAAAAGCTATTTTTGCAACTTAAAGCTATGGAAGATGGTCAGTCCTATGAGTTGGTTTTAGTCGGGGTAACGGCAACTGACGGCTCAATCATTAATGAATATAGCTATAAGTTCAAGTACGTCTTTGATCCTAAGGCCAGCGCTGCTACCGAGAAGGGGAATGATGATCCGCTTGTAACTAACCTACCAGTTAGTACCGATCAATACTACATTAGCTATGAGCTGCTTGACGAGCCGACCGCTGACGGCAAGACTGAAAAAATCATTATTGCTTTACTCCTTACGAACGAAGACCTGACCGATGCTGCTAAGATAGCTAGTTATAAGAAAGCGGCCCTTGATTTTCTTGATTTAAAGGGTATTGTTCCTAGTAGCTATGTTGTCGAATACTCACCACCTGAAGTTGAGCAGTAAGCTCTTGCTCGCTTTAACGCACCGTAACCCGCAAGAAGTTAACTGATTCGGGCGTAATACGCTCGTTAATAGCTTGGAGCAGATCGGCTGAGCGCAGCCTAATCTCGCTGGCAGCCGAGCTATCTTCGGTCGCTAGCCGAAGCGTGCCGTTCTGATAACTAAGTACGCGCACCTCAACCTTAATATGCTCGAGGATAATAAGCTTTGCCTCAGTCATAACATCATGCTTGCCACTATCGAGCTGGTCGACGCGCTGGGCAAGTAAATCACGGATGTTTTCGAGTGCCATACCCTTTAGCTTAGCCCACTTAAGTCAATAATGTAACTATTCTTGGAGATGTTCTTATCCACCTCTGTAGTGGTAAGGAGCGTCTGCTGCGTGGCGATTAATTCCATGAGGTGCTTACGGCGCTTAGCATCGAGTTCACTAAATACATCGTCAAGGAGTAGGATTGGTTTGAGGTTAAGTGATTCTTGCAGTAAGCGCATCTCGGCTAACTTGAGGGCTAAGATTATGGTCCGGGTTTCACCCCTGGAAGCCGTGGACGTAATACTGCCGGTTTTAAAGTCGAGGCGCATATCATCGCGGTGTGGTCCGCTGGTGGTGAAGCCAGCTACTGCGTCCCTCATGTGATTGCGTGTTAATGTGTTAATGTAGTGTTCTTGACTCAAATCTACACTCGGCTCGCATATGAGCTCGAGTTTCGTTTGGGCGCCTGCTATATCACTATAAACGTCATGGATGATAGGTGAAAGGCGGGCAATGATATCGCGGCGCTGCTTTGAAACTTCCTCGGCCGGCTGACTGAGCTGCACGTCCCAAACAAACAGCTCGTCCTCGCTCACACGACGCTGCTGAAGCTTGGCTTGGTGTAATAAGCTGTTGCGTTGCCGAAGGATGTGCTTAAAGGCCGTGAGCGCCACCATATAGCTCGAGGAGAGCTGGCAGAGTAGGGTGTCGATGTAGCGTCGACGTTGATCGGGTGAACCGTCAAACAAGTTCATATCGTGCGGTTCAAAGAGTGTAACTGGGTTTCGCCCCAGCAGCGAGTGAAGACTCTGCTTTTTACCGTTGAGTTTAAGTCGTTTCGCCTGGGCGCCAGCTTGATGGGAGAGCGATAGCTCAACCAAGTCTGTGTCGAACTGAGCCACTACTCGGAAGAATTCCTCGCCAATATTCACTAAGTCTGCATCACGAGCCCGAAACGATTTAGTGGTAGAAGCAACAAAGATTGACTCGAGTAGGTTAGTTTTACCCACTGCGTTCGGGCCGCTAATAACGGTTAAGTTATCTTCAAAGTTCAGCTCAATCGTTTTGTATGAGCGAAAATTAGTAAGCGAAAGAGAGCGGATCATACATTAGCTGCGTAGCGGCATAATGATATGGATGTAAGTATTATCGTCCGCTTTCTTGGTCACCGGCTTAATCAGGCAAGGGTCTAGCTTGTCGTTAACGGCAATCTCCACCTCGGGGGTGTTAATGACACTCAAAACATCCAAGAGGTAGCGAGCGTTAATGGCGATCTCAGCCTCAGTACCAACCAGTGTACTTTCTACTAATGAGCTGTTTTCACCAACTTCTGAAGCTCTGGCTGAGAGCTGAAGGCCAGTCGAAGTGAAGTCTAACTTTATGGTATGGGCACTTTCGCGGGCAAACAAGCTCGTCACCTTCACAACACTCGTAAGCTCGGACTTGCTCAGCACCATCGAGGTCGTTGATTTGGTTGGGATAATCTGGTTGTAGTTAGGAAACTTACCCTCAATCAAGCGTGACACCATGCTAATATCGCCAATTTCAAACTGTATCTCGGTCTTACCAATCGAGATAGTAACATCGTCGCTATTGTCACTCAGTAAACGATTAAGCTCGGTAATGGTTTTTGCCGGCACAATCACACTAATATCTTTATCGGCCTTCACGCTAAGCTTGGTTTCGGCCAGACGGTAGCTGTCGGTCGCAGCTAGCGTTAGCGTGCCAGACTCGATACTAAAGAGTACGCCGGCGAGCACTGGGCGTGATTCGTCAGCTGAAGCTGCTACAACAACCTTAGTAAGGCGAGTTGTAAGTGTTTCAGCAGGAATAGTCACGACCGCATCAGGTGCAACCTTTGGCGTAGTAGGGAACTCGCTAGCGGCAATGCCATTGAGTTGAGATTCGAAGTTAGTGGTTTTTACTTTAAGGTTGTCGCCCGTCGCAACTAACTGTAACTTATCACTCGGTAAGCCAGCCACGAGCTCACTTAGTAGGCGAGCGGGGACACTGGTAGCGCCTTCTTTTTCTACCTTGCAACCCACACTACAACTGATGGCGATCTCTAAATTGGTTGCACTTACCACTAAGCGAGATGACTCGGTCTTTAAAAGAACATTAGCAAGTACGGGTAGGCTGGTGCGTGAGCCAACGACTCGACTGACATTCCCTAATGCCTTATGTAAGTTTTCTTGTACAACCGATAATTTCATCTTCTCGCCTCTCTTGTTATTAGTATTATAGTTTTAAAAA
>CAZNJX010000056.1:0-4876 GCA_964573585.1 uncultured Candidatus Saccharibacteria bacterium
TGGATCTGTTCGAGCAGATACGGCAAACAGGCTTTGATTTCTTCCTGGCTCGGGTCACGGTTGTCCGGCGGGCGAAACTTAACAATGTTGGTTATAAAAACCTGCTCGCGCTCAAGCCCGATACTCTCTAGCATCTCGCCGAGGAACTTACCGCTTGCGCCTACAAATGGTCGGCCTTCGCGGTCTTCCTGTGCCCCGGGGGCTTCACCCACAAACATAATGTCTGCTTCTGGGCTACCCTCGCCGGGCACAGGTGTGGTGCAAGATCTAGCTATTTCAAGGTCAACTTCGCGGGCTACAATCCGCTGGGCAATTGCGTCGAGTTGGCTTGCCTTGCTTGCCATCTTGCCCCAAGCTACCCCTTACTCAAGGCTTTCTTACTCAAGTTAAGCCTGCCCTGGCTATCGATCTCGACCAACTTGACCTCAAACTCATCGCCCTCCTTGAGTACCGTGTGAATATCCTCCACGCGCTCGTTCGAAATCTGGCTAACATGTAATAGTCCATCGCGACCGGGCATGATCTCGACAAAGGCGCCAAAGTCCATGACGCGCACTACCTTACCGCGATAGACCTTGCCCACCTCTGGTTCCTGGGTGAGCATTTCAACCCATTCTTTAGCCGCCTTAGCCGCCGACTCATCGCTAGAAGCGATCATAACTAAGCCAGTGTCATCGATGTCGATCTCAACGCCAGTCTCGGCAATAATGCGGTTAATCATTTCGCCACCCTTACCAATAACTTCGCGGATCTTCTCGGGATCAATCATCATCTTGGTAATACGGGGAGCATACGGACTGAGCTCTGGGCGCGGCGCATCGAGAATAGCAAGTAGCTTATCCATAATGTGTTCACGGCCTGCGTGGGCTTGGGCTAAGGCTGCCTTCATAATCTCGATGGTAATGCCTTTGACCTTAATGTCCATTTGTAAGGCTGTAACACCATCGGCCGTACCTGCTACCTTGAAGTCCATGTCCCCCGCAAAGTCTTCGGTACCCTGTATGTCGGAGAGAATAACGTACTTACCTGGCTGGTCGTGATCGAGTACCAAGCCCATAGCAATCCCAGCCACTGGCTTACGAATCGGTACACCAGCGTCCATCAAGCTCAGCGTAGAACCACAAACACTCGCCATTGATGTGGAGCCGTTAGAGCTTAGAATCTCCGACACCACACGAATCGTGTATGGAAACTCCTCGAAGTCTGGTAGCACGGCCACAAGCGCCTTCTCGGCCAAATAGCCATGGCCGATCTCACGCCTACCTGCTGAACGCATCGGCTTGGCTTCGCCCGTAGAATACGGCGGGAAGTTATAGTGATGCATATAGCGCTTCTTGGCGTCTTCCTCCATCGTGTCAATCAGCTGAGCATCGCTAGCAGGACCAAGCGTGGTAACGCTCAGTGCTTGAGTACTACCGCGTGTAAATAGAGCCGAGCCATGCGTGCGCGGCAGCAGCCCGGTTTGCCCACTAATGGAGCGAATCTCGGTAGTGGCGCGGCCATCAGGGCGAGCACCGTCCTGAAGGATTGCACGACGAATCTCCATATCAATCACCTTGGTGAAGGCAGCTTTTACCTCAGCGCGAGCGTAGCGGCTAGCGTTTGCTGCGTCAGTCGGATCGTCTTCTAAGAAGGCTAGTTCGTCAAGCACGTGCTGACGTAATTCTCCGAGCGAATCCTCGCGTTTGCGCGCGTCCTTATGACGCACGCCGTCACCCAGCTTGCCTTTGAGCAGCTCGCTCACTTTGGCAACCACAGCCGACTCCGGCATATGCAGCTCAAATGTTTGTTTGGCCACGGCCACGGCGCTCGCCATCTCTTCTTGCAGATCAATTACCGGCTGCCAAGCTTGCTTGGCACACTCCAGCGCATCGGTGATAGTGTCTTCACTCACCTCATGAGCTTCAGCTTCCACCATCATAATGGCGTCGCGCGTACCAGCGACGGTCAGGTTGAGCTTACTTAAGGCTAATTGCTCCGCAGTTGGGTAAGCCACAAGCTTACCATCAAGCTCGGCAACACGGCAGGCTGCCACTGGGCCGTCAAACGGCGCGCCAGATAACATCAAAGCACTCGATGCGGCGATAATGCTGATAATGTCTGGGCTGTGCTCTAAGTCTGCACTCAGCACCACAACTACCACCTGTACGTCGTTACGGTAACCCTTGGGGAACAGTGGTCGGATGGGGCGATCAATCAGACGACTGGTAAGGATTGCCTGCTCACTCGGGCGACCCTCGCGCTTAACAAATCGACTGCCTGATATCTTGCCCGCAGCGTACATGCGCTCTTCGTAGTCCACCATAAGCGGGAAGAAATCGATGCCTTCTCGAGGTTCGCTCGATGTCGTAGCCGTCGCCATTACAACCGTATCGCCGTAACGAACCGTTACTGCGCCGTCAGCCATAAAGGCCAACTTACCGGTTTCAATGGTGAGTTCTCGTCCTGCAAACTGCGTGGTAAAACGCTGAGTCTTGCCACCAAATGGGTGGATTATCTCCATATATCTCCTATTCTCTCCTGCACTTTGGCTGGAGTACTCGGTCGTAAGCGCCAGAGACAATTGATCAACTTTTGATCACTTAACTCTATCACCTATAATCCGAGTAACTATTATGTTCAATCTGTGTCAAACGAGCATGCTAGCAAACGTAGGTACTGCCTAGCGACGAAGCTTAAGCTTCTTGACAATTGCACTGTAGCGCGTAGCGTCTTTCTTCTGCAGGTAGTCGAGCAAACGACGACGCTTACTAACCATGGCTAGCAGGCCACGGCGGCTGTGATTGTCACCTTTGTGCACCTTGAGATGCTCGGTCAGCTGGGTAATCTTCTCAGTAAACAAAGCTATCTGAACCTCTGGAGAACCAGTGTCCTTGGCGTGAACGGCGTTTGCCTTAATGAGTGATTTCTTCTCTGTAGTTTGTAACATTGCCTACACAATATAGCAGATTGTCGCGAGCTAATCAAGGTGGGTGGCATCGGTAAGCTTATGCGTACCAATCGCCGTGCGCACTAGGGCACTCATATACGCGCCCGTGCCAAGGCGAGAGCCAATGTCTTCGACCAGACTTCGAACATATGTACCGCTCGAAACATGTGCCCGAAAGGTGAGCTGCGGGTAGGTGTAGCTCATCAGCTCTATCTGGTGAACGGTAACGCTGCGCTCTTCGAGCACCACCGACTTGCCCGCCCTAGCTAACTTGTAGGCGCGCTGCCCACCCACCTTGATAGCTGAGTATATCGGCGGTGTCTGCTTGATGTCGCCCATAAAGCCACCCAGAACCGTCTTAATTTGCTCGAGCGTGGGCCGTGCGTCAGAAACGGCCGTACGCTGCCCTTCCCTATCCCCCGTGGTGCTGGTTTGACCAAGGGTGGCCTCTACCTCGTAGACCTTATCGAGTTTTAAAAAACTATCGGCCTGACGCGTGTAGGCTTTGCCCACCAGAATAATCATAAGGCCTTCAGCCTGCGGGTCAAGTGTGCCAGCATGCCCGACTTTGCGAATGCCGGTAAGTCGTCGTATGCGCGCCACAGCGCCAAAGGAGCTCATGCCAACTGGCTTATGAACCAGCCACATACCCTCGCCCGTAATGTTCTGCTTTGTCATAGCCTTAGTATAGCCGATACTAACTAGCTTCGAGTGGACTCGCTACTCCGAACGGAGAACTTGCTGCCACGGGAGCCTTGGATACGTCCAGACCATGGGCCAACGCGCTTTCCTGGCTGTTCGTCGCCGGCTTCTGCGTCTGATTCTGAGTCGGAACCAAGTTTATGTGGTTTTTTTTTGAGCCGCTGGGTTTGTGCTCGCTATCTGTAGATCCTGTGGTTTCGGGCTCAGCTTGCTCGGTAGCTACTTTAGGCTCTTCTACGCGGGGCTGCTCAGACTGTTGCTTGGGCGCATCTGCTTGGGCGGCCAGGGCTGGCTCGTTTGCCTGCTTGGAGTAGACCTTATTTGCGCCTGGTTGAGTTGGCTTCGGAGCTGATCGCTCGGGCTGTTTTGTGGGTGCGGCGAGGGCTTTGACGATCTCCTGCTGCTTTGCGCCAGCCGACATCATTTGCGCAGCAATGGTGAGTGCCTTAGCTGTCGTGGCCGGAGCGGTAAAGTTGGCAGTAGCAGACATAAAGCTGCCAAGAAAAGCCGTCGCAATCGGCGCATCAATCATGCCCTGGCCCAGTGATTCAATGGTAGAAATGAGTATTTCCGCCACACAGGTGGCACTAGTATCAACCAGGTTCACGCTACCATAGCCTTCATTTATGCGGTGGTAGTCAATGTTAATAAGGTGCAGACCGTCAAAGATGGTCGGATTAGCTTCGTGCAGTCGATCGATCTTATATATGCTTGGCACACCTAGGGCAATAACCAGGTCAAACTGATAGGCCCCGTAGCCAAAACTAACGTCCCCGGCAGCAAAGTTACCACCGTGCGGTGTAATGGTAATGTCTAACCGCTCACCCTCGACGTCGTACTTGACCTTATCTATCTGCGTTTGGTGCATAGCAATGCTGACAATAAAGTCGCGCACCCCCTGCATATCACGGGCTACCTTCGAGGTGTCAAGCACTGTCTCGAGCTTGGGCAGACGGTCGGTAATTACCACATTCGCTACCTTACCTAGTTTGGTAAGCACAGCCTGAAGACCAACGGCGCTGGCCAATTGGTCATTATTAGGCTCTCGACCAGTCACAATGAGTATGTTTTGTGCCTGGCGAATAAGTTCGGTTGTTTGCTGTTTAGGTGTTAAATCCATCGTCTGTCCTATTCGGATTAACTATCGTAGCAGTTTTTGTATACTTTGTCAATACTAGCGTAAGAAGTATTTATACTAAGCCTCAGTTCCTCCGACACTTTCGCAAGGATTAAACTGGAGCTATG
>CAZNJX010000057.1:0-4766 GCA_964573585.1 uncultured Candidatus Saccharibacteria bacterium
AGACCTTACTATTGTAGAGACCGCGGCTGAATAAGTCAACACCTCTCGCGGCTACGTTTGAGGCCAATGAAGCTATTTCTTTTTCTTAGGCTTACGCTTCGGGAGAATCTTCGACTCCAGCAGAAGGTGTATACGGAGGGTAATTAACCGCTTTGCCACGCTCGGTAGCGTCATCAACCGCGGCCTGTTTGTAGGCTTCCTCGTTCGCGTGGAAGTGCTGGCTGGCACGGTATGTATTAGCATCCTGACTATCCTGTACTCTTTGTACAGCATTGCCCTGCATGGTCCTCTGCAAGAAGTCAAGGTACGCGCCAACGGCCTTCTTGGAAGTCTCTAAATACAGCTCGCCCAACTCCCTACTTTGCTTCTGTCGTGCTTCTTGATCGAAGTAGTCA
The DNA here is from genome assembly GCA_964573585.1 of uncultured Candidatus Saccharibacteria bacterium. GTDB lineage: Bacteria > Patescibacteriota > Saccharimonadia > CAILAD01 > JADZBC01 > CAYPSN01. The sequence continues at coordinate 396 of CAZNJX010000057.1, forward strand.
AATTTTTGAGATCTTAGTCTGCCATAGCCCCTAATAAATTCGTTGAAAGCATCGAAAACTTTTTTATCATATATTCCATCCCCAAACCATGAGTTACTTTCAATTGTCGGGTCAAGTTCCTTGTCGTGTTTCAAATGCTCGGTGAGACCACCCAAACCAGCGACTATTCCGTCATTGGCCTCGGCGCCTGGCTTCATGCCCTCAAGGTCTCGATCCCTACTTACAAACTGTCGTGCTTCTTGATTAAAATCCATTCGATTATTCCCTGTTTATACTTAACCAAAGAGTAACCTATAAGCAAAAAAAAGCAATCTTGTTATGCTTGTGCTGAAAAAGGCTTAGCTATGTACTACTTCTTTTTCTTCTTGCTGCGTTTGGCTTTTTTTAGCCACTTGTCCTTACGCTCGAGGTTCGGATCCTTGACCTCACCCTGGCGTAAAACTCGAGCGTTTTTGAAGATATAAATGCCACTCCAGGCCAACCAGGCTGCGAGCACAAGCCAGGCCAAGCCACGACCGCTAGCGATTGCGATTTGCTCATACTGGCACAGTACCAACCCCGCCAACCCAAAGCCTGAAACAAGATTCAGATAACCCAGGCGGCGGATGACCTTGGCGCGGGCTGAGCGCTTTTTACGCTGACCTGCCCAGGCGGCCAGCCCGCTTAAGACCAACACACCGCTTGCAATCGCATAAAAGTAGAGTTCGTAGCGATAGGGTTGAGCGGCTAGGAAGCTTAGATATGGGCTGACTTTGTTGTATTCCATAGCACATGCGGCCACTATACCCAGTAACGCACCTGCTACAACCTCAGTTGGTTTGTGGCCTAAAACCTCGCGTAGCTTACCGTAACGGGCGCGATCCGCAATACTGCCGCGATCGGTTAGTTCTTCGAGCAAGGTATTAAGAGCATGCGCTTGCTCACCAGCCGCGCGGCGCACACCAAACGAATCATACATAACAATGCCGGCATAGACCGCGGCCAGACCAAAAACGGCGCTGTCGGCACCACTCTCTATAAATGCAGCAGTTGCGAGCGAACAAACGACTGCCGAATGTACGCTGGGCATGCCGCCAGAAGCAAAAAGGTAGCGTAGATCAAACTCACCACGCACAAGCGCAAGGCTGAATTTGATGCCCTGAGCGATTACCCAAACTAAGAATGGGATGACAAGGAGAGGGGTAATGTGAATCATGTTTCTAGATTACCACTTTTCAGGTCGGCTTGACCAGTAGCATGAAACGCTACACCATAATGATAGCCAGGCGTCTTAAGCACCCGTGAAAATTCAAGGCCGCACTGACTCAGTAGCTTAATGGCTGCCTCGCGCGTAACCCGCTGAGCTTTGGCGGGTCCGACTGACTCATTCTGCGAGTCCCAATCCATCAGCACAACCTCGCTGCCGGGCTTTAGGTATTGCGCAATCGAGACACAAAAGTCGCCAGGATGGATTGCGTTTGACAGCAGGTTGGTCAATATCACCAGGTCTATAGCATGCAGGGGAACCGTCTTGCCACGCAGAATATCCCGCAGCAACACTGGTTTGAAGCTTTCGTGATGCTTTAAGTGGCCCAGCGATTCGAGTGACTCGGGCGTGGGGCCAGCCGCATAGACGCTACCATGCGGACCAACTGCCTCGAGTGCAGCATGAGCAAAAAAGCCAATCGGCGAACCAAGCTCTAGGATGCTTTGCCCAGCCTGCACGCCAATCTCCGCCAATAGTGCCTGAGGACTAACAAATTTACTGCTAATCCTGGTCAGTATTTTTTTGGGCAAGGCGCTCAGCATATTCCATCACCATATTACATAACCATTATGCAGGAACAGCGAGGGCTTTTCTAGTCTTATTCGGTTTAGTCGCTGGTTGGTACTATTTGTTCGGTGGCTACTTCGCCTTCTGATACGTCAGGTAGGATGCCAGTTGGCAGCAACGTAACCGATGCCACGGTGTCCTTCTCGGCTAGGCGCATGATGCGTACGCCCTGAGTAGCACGACTGATCACAGGGATTTTATCGGCGTTTAGGCGAATCACCTGGCCTTGCTTGGAGATAATCAGCACGTCTTGGTCGACGCTTTCGAGCACCTGTACATCCACCACCTTGCCCGTCTTAGTGCTCACTACGCCGGCTTTGATACCCACACCGCCGCGGTTATGAGGGGTAAATTGAGCCGTCTTTGTAACCTTGCCGTAGCCATTCTCCATGACCACCAGCATCATGCTATCACTACCCAATACGTCCATGCCAACTACCGCGTCACCGCTCCGCAAGCGGATGCCGCGCACGCCGCGCGTTGCTCGCCCCATTGGCCGGGCGTCGGACTCCTTGAACCGAATCGCCTGAGCCATGGCGGTTGAAATGATGATGTCGTCACTACCATGTGTCTTTTTGACCCATTTGAGCTCATCGCCCTTGTCGAGCTTAATGGCAATCAGGCCACTGGCGCGAACATTCTGATATTCAGTAATCGCCGTCTTCTTAATCACGCCGTTCTTGGTGGTCATAAACAGAAACTTCGAGGCGTTATCCTTTTCGATTGTCAGCAGCGAGGTCACACGCTCTTCTGGACTGAGATTGAGTAAGTTCACAATCGCTTGGCCCTTAGCGGTACGGGATGACGCCGGCACCTCGTGGGCTTTGAGCTTGAAGGCACGCCCAAGAGAGGTAAAGAACAAGATGGTATCGTGATTATTCGTTTGCACCATGTGTTCGACCACGTCTTCTTCCTTGGTAGCCATGCCAATCTTGCCTTTGCCACCACGCGCCTGAGCCGTATAGGTATTTGAGGGCATGCGCTTAATGTAATTACCCGTGGTAAGCGTAATGATGACTTCTTCGTTTGGTATCAAATCTTCGTCAGAAAACTTACCAATGGCTGATTTGACTACCTTAGTGCGGCGCTTGTCACCGTGCTTTTCTTTGAGCTCAACGAGCTCTTCGCGAATAACTTTGAGGATATTGGCTTCATCGCTTAAGATTGTCTCTAGCTCCTTAATAAGCGCTACCAAGGCGTTGTACTCATCCTCGATCCTTTTACGTTCCAGCCCCGCCAACGTACGCAGCTGCATATCTAAAATAGCCTTGGCCTGAAGCTCAGTCAGCTTAAAGTTCTTAATGAGGTTTGCCAGAGCTTCTTCCTTGGTCGAGCTCGCCCGAATAGTAGAAATAACCTTGTCGATCTGATCAAGGGCAATGCGCAAACCTTCTAGGATATGGGCTCTGGCCTGTGCCTTACGCAGTTCAAACTCAGTGCGACGGCGCACCACGACCTTACGGTGGTCAAGGTAGTGCCGTAAGACCATCTCTAAGTTAAGTACACGAGGCTGAATACCGTTTACTAGGGCGAGCATATTGACGTGGAAGGTTGTCTGCAGGGGAGTAAGACGGAAGAGTTGGTTTAGCAGCTTCTGAGCATAGGCGTCTTTTTTGAGCTCAATGATAATACGCACGCCAACCCGGTCTGACGACTCATCTCGTACATCCGAAATACCATTGAGCTTCTTCTCGTGGTAAAGATCAGCTATCTTAGTGACGAGCGTAGATTTGTTAACCTGGAACGGGATTGAGGTAACAACAATACGCTGTTTACCCTTCTTGTCTTCCTCAATCTCAGCATCAGCGCGCATTACAATACTACCCTTACCGGTACCATAAGCCTGAGCAATACCGCCATCATCAAAAATAATGCCGCCGCCCGGGAAATCTGGGCCCGATACAATACCAATCAAATCAGCCACCGTTGCTTCAGGGTTATCGATAATATGGATTACGGCATCGACAATTTCGGTTAGGTTATGAGGTGGGATATTGGTGGCCATACCAACTGCAATACCCTGTACGCCGTTAAGTAACAAGTTGGGCAACTTGGCTGGCAGTACCGATGGCTCACGCTTGTTGCCATCGTAGTTTGGCCTAAAATCCACGGTGTCTTTATCGATGTCGACCAGGAGTTCTTCGGTGAGCTTCTGCATACGAGCCTCGGTGTAACGCATGGCGGCCGGTGAGTCACCGTCAATCGAACCAAAGTTACCTTGACCATCAACCAGCATGTAGCGCATCGAGAAATCCTGCGCCATACGAGCCATCGCGTCATAAATAGCACTATCGCCATGCGGGTGATAGCTACCCATCACGTCACCAACCACCGTGGCGCTCTTACGGAACTTGGAGCCATGACGCAATCCAAGGTTATTCATAACATACAGGATGCGGCGGTGCACTGGCTTGAGCCCATCACGCACATCAGGCAAGGCGCGTGAAACGATTACACTCATGGAGTAGTCTAGGTAGCTCTTCTCCATTTCGGTTTCGATGGTGCGAAATTCCACCTGGCCAATGCCGCTATCACTCATAGCCTGGTGGGCTTGCTCT
>CAZNJX010000058.1:0-4758 GCA_964573585.1 uncultured Candidatus Saccharibacteria bacterium
TCCTCTTCATAAGCTACTTATTCGTGTCCTCTCGATAGCTTAGGCTCACTGACGTGGCGCTAGAATCACCACCCCCTCCAGCAATCACCACTACCAAATCACTCGTACCCTTCACATAGGTCGAGGTAGTAACTGTACCAAAGCTTACTTGGCCGTTTTCTTTGAGCTGCCAACCGTTCTTGGCTAGTTCTTTCTCGTAGTACTTTGTAACATCGGCGGTGTTGTCGTTTGTACTAAAGGTAACGCTATACGAACCCTTGCTTAAGCTAGCTGAGAACTTAATGGTCGATGGTTGATAGACCGGTACGCTATCAGGAAAGCCAGCCGGGAGCTCTTTGCCAGTTGAAACAGTCGACTTGCCGCCGTCGCCCTGAAGCGTCACCGCGCCAGACTTGCTATCTAGCTTAGCTTTGGTGCCTGTAAGTGATCCAAGCCCACCTTCAACCACGCCTCGAGCCAAGAAGCTCGCCGCAAGGCCGCCGATGATGCTCAACCCAAGTAGTACAGCCACCACGATCACTACAATCTTGAGCGTGTTACTCCCAGATTGCTTTTGCTTGGCAGGCGAGCTCACGGCTTCAGCAGTTGGCGAACTTTGCGCGGCAACAGGAGCTGGCGCGGTAGCATTGCCTACACGTGGTGTGCGCTTAATAGACTCGACTGGTCTTGATGGGCGTTTACTAGGCTGTTTAGCTGGAACCGTCGCCATTATTTAAGCAGTGTTATACCGCCAATGATAGGCAGGGGCTTCATGTCGCCATTTAAGGCGTTGAGTATACCGATCACTGCTAAAACTATGCCAGCTAGCCCAACAAGCGGCATCAAGAACAACCCGCCCACAAATAACATAATCGTGCCAAGCACCATAGATACAAACCAGAGTGCCATCCACGTTAGCAACAATACCAAGCCCTGGTTGGCATGATACATAGCAAACTTGGAGTCCTTGTTTGTGAGCATCGGAATAAAGAAGATGATGTAGGCTAGTGCCGCCATTGTTTTAATGTTTTGATCTGTCTCGGTCGCTTTTGGTTTAGGTTGATCCGTCATGATTGATATTCCTTACTTAAAGTCATTATGCTTAGCTTGATAATAGTACGTGGGGCGTGTTAACGCAACTCTAAGGAGGATGGCACAGCAGCTCTACGTAAGCAGGTAATCTGGCAGCGCAAACTTGGCAAACTCTGGTAGTAAGCCCTTGCCGTAAATAAGGCGTGAAAACGCCTCAGCCTCGTATTTGGCACCATTAAGAGCGTGGTGAGGCTTAGGTTCTGGTGGAATGCCAACGTATTTAAGCGTCGTATCAGCACTCAAGCGCGTTAACCCCTTCTCCATTGGTGGACGAACACCTCGACTTAAATGGTGAGCGTAGGAAAGCGAATGCAAGTCTACGGTACGAAAGCCAAATGGCATTGGCTGCTGGTAGCTAAACTGGCTTTTGAACGCGAAGTCGTGCGTAAGACCGTGACGTTCAGCTGCATAGCTGAGCATAGCCAGATCAAGCCAAACCACGTTCTCGCCTGCTAAGGTCATTTCCTTTTGCTGCTTAGCCCAATCAAAGAACTTCTCGACCATTTCGCCCTCGCTGAGCTTCGTCTTATCCGTAGCCTCGGCCATCGTAAAGCCACAGTAGGCAATGGCCGCTTCATCAATCTCTGCGCCTTCAAACACATAGCACTCCTCGTAGAATTGGTTGTCAGGGTTATTAAAGTCCACCGCACCAATGCTCAATAGAGAGTTCTTCTGCGGGTCTATGCCACTAGCTTCTACGTCTAAGACAATCATGACTCAAGTATAACGGAGATGTCCTGCTAAAGGTAGAAGCCCCCGGCGAACGAATCGCCGGGGGCTTTAAGCGAGCACGAGGTCGCTCTACTTGCTCAGCTGAGCCACCAGCCACTCCTCTCGGGTCAGCTCGGTCAACACGTGGTCAACCCACTGGCCGTCACGCCAGTACTCGTCATGCCAGCGACCAACCTCACGACCGAAGTTCGTTTGAATTTTGGCTGATGCTTGGTTGGGTTCCAGATAGCCAGCCTTGATCTTGCGGAGTGGCAGTACCATGAAGCCGTGGCGCAGAACGAGCTGAGCCGCCTCGGTGGCAATACCCTGACCCCACAGATCAGTTTCGCCGATGAAGATGCCGACAGTGGCAACACCGTTACGCCAGTCAATTGCGTCAAAGCCGATTGACCCAACGCAGTTGCCATCAACCTCGATGGTCCAGCTATAGGTATTGGGGTCAATCGCGCGGGCATGTATCCACTCAAGCTCACTCCTCACACTCGGTGGCTCTTGGCGCTGCAGGTACCTCGTGACCACGGGGTTAGCCAACATACGCACAAATACATGTGCGTCTTTTTCTGTGTGGGGTCGAAGCTTAGACTTCTCGCCCCCGATGATTGGTCCGTACATTACACCGTACGTCCTTCCTTGCGTTCCGCATGTAGGCGGACCGGCCAGCCTTGTTGCTCGGCCGGAAGGGACTCTGAATTCTTTACTATGTCGTTATAAAGTACGTCAGAGCCCCTCCCGACAGATCAGTCTGATAATGTCATTGGGTTAGGGGCGGAGCGCAGGCTACTTGCCTGCGCTCCGCCGTCACCCTCCTACTGATGTCAGTCCAAATGTTCTCCAATCTCCCGCGCTACCATTTCGGCGTAACGCCCACCTTGAGCCAAGAGCTCGTGGTGAGTGCCAAACTCTACGACGCGACCATCTTCCATGTAGTAGACCACGTCGGCCGACTGCACGGTGCTCAGGCGGTGAGCGATCACCACGATTGTTGCCTCGCGTGAGTGGATCATGCTATCCACCGTTGCCTTGACGAAGTCTTGCGAGCGAGCGTCAAGTGCACTGGTTGCTTCATCCAAGATGAGGAGCTTGGGCTGGCGCAACAGCGCGCGGGCAATTGCCACACGCTGCTTTTGCCCGCCCGAAAGCCGCACCCCATTCTCACCCACCTGGCTGCCATAGCCATTCGGCAACTGGGCGATGAACTCATCCGCATGAGCCCGCTTGGCTGCGTGGCAAACTGCTTCATCCGTAGCGCACATGTTGCCCATACGAATGTTCTCGGCAATGCTGCCATCGATGAGCTGTACATCCTGCGACACACTTGCAACCAGCTCCTGACGGAAATAGTCGTAGTCCATGTCTCTAAGGCTAATATCGCCGTAGCGAATGTCACCGTCAGTCGGGTCAGCCTCACGCGCCAACAGCGCTGCCAAGGTTGATTTGCCAGCACCCGAAGGCCCAACCAATGCAATGGTGGTATTCGGTTCAATGACCAGGCTGATGTCCTTAAGCGTTGGAGTGCAATTACCAGGGTGGGTAAAGTCCACGCTACGCAACTCAACCTTCCCATCAACACGCTGTGGCCTTTGCGGAATCGCGGGCTGGGACACCTGCGGTACAGTCCTAAAGAGGCCAATGAACTCGTTGAGAGCCTCACTGCCCTCCGAAATCGCACGCTGCACATCACGAAACTGGTAGAGATTGACGAGGATTCGTCCCAGCCACTCGATGACGAGCACCATACTACCGACAGTCGCGATACCCCGACTGCCACTGTGCAACAGGGCAAACAGCAAGTACATACTGAGGAAGGCAGTCATCAAAACGTACTCGGGACGACGCTGGAAGCGCCGCCACTGTCGATTTCGCTCGATGTCGTCTTCGGCGTGGCCATCCAGGACAGATTGGTAGCGCCGAGCAAAGCTAGCTTCGACACCAAACTGCTTGAGCGTACGCGACTTAGCTGAGAGCTCAGTGCCGCGCGTATGCATGTCCTTCCAGGCCACATGGCCTGCTTCGTCAAGTGGCTGAATGTAGCGACCGTTATAGGTCATAACAGCCACAAACAAGCTAACCACCACAAGTCCAAACAGCGCGAAGACTGGCTCTATGATCAGCAGAGCGGTGATAGTAAGAACAATTCGAATCACAACCGGCAGACCGTCATAAATGACACGATCGGTCAGGTTGTCGATCCTGTTTAGGTTCTTAGCAATCAACGACTCCTTCTCGCCTGTGCCGTGCTCGAGATGCCACGCCACATCCATGCTCATTTGCTTTGCCTGGCCGAAGCCGAGCAGCATGACATATTGATGCCAGGCCGCGACGTGGCGAGCATGGTTCATGGTGTTAGCAACAACTCGCACCACCACATCGATTGCCAGCATGATGCCGACGATAGTCAACAGATAGCGCAAGCTCCTACCCTGCGTAATGCCGTCGATGAAGTATTTGAGCGGATAGATCTGAATGATCTCAAAAAGCTCAGTCACAACAAGCCAAAGCAGCGCCTTGCGGGCATCACCTTTGACCTGTTGCACCTTCCTGTCTCCACCGGGTTCCTTGGCGATCAAGCCAACCAGCTCAAAGAGTTTGCGAATTGCACCCAGCATGGGTGCCCCTTTCTGTAGTTTGGATTGGGTTTGGAAAACGTATTGGATTGTTAAAGAACACAGCGTTAAGGCAACCTAGAGAATCTGGGCCAAAACAAATGAGCTCGGACTGCGCCGAGCTCACATACTGTGTTCAAAGAGAATCCAATAATAACGAACTTAACGCAGCACCGCTCGCATTTCCATTACTAGAACTGCGCGAGCTTCCATCGGCTGAATGTGTGTGTTATTTGACATAGTGCAACTAGTATACATATATAGTCTCAGCTTGTCAAGAGTTCTTATGCTTAGGTCTATACTAAGCCTCAGTTCCTCCGACACTTTCGCAAGGATTAAACTGGAGCTATGT
>CAZNJX010000059.1:0-4716 GCA_964573585.1 uncultured Candidatus Saccharibacteria bacterium
CAGGCATGAGCCTTCCTCAAACAATCCTCGAGCTTTCTGTTCTGTATACTCCGTAGCACGTCCAGGATCTTCGAATGTCGCTTTAGCGGCAAGAGCTCCAAGGTCGGGGGGGCGGCAGGGATATACCCCTTAAGGCTGGGGTAAATATCATAAACTTAAAAAGACCCCTCGTAAGGGGTCCCTCTCGGAGTAAATAAGCGGACTTTAGACTTAAGCCTCTTTGGCTTCACCGCCTTCAGCTTTATCCCCCTCTGCTCCCTCAGCAGAAGCTTCACCTTCCTCGACCGGAATGGCGTCACCCACCTCTTGGTCTAGCTCCTCGAGCTCTTCCTCGCTACGTGGTGCTTCAACTTTAGCGACCAACTCTTCGGGCTCGGTTAGCACTTCTACCCCAGCTGGGATCTTCAGATCAGCCACCGTGATCGTCTTTTCAAAGTCATCGAGCACAGCAATGTCGACCTCGATGCTAGCAGGTAATTTAGCTGGCAAACACTCAATCTCGAGCTCATCAATGGCGGTAAGCAGGCTGCCGCCATCCTGGAACACAGCCGTGGACTCGCCAGTAAAGTGCAGAGGTACAGCCGTCTTGACCGCTTCGTCCATCTTCACAGTGTAAAGATCTGCATGAATCGGGTATTCACTGTGCAAATGGTTCTGAACGTCCTGCACGAGCACGTTTTTGACACCTTCGCCCTCAACTGAAACCTCGAGGATGGTACTCTGTCCAGCGCGGGCGTACATCTTGCCAAACTCAGCTGCGTCCAGCGTGATTGCCATAGCTTCAGAGCCCTGGCCATATATGACCGCGGGGATCTTACCTTCGTTGCGTAACTGGGCTGGCTTAGTAGCCGTTACGTCGCGTTTTTGTGCCACTAAGGCAATCGAGTCTGTCATTGGTTTGGTATCCTTTACTTACTGCGTTTACGAACGGGGGCGCTTTGCTGCGCGAGTGTGCCCCGATAGGAGCTCAAGAACAAGTGAAAATCTGCAATTTCCGATGATGATATGGGTGCCATGCGAGCAAATCGAGTCTTCTCGCCCGCTTTAAGGTCAGTCGGTGCTGGCTTCATGCGTCGCTTGGTCCTGGTAGGGCGCTGGACAGGTGTAGTGCCCGTTATCTGGCCGCCTTCGGTCAAAAACACCGTTGCGAGCACCGGCAAGGAACACTCGTGGCAGCTTAACTGCATGAAGCAGTGATCATCCACTTTACCTAAGAATTTAATATCATTGAGTCGATAACCACCACCACAGGAAGGACATTTGTAGAAAACCTGGAGGTTTTTCATCAGCTCTTGCAGATTTTTGCTTGTCAAATGCGTACTCCCTCTTGGTTAATAGATTAGCATTCTTGGAGGCATTCGTCAATCCGTAGCGCGCATTAGCGACTCGAGGCTTTTGGTGTGCTTGGCCTCGCCTTACGACGGCTGAGCAAGGTGAGCGCCATAATCAGGAAAGAAAGGATCAACACCAGGCAGCCAAAGGCAATCAGCTTCTGAGCACTCGAGGCTACGAGGGCGATAACACCAAACACGACTGAGAAGGCGTAAATTACCAGTACCGCCTGCCACTGAGCCAGTCCACTGTCGAGCAGTAGATAGTGAATGTGCCCCCGATCAGCGCTAAACGGCGAGCGACCGCGCGCTATACGCCGCACCACCGCCCAAAGGGTATCGATAATCGGCAACCCCAACACCAGCATAGCGGTAGCAAGCTTAGCGCCCGAGAAAATCGCCAAAATACCGAGTGTCATACCCAAGAAGTATGCCCCGCTATCACCGTTAAAGATACTGGCGGGGTAAAAATTGTACACTAGGTAGCCAATACAACAACCAGCCAACACCAGCGCTATGAGCGCCGTACTCGGCTGGTCTACCCTAGGGCCAACTGCCACAAAGAACATAATAACCGCGGCAATTGCTGCTACACCACTTGAGAGACCATCGAGGCCGTCGAGCAGATTCATGGTATTCGTCATGCCTACCAACCAAATAACCGTCAGAATCGTGGCTAGAACGTTAAATGACAGACTCCAGCTCCCCAGCTGCATTGACCAAGTTGTTGTATTAAACACAATAGTTTGGCCAAACGGATTACTGACTGCATCTATGGTAATACCAAAGCCCAAGCAGGCTACCAATGCCGCTGCAATGTGTACGCTCAACTTGATCCAAGGGTTCACGCCGCGTATGTCATCGGCCAAACCAACCCCTAGAACCATCAGTCCAGCCACCACCATACCAACATACCCCGCTGGCACCGCCCCCAGCAAGGCGAGACTGATGACTATAAAGCCGGTTGCAATAGCCAAGCCACCAGCCCGCGCGATTGGCCTTTTGTGGATCTTACGCTTTTCTTTTGACACCTGATCCACCGCCCCGATCCTAAATGCCAGCTTGCGCACCGGTGACACCAACAAAGCGGTCAGCGCAGCCCCAGCAATAAACCCAAGCAGGTAGTTCACTTAGTCGTCCCCTTCTCGGTTACATCAAACTCTTCGAGGTATCTGCCAAACATCAAGCGGGTCTGGGCGTTTAGGGCGGCAAAGGCGCCAAACACCACGGTTGTAACTGGCAGGAGCACCCACTGCAGCAGCATCCAGATCCGCCGCGTCTTCTTATGATGGGCTGGTCGTGGTGGCAGGAGCAACAAGCTCACCCATATGGTCGCCACAATACCAACTGAGGCAAATGTCAGCACGCGCGAAGCAATTACCGGCAGCTGATGTGCCAGTACTTGGTCCTTAAACGCCGGATTGAGCAACAGTGGCAACCAGGCATAGTAAGCCAGTACCAGTGGTGCGGTCGCCCAGCTGACGTGACCCTCGAGCAAGCGAGCAATCTGCAAAAACTTGTCCCCAAATGGCGCGCGCTTATTTTTTACGGCCTCACGCACCGCGTAGGCAAAGTCACTCACACCCCAAGCCCAACGCCGAAGCTGCACAAACTGGGCTTTAAATGCCTTGCGGTAACTCCGACCTTCTATCGCATCCTGATAGATTGGCACATACATCGGCACCACCCGATGATCGCCATCGTAGGCAAAGTACGTTCGCCAGTACTGATGGCCGTCCTCGACCACAGTTGTAGTCGACCAGAAGTCAGTGTCAATCAGCGTCTGCAAGCCCTGGGCGTGGGCGGCAAAGTTACGTAGACGATGTGGCCGAGTCATTTCGATCATGTTCCAAAACGAGTTACCGCTAGCAATTACCCGCATCGGCGCTGGCACATCCCAGATGTTGTTTAAATACATTGCAATTGGCTGAAACGAGCGCTGACGGCGATTTGGATCTGAGGCATAGGACGCTGCAAGGTAGGAAAAGTAGTTAGGATCAACAACGTTGTCTTCATCTAATGTTGTAACAATTACATTGTTTACATCAATACCTAATTCCTCCACTAGTGCCAAGGATTGGCGCCCGGCGTGAGTAATGTTAGCACCCTTACCCCGCAACTCACCCGGCACGCCGTCTGGGTGCTTCACAATGTAAAACGCCTTGAAGCTATCTTTATACGTTACGGCCATTTGCTCGGCACTGCGTTCGGACGCTTCGCCACCGCGCTCTTCGTAAGCCAACACGAAGATGATCTTTTTGCTGCTCGCGTGCGAGTTGAGCACCGCCTCGATCGAAGGCTGCACTACCTTTGGTTCCACCTTATAGCACGGCATAATCACCATGTGGTATAAGTCCTTAGGCTTGAGCAACTGAGCCTCATGCTGGGCTAAGATCTGCAGCTCAGCTATGTAGTCGCGCAGCTCACTGCGGTGCTTGGTAGCCGCATCAGGCAAGAGTCGTTGCCAGATAATCGGTCGCTTGAGTCCCAGAAACTCCTCTTGCTTCCGCGCCAGGGTGGCACTGAGAGTATTGAGGTTAGCTGCCCGTTGTTCCCAGTCCACAGTTTTGTTGTTCTTATACCGACGGTAAGCAATAATCAGGTTAGTACTCATCCTAACCGACTTTAGTAGCCAGTAGATGTCAAAAGCGATAATAAAATACGCCAGGGCGACTGGTGCCTGCAAGCTCAAGTAAAAGGGCGCTAGAATAATCGTCCAGGTTAGTAGCCCCGGAAAGATTTCAAGCAGGCGATAAAACCAACGCGCGTCAGCGAAGCTTAGTGAGATTGGACGAATCACGCGCTTAGCCATAATTTAGACACCACCAAAGTTAATTGCCGTAAAGCCAACCAGCATACCAAAGCAAACCAAGCAAATGACAATGCTCACAGCCAAAAGCGCGCCGCTAATCAGGCGACTTCTAGAATGTGCGACTAAGGCAAGTCCGAGGTTAATCATGAATACCAACAAGGCACTGACGAAAAGTTCGTAAAGCTGGTACCACTTCCCCAGAACATCAAAGTTAGCGAAGCTGGTAAACCGAATCGGCACCGACAGCTCGGTCGGACGAATATGCGTAATGCTCCAAAACAGTAGCCCCAACAGGAGTGCTACGTTCGTAAGTACAGCCAATACCAATATGTTATCACTAAAGAGCTGATGTTTTTTTACCTGCCCAATCTGGCCCGATAGCTGCTTTTTCATCTTAAGCTTAGTATAGCATTTTTAACCCCCTTAAGGGGAATAATTGCTGGAGCCACCTGCCGGGATTGAACCGGCGACCTACGCTTTACGAAAGCGTCGCTCTACCAACTGAGCTAAGGTGGCATGATGGACATCTCAAGGGTTATTGCGCCCTCTAGTCCTTACTAGACATCGAATATG
>CAZNJX010000060.1:0-4531 GCA_964573585.1 uncultured Candidatus Saccharibacteria bacterium
CTTATGGTATCTACGATACCACAGTCGACTCTCTCATCATCCCCTCACGAATCTGAGTCAGATAGTCGACAGCCTGTTTGATCTCGAAAGCATGGACGTCATGCAACGCCCTGCTGCTCCCAGCATCTTCAAAGAGCCCAGCTAGATCCCTGCCCGTTGCTCCCCAGTCAATATTAATGACGTGCCGACGCCATCCAATCGTAATGACGCCAAACTCAGTCGTCACTTCGAACCACGGCCCGCCATATTCACTTTCCCCGTAACGATTCTGAACAGGGATAGGGCGAACTTGCTGGTAGCCGGCCAGAAGAAACATACTGGTGAACTCTCCTCGCCGCCGAGCAGCGAGCACACTCGCATGACACCTCGTATGTTCGTAGTGGGTACCCCTGACCGATACCTCGTCGCCATCTTGGATAACGTAGTCCGAGCCAAGCTGTACCAGTGTGACCCAACCGTGCTCGTTCTCTACTCGGCCTTGAAGTCGTGGGTGAGGCGTAAGATCGATAAAACGATCATTCCGCAGCAATCCCTCGCTCAAGTGCAACGAATAGTGACCGTCTACTCGACAATCAAGCGTTGCTGTGAACTCTCCGATCGGTCGACCAACGAACTCCAGCAGGGGCTCGATCTGATTGACCCCGGTTGCGAAGACGTCGATGGCATTCGTCAGATCCCAGACCTCACCACAAACGGCACAGGGGATCCCTGCTGGAGCAATGATATCGTCTCCAGATAGGATTCGAGCGATCGAGGTATCTGCACCTTCACCCTCGTAGGCTCGCAGGAATGCACGGAACTCATCGTCCGTGAGCACATCTGGAATCTCTGGCAAGATATCCTTGGACCAAGCACTCGATCTCGTCGGAGTGATACGACCGACCTGACCAAACTCGTCAAGATGCCACGTACCAAAGAGCACATATTCATGCAATCGTTCCTTGCGCTCCCAGGCGTCGCTGCGCATAGTAAGGAGGGCGTGAACCCCCTCAAGTGATCCTGTAAAGATCGTAATACCTTCCTTGGTATCGTAAAGCTGTTCGGGCATCATCTCATCACACTCCTGAGTCATAGTGATGAGAGGATTCTCCATCTCACCTCCCCCTGCCCTTATCAGGGAGAGATGAGATGGAGCTCCCTATTGTATACCATACGCATAGGCATAAATAAACTACTATATCGAGACTGGTAGTATTTCTGTGGTTGAGGAGATAAAAAACAAACCTGCAGAAATAGAGGTCTGTTTGAGAATGGGAATAATTCCTTTCTGGTGCCCGGGGCGAGACTCGAACTCGCAAGCCTTATATGGGCAAGGGATTTTAAGTCCCTCGTGTATACCAATTCCACCACCCGGGCTCAAAAAAGCGTACCAGAGCTCTATTGTAGCCTAAGAAGCCCCAAAGTTCGACAGTAACTTGGCAAAGTCCCGCTAAGCTATTGCCAGCTGTACTCGGTACTCAAGCCACCCGTGGTGATGTCAATCTTGATTTTAGATATCTTGCGAATCGATTGTTCAAAGTTAGTTTCTGGTGGCAGTTTGACAAGCTTATCGCCCAAGTATGGTTGAGCGTAGCTGGTTCGGATCGTGTAGCTGCCCTTCGCGAGCGACTCCCAGTTCACGCCCCACTGCCGAACAAAGCCAGGGTGCACGCTAATGGTGGCTCCGTAGGCAGGCACCGTCTCGATGCGCAGCTTTGCCTTCGCGCTCGGGATGCTTGCGTCATTAATAGGCGGCTCAATCGTAGCTATACCGGTGCTCGTGTTGACCTTAACCACCGTGGTTGTGCCAGACTTAAGGTTCAAGTTAGTCTCTGGCGGTAATTTAACGAGCACACCATCTTTTTTGGCATTGCTGCCAGCAGGATAATCTAGCTTAAAGGTATAGTCCCCAGCATCGACTTCCCTCCAATTTACTCCCCAGGTGTCAACAAACCCCGGATGGACACTCGTAACAATGCCAGCTGCTGACGTAAAGGCGACTTGCAATTTGCCAAAGCCAGTGGCTAGGGTTGGCTCGTCGCTTTGCACTACGCTGGCCGTGTCGCTAACAGTGTCCACCGTGACCCTGGTGAGCTTCTTCTCGGTGATCGTTATATTGGTTTGGGAAGGTAACTTTCTGGTGTAGGGAGCCGCTGCCAACGAGAAGCTCAGTGTATACTGCCCTTGCTGCAACGTCTCTGCAGCAACATTACCAGTACGTGTAAAGCCCGGGTGTACGCTTACACTGGCATCTGCAGCTGGTGCGGTCTCCACACGAAGCTGGCCTAGCTTGGCAGCAGTTATATAGTTCTTTAAAAAGCTCTCAGCGTCTTTACCAGCCACACCATACGAGAGCTTGGCCGCTGGGACATCTCGTTTGGCGCTCTCGTTATAAAGTGCGTAGGCAAACACCTTCTTGACTCCAGCATTAATGTAGGCAGCGTAGGCATAATCATAATACTTCGACTGGGTGCAGGTTGGGTCTGCGCTTTGATCACTACGCTGCCCCGTCTCGGTCATCCATACATCCTTGCCCCAAGCAGCCTTATATTCGAGCGTGTTCTTGGTGTAGGCGTCCCAAACGGTGGCGCTACACACATCCCAGCTATATCCGTGTACAGAGATTGCATCTGCATAGCTCTTGCCCCCGAGCGCTATAACCCTCTGCGAGAAGGCCTTGCTTTCGGCCAACCGTGCTTCGGCCCCCTCGCCACCCACAAAGACCTCCACGCCGCCCAAGCCAACCACTATCGCAGCAGGATCATTCCGCTTTATGATAGTGTGCGCTGACTTCAACATCTGGAAGTAGTTCTCTGGAGTACCGTTTGCCAAACCGCCAGCAAATTTAAAGTCAGGCACAGTTGGCTCGTTCCAAATCTCGTATGCCTTAACCTTGCCTTTATAACGCTTCGAAACACAATCCACGATCTTTTCCCACAGTGGCAGGGTGAGCTTGTTCGGATCAAACTCTGCCTCGCCACCAAGACCATCGATTTTGCACTGAGCCAAGCGGTCAATCTCTATCACCTGGCGTACTGTCACATGGTCGATTGATGCTAAAACATTCTCGTTTTCCATTTTGTCTTTATCGCACAGGCCACCGGTGCAAGTGGTGTTTTGGTAATACGCTCTATCTAATTCTATAGACACATCGGTTCTCAACCATTTCGAACCCAGCTTGGCTACATCGGCCTTTAGCTTGGTCATTTTGGCGTCACCGTCCGCACCCCGCGCGTCGGGGAACGTCTCTGCCGGAGTGTTAACACCATAAAAGTCAGGCGTGTCGTAGCTCGGCTTTACGGCCGGTGCGGACGCTGCCTGTGGAGCAGCAGGCGGTGGTGTCTCTGAAGCAAAACTACGATATATCACTACCGCGCCCACAACAGCAAAGATAAGCATAAACAATCCGAGCATCACGCGAGACGGTTTACGCCTTCTAGCTTCCATTAGTTGTGCCAGTTCCCTGTCATCATGTATCGTTTCGTTTTGATCCATACGTAACTTAAATATGAGAATAATATCTTTCTACTTATGGTTAAGTCTACGCGCCATCCCTCCCTTGGTCAACCAACTTGGCCATATGAGGGTATTCGACAGATGCGCAACCTTTGCTATACTTAATAACAACACATAAGGAGGATGAATATGCCAGGATCAGAATCAACAGAGCCTATAAAGCCAACAGAATTTAAGTCAGCCGTGCCCAACCTTAACACGGGGGCAGAGATACCTGCCGATGTCAAGGCAGCAGCCAACCCTGCAGGAGACGAAGTTGTATCCACAGTGCCACCAACAGAAGCTGCTCCAAACGTAGCCGGAGCCCCAACACATGTCGAAGCCCCATCGGGACTACAGCCACGTAAGGAAGTTACATTACAGCAAGGTGCACAAGACTCCACAACAGGAGCAAGCATGGCCGAGCAGCACGCCAAACTAGCTGAACAACCTACACCCGAGGTCACACCTACAACCACGACTGTCTCGGCAGAAGTTGTCCAGCCGAAGCGAGAAAAGGTCGGTTGGTTCAAGAGATTATTTGGCGGTAAGAAGCAAGAAGAGGTTGTCATAAAGGGGCCATTACCAGAAGCTCTCAAGTCCAACACCACCCAAGCTGAAGATCTCGATAGACCAGGTCGAGTTGAGGCCGTAGCGGCTGCTCGTCCTGTAGCTACTCGCCAGGATACTGATTTCATTAACCGCGGAGGCACTCCTCCACCAGGAGTTGAGTACCCACCAGTCAGTGCTAAGGAGCCAGACAGCCAGGAAAGGGAAGCTGCATAGCAATATAAGTGCAAACAAAAATGGAGGTCTGGAGCGGGATCGAACCGCTGTACAGGGTTTTGCAGACCCTTGCCTAACCACTCGGCCACCAGACCCCACCGGGCCAACTAACTTTGCCAATTATACCTGATTACCGCTCCGCAAGTAAAAGCCCTGGTCAAAACCTGGGTTTTTTGCTAAGATAATCGCTGTACTTGTTGACATGCGCAAGCAGCGCGGCGAGATAGCTCAGTTGGTAGAGCAGTGGCCTGAAGAGCCTCGTGTCCTCGGT
>CAZNJX010000061.1:0-4424 GCA_964573585.1 uncultured Candidatus Saccharibacteria bacterium
TGCGGCAGCATCTGCATTTGTTGCAGAAGAGGCGTCTTTATGCTGGTTGGCACACCAGGGCGCACCATGGCAAGGTCCACGTTTTGGCACTTAGCATGTTTACTCTGGTGGCTATCGTAGGCTCCCTGGGGCTTACCAATGTTGCTAAGGCCGTGAGTACGCTAACCCAGACCGATTGGTCGGGTGGCGTGGGCAGCTCGACTATCAACCAGTACGCATCGGCTTCGAATGTTAGCACTTCACCAGCTGGGCAGCTCAGCCCAGGCGGCTCGACCATCTCTGACTGGTGTAATACGGCTAACTGTTCAACCTCGCTTGATTACCGTAAAAAGATCTACATTCGTTCGTATGCAAACACTACCGACTACCAGGTACGGATCAATGTACCGTATGCGACTGGCATGCAGGCGGACTTTGACGACCTGCGTTTTGTTAATGCGGCTGGTACGGACGCACCGCACTTTGTCATATCTAAAACCAATAGCGTTACTGCCGAGGTGATGGTGAAGGTTGGCTCACTCGCCATCGGCATGAACACGCTGAGCATGTATTACGGCAATAGTGGGTTGGCTTCGGTGTCATCGGGCGAGGCCACCTTTGACTTCTTTGACGACTTTAACGGCAGCAGCCTGAATCTATCGAAATGGGATGATGATGACCCGTCGGACGCAATGACAGTCAGTGGTGGTAACCTTAATGTTGTGTCTAGTGGTCAACCTGGTGCAATCTGGCTCAAGGACGATACGCTGCCGCGGGCGGGCTTGCCATCAGGTAGTGTCTACGAGTACTCGCCCCAGGTGCAGCAGTTTGGTACCCAAAATGATTGTAATGCAAATTCAAGCTTGCGAACCTTTGGTTCTAACCTTGTCACCAACCCCGCGGTCGATCAGTTTAGCCTGAGCTTTGTCTGCAACCCTCAGGCCAGTGGCTATAGGGCAAGGGGGTATAGCAGTGTCGGCGGTAATCAAACCCTAGAGTCTGTGCCTGAGTCGCTCGCCAGCCTAGCCTATGGGGCGAGTAGTATGCGTTACCGATTCGGCCTTGATAGCTCAGGTGCTTACAATATACAGCAGTACAGTAGCGATGGCATTACCTGGACGCAGTTTCTCGAGCCTGATTTGCGCCAGTATGGCAGCGCGACGCCGTTTCGACTTTTCTTCTATG
Organism: uncultured Candidatus Saccharibacteria bacterium; assembly: GCA_964573585.1. Classification (GTDB taxonomy): domain Bacteria; phylum Patescibacteriota; class Saccharimonadia; order CAILAD01; family JADZBC01; genus CAYPSN01. The sequence goes on from CAZNJX010000061.1 coordinate 1,165, forward strand.
TTAGCGCAGCCACAGGTACACAGATACAGCTGCCTTACTTGTATAGGTACAAAATGGGTGCCAGTCAGGAAGTTAATATGACGGGCATTGTGGAGTCATCACCTCTTAACGGTGGGAAGCTAGCTACTCTGACCTCAGCAGTTTTCGACACTGGTAACACCGGTACTCAGTACGGTGCGGTTCACATCACCCATGTGGATGACGGTAGCGCAGCGCCGGCACCCAAGGTTCGGCTGTGGGGTAGCAATAACGCTGATATGTCGGACGCAGTCACGGGTGACTTTTGTAGCTGGTTGGTTGATGGTCAACAGATACCCCTTGGCAATTACGGCTGTTCGGCCCTAGACGGTAAACGCTACTTCCAGTATCAAGTCGTGATGTCGACACAGGCGAGTACCGAAGCCGGCTTTGCCATTACTGATATTGGTGTCGACTTTACCGCCAATGACCAAGCGGCCCCGACCAACCCAACAGCCATAACGATGCGGCGTGGTGATGGCGGCGTGGTGGTACCCAATGGCAGTTGGACTAACTTAGGTATTCATTCCCCAGTCTTTAACATACCTGGCCAGTTGCCGCACTACGAGTGGAGCGGTGCGGCCGATACCGGTGGCTCTGGCGTAGCCGCGTACTGTATTTACTTTGGTACCGACGCAACAGCTGATCCACTCACTACAAAGGGGGTAATAACCGATGACAGCCCACATGACACGGGTGGAGCATGCCCATATGCTGTAACTAGCACAACGTTTGACCTTGCCAGTGTTGCTTATTCGGGCATTGATCTGACGATACTAGACCCTGCTATGGTAGGTCAGAGTCTGTACCTGCGCATTCGTACATTAGACGGGGCAGACAACGTTAGTGTTGCTACGGCGCAGCACGAGTTTAAACTTGACACCATGCCGCCATTAGTCTTCACGCCATCGCTACCAGCTACCAGTATTAAGGGTGATACGCTCAAGGTTACGTGGCCTACTCAAGTAAGTCTTATTGGTACGGTGCCCACCGACGATGGTGCGCTGTTCGGTGGCTTTAGTGCCTATAGCGGTGTGCGGGGGATAGCCTACTGCATTTCCTCGATCACAATTTCGTTTAGCGGTTATTGCTTGGGTGGCTCGAGCGATGATGTTTGGTATGGCGTTAACGGTACGGCTCCAATCTCCGCCCAGCAGCTTCTGAGTGATTCGTCGTCACTCTCACTCATTGATCCCACCACGGGGAGTTATGACATCGACTTATCAAACCACCCCGCCATTGACCCTAATGGCGACAACACTATTTATATGATTGTGATTGACAACGCTGGCAGCTTTACCAACATGCAAACTGATCAGTTTAGCCCCAATGGTGCGACCTTTATTCGCTTTAATAACACAGCTCCGGCGGCCCCCCAGAACCTAGTGGCTAGCCCGACGACTAGCACGACCAATAGCTTTAGCTTCAGCTGGGATCCGCCGAGTGATCTGGTGGGCTCCGCTAACAACGCTAACTATTGCTGGAGCGTTAATGTAGTGCCTGATGCTCAGCATTGCAACTTTGCCGGGGTAGGTGTGGAGTCGCTCAGTGCCGGTGCCTACGCGACCCAACCAGGCCTCAATACCATCTATGTGGTGGCGCGCGACGAAGCGGGCAATATAGACTACACGCACCGCGCGAGTGCTAGCTTTACGGCTAACACCAGTGCCCCCGGCGCGCCACGCAACCTGGAAGTGATTGATGCGTCCAACAAAGCCTCTAGCAGCTGGAAGCTGGCGCTAAGCTGGGACATACCAGCCCTACCTGGCTCGGGCGTGAGCAAATACAAGGTGTTGCGCTCGGTTGATGATGTAACCTATAGCGAGATTGGTGCTACGACCGCCACCAGCTTTGTTGACGCTGGGTTGGATCAGATTACGTATTATTACAAGATCGCGGCCTGTGATAATGCCAATAATTGCGGCTTGGTAAGCAATAGCGACTCGCTGATGCCAACTGGGCGCTACACGGATCCGGCTGTACTGGTAGCCGGTCCTCAGGTGACAGACATTAAAACCCGCAGCGTGCGGATATTCTGGGGGACGGACAGAGTGAGTGATACCAAGGTGGCATACGGCACCAGCAGCGGCAGCTACTTCCCAGCCGAAGCCTACCAATCAGCTCAGGTCACGGCTCATAGTATAGAACTATCTAGTCTTAGCCCCGGTACGACCTATTACTACAAGGCAAAGTGGAGTGATGACGATGGCAATACTGGCCAGTCGGCCGAGCTACAGTTTACGACCGCGCCAGCGCCGGTGGTGAGTGATGTCAGCATTAGCAGCATTAACCTTGATAAGGCCACCGTACACTTCACAACTCAGGGTGCGGCCAAGGCCAAGATTTATTATGGTACGTCGACTGCCTTTGGGGCAGTTACAACGCTCAACACTTCGGGTGATCCATCAAGCTATTCGACCAACCTTACTAACTTAGGTGATGGTACACGCTACTTTTACCGCGTGAATGCAGTTGATAGCTCTGGCCACGAGTACGACGGAAGTGTTGCGAGCTTTACAACAATAGCTAGACCGCGGATATCTAATCTGCGCTTCCAGACAGTCGATGGCGAACCATCGAGTACGCAGAAAGTCACGTGGGATACGAATGTGGCTGGCTCATCGGAGCTTGCCTATGGGCCCAAGGGTGGTAAGCAGCTCGAAGCAATCACGGGTGAGGCCGTAACCAGCCACGAGATGATTATCCGTGGGCTTGAAGACGACACAACCTATACATTGGTAGCTCGCACGCGCGATACCCTAGGTAATTTGGCGCTGTCAGAGACCCAAGAGTTCCGCACGGCGCTTGATACTCGTTCGCCACGCGTGTTCGAAGTTAATACCGAGGCCAGCATTCGCGGCAGTGGTGCTGAAGCGCGCGGTCAGATTATTGTGACCTGGAAGACGGACGAGCCAGCTACCTCTCAAATTAGCTATGGCGTGGGCGCTGGCGCGAGTACCACCACTAAGACGGCCGAGGATGCTCGTTTGACGACTGACCACATCGTTATTATCTCCGATCTGGCCACCTCGAGTGTCTATAGTGTGCAGCCCATATCGGCTGATAAGGCCGACAACACAGCCTCTGGCAAGGGCCAATCAGTCGTGGTGGGTCGGGGCACGGATAACATCTTCAGTGTTATATTTGGCGCCATACAGAAGATATTTGGACTAACGCTCTAAAGCCATGGCGGGCGGGCGGTATAATGCCATACCCGCCCCGTCCCGACAGGAGACCACGCT
>CAZNJX010000062.1:0-4408 GCA_964573585.1 uncultured Candidatus Saccharibacteria bacterium
AAAGAGCAGGCGCACGACTATCGCTATTTTCCCGAGCCCGACTTGCCGCCGCTTAGCATTACGCTCAAGATGATTGAGCATGCTGAGGGCGAGATTGTGACGCTGCCCGTTGAGGTGCGTCGAGAGCTGGTTGATGCCGGCGCGGGGGTGGATGAACAGGACATATTGATTGGCCAACCGCGCACACTGCTGACGTTCCAACAGGCACTCGAGGTGCTTGCCGACAAGGCGCTTGCCCCTAAGCTCGTGAACTGGCTGGTGGGAGACTACCAGGCGATATTAAGTACTGGTGTTACGACGCAGCTCACTGGCGAGCATTTGGCAGAGCTTGTGGAGATGGTGGCTCGTGGCAGTATTAGCTCTAAAATAGCCAAAGACATCTTCGGAGACGTCGTGGCTGGCAAAAGTCCCCAAGCGGTTGTGGCCGCAAAAGGTATCGAGCAGCTATCGGACCGTAGCGAGCTAGAAGCAATTGTGCGTGAGGTACTGCAAGCCAATCCCTCGGTGGTGGTCGCCTACAAGGCAGGCCAGGAAAAGGTGTTAGGCTTTTTGGTTGGCCAAGTTATGAAGCGCACCCAGGGCCAAGCCAACCCCGCCATGATTAATCAGATCTTGCAGGAACTCTTGACCCAAGGATAGTAGCATATCTATCTTGATAGTCTTATAATGAAGGGGTAAACAAGGAGTCGATATGGATACTGCACTCTACACCTGGTCCGCTGTCTTGTCGGTCGCCACGTTTGTCCTGCTGATCTTGGCAATCATTGCTATTGTGCTGATTGTAAAGATTCTCTCAGCTGTGCGACATATTTCAGAAAAGGCGCAGCAGAGTGCCGATGCCATGAGCGAGGTGATCGAAGATGTTCGCGACAATGTTGTGAGTCCAAGCATGGTAGCCACCTTCATTAGTAGTTACATCAATAAGCAAGCGAGTAAAAGGAGAAAGAAATGAGCAAGAAGAACAGTGAGCATAAATCTAACGCCGGTGTATTTGCACTCGGTGCAGCAGTGGGTGCCTTGGTTGGCGCAGCCGCCGGTGTGTTTTTGGCACCGGGGAGCGGCAAAGAGAACCGAGAAGCCGTGGTAAAGATGTTCCAGGATGCAGTTAGTGAGCTGGATAAGGAAATCAAAAAACTCGAGCAACTCGGGACCAAGGAGGCCAAGGAGCTGGTTAAGAAAGCTCAGTCAATCAAGACTGAATTAGCTAACAAGGCCGAGCAGATTAGCAGCGGTGGCAAGGAAATCTCCGAAACAACAATCAAGGAGGCCAAAAAGCTCATTAAGGAAGCTGACAAGCTCGTCGGCGAGCTGGGCAAGTCAACCTCTAAGGTTGCTGATCAGGCCAAAAAACAAGCTAAGAAAGTAGCTGACAAGAAGTAATGCCACAGAGCGAGGCGCAGACTAAGGAGCTTAAAGAAGCTGCGAAGGCAGGGTCAAAGGTAGGTATGAAAGAGTTTGTAGACCTTTTAAACAGCCCTGGTCGCTTGGCCTGGTTGAACTTCCACACTGGTTTTGTGCGCGGTTTTGGCGGTGCTATTGGCGCAGCTGCGGCTCTGGTAGCATTGGGCTTGGCCGTTACGTATCTAGGTGGTTTGCCAGTTATTGGTAGGTTTATCAACGACATCGGGGCTGCTGCTGGACAAGTACCCACCCCATAGCTGGCAACCTTGAGCGCCAGGACATCATAAAAGCCCCACTTAAAGTGGGGCTTTTATGTTGGAGCCAAAGTTGGCTGGCTTAAGATAATACAGGGCGACTGTTGGCGGGGTGGTCCCGCCAACAGTCGGGTGTTGCTTAGGCGACGGGTCGGTCTTCCAGCTCCCACGATGTGCGCGAGGTGAACTCCGCCAACTGCGGCGACTTGAGTTGCTTGGCCATGAAATCCAGCCATAGCACGATCCGTCGTTGCTGCTCGAGGGTCTGTGGTGTGATAGCCACCTGGACGCTGGTCTCCCAGCCGAGTTGTCCGTTCGCCCGCTCGATCAGTGTCTGGGCGAAGTCTTCGCCCAAGAGCATGACGATGGCCATGCGCACTCGATCGTCGCCGATCACGTGCTTGTACCTCTCGTCGGGACTGGTGCGTAGCAGCGCCTTGAGGGGGACAGTCAGCTGGAAGAGCTCACCCACGGCGGTTGCCGCCAGGGCGATGCTCTCGATGGCTACATCAATTGCGGCGTCCTTGTCTGGGTCATAACCTTCTCGCAGCTGCAGCACGAGAAGGGCTTCGTGACTATAGCCAGCTGCTCGGGTCATGCGACCAGGCCTAGGCATACACTGGATTGTTGCCTGCATGGGGTCTCTTTCGCTCGTCGGTACAACAGTTATACATTGTGGCGAACTCCTGTGTTTTTTGCAAGGTATCATACCTAAAAAACAAAAAATCTCTCGTCGCAAGGCTTATGCTTAAGTCGCGAAAGGGCTATAATAAGAAGTAACGAAGTGAGAAATGGAGGGGTAGGACTCGCGTGTCTTCAAAAACCGAAACAAATAACGAGGTGAAGCCGGCTCAGCAGGGGGTGGTGGATTTTGTGCATCTGCATAATCACACTCACTATAGCCTGCTTGATGGCTTGCAGAAGATCCCGCAATTGCTTGACCAGGTGCAAGCGTTAGGCCAAAAAGCCGTGGCAATTACCGATCATGGCACACTCTCAGGCGCAATCGAGTTTTATAAGGAGTGCACCAAGCGTGGCATAAAACCAATCATTGGCATGGAAGCATACGTGGCCGCGCGCAAGCATACCGATAAGTCGTCCAAAGAGGACCGTACGCCGTATCACCTTACCCTGTTGGCCAAAAACGAGCAGGGCTATAAGAATCTCATGAAGCTCTCAACCATCGCCTGGCTGGAAGGGTTCTACTACAAGCCACGGATTGATCGCGACTTACTCGAGAAGTATCACGAAGGCTTGATTTGTCTGACTGGCTGCATTGGTGGTGAGCTAGGTACACACATCCTCAACGGCGACCCAGAAGATGCCATGGAAGCGGCCGAGTGGTACAAGAATCTGTTTGGGGCCGATAACTACTACCTGGAGGTGCAGCCGCACATTGGCTGGAAGCCACAGGACAGAGTAAACGCTGGCTTGCAGGTTATTGCCAAGACACTCGGCCTTGGCTTAGTGGCAACGGGGGACGCCCACTACACGAAAGACAGCGACCATTACACGCACGACATTTTGCTTTGCGTGCAAACTGGCAGCTTGCTCGAGGATCCGAACCGTATGAAGCTTGACCAGGATTTGTCGGTTCGCAGTGGCGAGTTCTTTGCTAGCAAGTTCCCTGATGTACCGCAGGCAATCACTAATACGGTGAAGATTGCCGATATGTGTGATCTGAGAATCGAACTTGGCCAGATTTTGATTCCGAAGTTTGAGGTGCCCGAGACCGAAACAGAAAAGAGCTACTTGCGTAAGCTCGTCTTTACGGGCGCAGCCTGGCGCTACCTGAAAGTCCCCAAAGAAGACCTCCAGACTATCACGGAGCAGGAGGTAGCGGGCAAGCTAGAGCCTAAGATCCTCGAGCGCATTGAGTATGAGCTGGGCGTGATCGGCAAAATGGGCTACGAAGGCTACTTTTTGATCGTGGCGGATTTGATTAACTGGAGTAAGAATAACGGTATTATATGCGGTCCTGGTCGTGGTAGTGCGGCCGGCTCAATCGTGGCGTATTTGACCAACATCACCGATCTTGATCCACTAGAATACGACTTATTGTTTGAGCGCTTTTTGAACCCAGATAGAATCTCGATGCCAGATATTGATATGGATTACGCTGACGATAGACGCGAAGAAGTAATCGCCTATGCTACCGAAAAGTACGGTCAAGACAGGGTGGCACAGATTATTACCTTTGGCACCATGGCGGCGCGCAACGCCGTGCGCGACACGGGCCGCGTGCTTGGCATGCCTTACGGTGAGGTTGATGCTATTGCTAAGCTCATTCCAGCCCCCGTACAGGGCAGACACATTCCGCTGGCCAAGTCGATTATTGATGACCAAGATCTCTCACGCGAATACAATGCCAATCCGCGAGCCAAAAACGTGATCGATGTGGCCATGCAGCTTGAGGGTACTATCCGCAACACCGGGACACATGCGGCGGGAGTGGTGATTGCACCCGAGGCGATTGTGGAGCGTGTACCGTTGACGCGGGCGAGCAAAGGCGGCATTGCCACCCAGTATGCCATGGGACCGGTCGAAGACCTCGGTCTCCGCTCCGATGGTCACGCGGAACCGGCCGTCGTGCTTCTCCTCCACCTCGCCCACCGCGCCGATCAGGCTGACCACGTCGACCCACCGGATGTTGTGGCTCGTCGGATGGGCGAACAGCGCCGAGAGCGTGTCGCGATGATGGTTGTTCAGGTGCAGGTCGGACATGTCCGTCTCCAGTCACTCGATGTCCCCAG
>CAZNJX010000063.1:0-4377 GCA_964573585.1 uncultured Candidatus Saccharibacteria bacterium
GATAGTCATGCCCACTGCGAGCTAAAGACTCTCGTGGTTCATTCCTTCTGGCTCGCAGCAGCCAATCTTCCTGACCTTCGAATGTCGCTTTAGCGGCAAGAGCTCCAAGGTCGGGGAGCGGCAGAGCTGCATGGATTCCCGCCGGAGTCTATCCTGAATTCATTTCAGGGCGGGAATGACAGAAGAGAGGGCGGGAATGACGAGAGCAGCAGCTTAGATTTTAAGTACAAACCCAAGTATAAAGTAGTCTTCATGGCTCAGGCTCAGGCCAATAGCTTGAGCTTCAGCAACAAGCGCTGCTTGCTGCCAGGGGTCGCATTCAGTAAACAGCTGGCCGCCTGGCGCTAGGTGCTCTGTCAGCTGGCTAAGAAAGCGCCGATAGACACTTAAGCCATCTGGCCCGCCAAAGAGCGCTACGCCTGGCTCCTTTTGGACTTCTGGCATCAAGTCGGCATCGTCACTCAAATAAGGCAGGTTGCAGACCACGACGTCGAACTGCCCTTGGACACCTTCAAACAAGTCTGCTTGAGTAAGGGTGACATCGAGCTTACTAATCGCGATGTTTTTGCGAGCCACCGCTAGGGCTTCGGGGCTGTATTCGGTTGCGCAAACCTTCAAGTCAGGTCGATGTGTGGCAATAGCAATGGCAATGGCGCCGCTACCAGTGCCAATGTCGATAAGCTTGCCGCGTACGGGAGCATGTTTAATGGCAAGCTCAACCATCTTTTCGGTTTCTACCCGCGGGGTAAGGACTGCGTCGTCAATGTAGAGCTCAATGCCATAGAACTCACGTTTATTGGTTAGGTGCACCACCGGTGTGTGTAGGGCGCGCTTGTTAATAAGTGCTTTGTAGAGCTCATGTTGCTCGGGGGCTAACTCATCTTGACTGTGGGCAATGAGCCAGCTGCGGTTCTGTTTAAGTAAGTGGCAGAGCAGTAGCTCGCTATCAAGCCGCCCAGAGCTTATGTTAGCCGTCGCTAGCACCTGCTGGGCGGCTTTAAGGGCGCCGCTTACTTTCAAGCCGCGGGCTCGCTTGACGGGCTTACTTCCTTTTCTAGCGCTTTGGTAATATCAGCTTCGCGCAGGGAGCTTAGCATATCGTCAATCTCGCCGTCCAGGAACCCAACTAGGTTGTGGCGGGTTGCACCAATACGATGGTCGGTTACGCGGTCCTGGGGAAAGTTATAGGTGCGGATCTTTTCGCTCCTATCGCCCGTGCCAATCTGGGACAAGCGTGCAGCACCCAGTTGTTTTTGTTCTTGTTCCTGCTGCACAGCCAGTAGTCGCGAGCGCAGAATACTCATGGCCTTGAGCTTGTTTTTGAGCTGAGACTTCTCGTCCTGACACGTTACCACAGTATTTGTCGGCACGTGAGTGATGCGTACGGCGCTATCGGTCGTGTTCACACTCTGTCCGCCGTTACCGCTCGAACGGTAGACGTCGATGCGCAGATCACTCGGCTCGATCTCGATGTCGTGCTCTTCGGCTTCGGGCAAAACCGCCACCGTTACCGTCGAGGTATGGATGCGGCCAGCTGACTCGGTGGCAGGAATACGCTGCACACGATGCACGCCAGATTCATATTTAAGCACCCCATAGGCTTCTGTTCCGCTAACTTCGGCAATGAGCTCTTTGTAGCCACCAGATGTACCCGCACTTTCACTCATGATGTCAATTTTGAGTCCGTGGCGTTCGCAGAACCGAGCGTACATGCGTGCTAGCTCACCGGCAAAGAGGCTCGATTCGTCACCGCCCGCCCCAGCTCGGATTTCAATAATGGCGTTCTTGTTGTCATTCGGGTCTTTGGGTACGAGCGCAACTCGCACCTGAGCTTTAAGCTCACTTAACTTACTCTCCAGCGTCGGGATCTCTGCCTTGGCCAGCTCGGCCATGTCGGCGTCGCCAAGCAGTGCTTTGGCTTCGCGCAGCTCACGTTCGGTTTGCAAAACCTGCTCGAACAGCTCGAGTTTAGATTGCAAATCACGCTGTTCGTGGACGAGCTGCGCTGAGCGCGCTGAGGCATAGGTAGCCGGGTCACTCAGCTCGGTGCTAAGTTCGGCTAAGCGCTTGGTGAGCTCGTCGATGTTGGCTTGGTCGATCACGTAAATCTCCTTGGTAAAACAAAACAACGCTGGCGCTACGATAAGGGTATTATAGCAAAGCAGCGTTGTCTTAAGTATCTAAGTTATTGGTCGGACGCGGTCGAGGCTTTAGTATCGACGGTCTTCTCGGCAATTTCTTCTTTAATTTCAGCTAGTTTTGCTTTGGCATCCTTGGCCTTGGCCGAGGCTTCTTCGCTCGGCTTAGACTTTTTGGCAGCCATACCTGGTTGCGCCTTTTCTTGCTTGGCACGGAAGCGGTCGACGCGCCCGGCGGTATCAATCAGCTTTTGCTTACCGGTATAGAATGGGTGGCAATTTGAGCACAACTCAACACTCATCTCCTCGACTGTCGACATGGTCTCGAAGGTGGTGTTGCAACCCAGGCAAGATACCTTGGTTTTTTTGAGTTCGGGGTGAATAGCTGCTTTCATAACCTGAATATGGTAGCATTTTCACGCGTCCTGGTCAACTACCCAACATCAACAACTCGGTATTGAACACTTGATTTATTCAAGCAAGTATTGTACTATAGTGCAGTATCTTGATAATCTGGCTTTCGGCTCCTTGAGAACGGCACCCCCGCGACTAATTACTTGGTTGTGGCGTGCCGTTCTCAAACCAAGGTTTGAGGCCACAATGCACCGGTGTGGTGTACGTGTGGGTTAGCAGCGGCATAGGAGACTACCCATGAGCAAGGCAACCGATACACAGGCGGCGGCGTACACGCGTCGTAGCTCTGAACTGGCGCGCATGTTTCTATCTGGAGAGCGTGACCAGAAGTACGTCCTGCAGGCTCTGCAGGAGATCATTGAGGGCAAGTGTGTTCTTGCCGACCCCCTCGACCGCTTCAACGACAAGATCCTGCCGGTCTTCGACTGGCTGGCTCGTCTGCGGGACTACAACGTCACCTACTGGAGCAACCGACTCACCGATGAGCAGTTTTCCCAGGCCGAGGCTCAGCTCACGGCCGTCCCCGACGGTCACCAGCAGCGTGTCCGCGGTGCCTTCTTCTTCCATGTTCAGTTCGGCTCCCCCCAGGAGACGGCCGAGATGTGGAGTAAGGTGTCCAAGAGCAAGCTTTGGGATCTCCTCAAGTTCGACGAGAGGCACTTCCGCCTGCACGAACTGGCCGAAACCTACGAGCCGAACACCATCACGCTGGTGCACGTCAACCTCGTCTCCTACTGGGAGCCCGAGGGCAACCGCACCATCAGGGGCGGTGTTTGGCCACAGGCCAAGGCGGCTGGCGAGAAGCTGGCTCAGCTCGAGCTGCTGTCCTTCTGGGGTGTGTGCACCAGCCTGCTTATGGAGCAGAACGGCACAGACCTGCCCTACACGGACATGGCCGGCACGGAGGTGATGCTTCTTAGTCGCCGTTCGTGGCGGGACTGCCTTTACGTTCGCTGGGACTCGGACTACTTGGGTGCCTGGGTGAGCGCGGGTTCGGTCGACCGCCCCAGGCATGAGTGGTCCGCCCCCGTCGTACGGCGAGTGAGGAACTAGGACCTCGGTCCCTTGGGGTTTGGAGGGCCTTGGGCTAAAGACCCTTGGCCCTCCAAACCCTGTTTTTTGCCCTTAAGTGGGGCGCAACTTCAATTTTTACGAACGTAACATTGAAGAAGCGCCCCCTTCTTCATATCTACGCGTACGTTATACTACGATTCTAGGTCGGCTTCGGGTTTGCCAATTTTGGCACTTAGCACCACTTGACGGGTTTCGCCTTCGTCATCACGAATCTGTGCTTTTTGCGTTTCGTTATAGTACGTTACTAGGTAGTGGCTCATAATCTCTTGGAGATCTTTGAGCTTAGCCCGGTAGTCATCAAGATCGGCATTAACCTTTTGATAATCGCTGTCGGCTTGCAAGAGCTTGCGCGCAGTTTGACGCTTGGTGCTGAGTTCGCTAATTTCGTCTTTGAGCTGCTGGTACTCTTGGTTTTGTTCTTCTACGTCTTTGAGCTGCTCGCGTACCGTCTTGATCTTGTCCTTGGTTTCGCGGATTTCTGGTAGTAAGCGGTGAATAGCCTCGAGTGTGGTACGGTCTTCCACCGGCTGGCTGGTTGCTGTGTTGTCTTGAGGTTGTTCTGGGGTATCGGCCATGTGGGTTGTCCTTGTTTATCTTGTTTTGAGTATAGAAAAGATTATAGGGCTTATGATTGGCGCTGCCAATATGTTTTCTTCTGGAAGCTAGTCTTTTTGGTTAATCTCATGTCCTTTTGCAGTTCCCCGACCTTGGAGCATCAGGTAGTGAGAAGCTTAGACACCAGACGGAGCTA
>CAZNJX010000064.1:0-4373 GCA_964573585.1 uncultured Candidatus Saccharibacteria bacterium
CGACAACGTAGTAAAGTTCGAAAACGTATCCAAGCAATTCCAGCTCGAAGACGGGCCAGTGGAGGTGCTGAAGAATGTTAACTTTACGATTCGGCGTGGGAGTTTTACCATTATTTACGGTCCATCTGGTTCTGGCAAGTCAACGCTCTTAAACGTCTTGACTGGTCTTGAGCCACCGACGAGCGGATCGGTCGTGGTTGACGGTGTGCATCTTTATACGCTTAATGCTGATGAGCGCGCGGCCTTTCGAGCTCGCACCACGGGGCTTGTCTACCAGACTAATTTTTGGATAAATAGCCTGAGCGCGCTCGAGAACGTGGCGCTGCCACTGTATTTAACGGGGCGTAGCTATCAGGAGGCTATTGGCGAGGCCAAAGCCAGCATCAGCCGAGTTGGCCTGGATGAATATAGTAGGTATCGACCAAATTTACTCTCGGGCGGTCAGCAGCAGCGTATTTCGATGGCTCGGGCATCGATCATTAGCCCTATGCTGCTGGTAGCCGACGAGCCAACCGGTAACCTTGACTCTAAGAATGGCGATAAGATCATGGAGCTGGTACGCTCTTTTCAGACTGATTTTGGTAGCACGATCATCCTTGTTACACACAACATGGATTATTTGCCATTGAGTGATTACCGACTCTATATTCAAGACGGGGTGGTGACGGAAGAAGCAGGCGCATACAAAGGTCCTCAGAAGCCGCGCGATGATGATGTGATGCAAGCTGCTAAAGTCCCTAAACAAGTTGTTGACTTTACACCAGTTTGCACTCGTCAGCACCGCAAGCCTGGAGAAACATCATGAACCAAGCTGGTAATACACCCAATAAAGCAATTAGACCGAATGTATTGGTTCGGATTGCTTTAAAAAACCTGCTTTTTAAACGCCTGCGAACCTCACTAACCATTCTGGGGGTGGTGATTGGTATTGGCTCGATTGTATTTCTCCTTTCGCTTGCCTCGGGCTTACAAAAGCTTGTCGCCAGCCAGGTGATTGGTTCTAAGTCAATCAAAACCATTGATGTCACTACGCCAAAGGCTAAGACGGTAAGGTTAACGGCGACGCGCTTGGCGGAGTTTGGGGCGCTGGCCGGAGTGGAGCAGGTAGCCCGAGTCTACTACTCCTCAGGCAGGGCCTCGCTGGGTCGCTCAGAAACTGACGTGGTCGTGTATGGCGTCGATCAGGCCTATATTGATCTCAGCGCCTTTAAGATAGTGCAAGGCTCAGCCGACAAGGTAGAGGGCTCCAATAATATTGTAGTAAATACATCATTCCTTAAGTCGATCGGCGCTAGCCAGAAAGGTAAAATAGTTGGCAAGGCGATTGATCTGGCAGTTGTGATTCCGGCGGAAGGTGAGGGTAGCAAAGAAAAGACTGTTACCCGCAGTTTCAAGGTAGGTGGTGTTGTAGAAACTGGTGCTGGAGCCGAAGCGTATGTGCCTGTGGGTGTGTTTGAGGGTGAAGGCCTCACGGCTGCGACACAGGCCAAGCTATTAGTAGCGGATCGCGGACAGGTGTCGGTTGTGCGCAAACAGATCGAAAACCAGGGCTTTATGACCGCCTCACCGAGTGATACGATCGACCAAATTAATCAGATATTTAGCTTACTTAACGTTGTTTTAGTGGGCTTTGGTGGTATCGGCATGGTGATTGCAGTACTTGGTATGTTTAATACGTTAACCATTTCCTTAATGGAGCGAACCAGGGAGTTTGGCTTGATGATATCACTGGGCGCTCGGGCTCGCGACGTCAAACGCTTGTTTGTCATTGAGGCCCTAACGCTCTCACTTATGGGCGGGGTATTTGGTATCATGGCTGCTTTTCTGCTCGGCGCTACCCTCAATGGCGTGGTGAATGGTTTTGCGCGGGCCAGAGGAGTTAGTGAGAGTGTTAGTTTATTTGCGATTTCGCCACAGTTGATGGTTGGGGCACTGGGCTTTGTAGCACTACTCGGCTTCTTAGTCGTACTGTACCCGGCGTATAAGGCTGCTCACACCAACCCTGTTGATTCTATGCGTCGAGATTAGGATCACCACATACGTTCGTAATATGTTTGGTTTATAAGTAAAAACAGCGTATAATAAGGCCTATGAATGAGGCCCAGCTACCACATCAGCCACAAGACTATACGGTGGTATACGTCGACATGAATGCGTTCTTTGCTTCCGTAGAGCAGCAAGAGCACGCTGAGCTGCGCGCTCGGCCGGTGGCAGTCGCTGCCTGCATGGCCGATAGCTGCTGTATTGTCGCCGCTTCTTACGAAGCTCGCGCCTACGGGGTTGGCGTGGGCTGGCGCGTGGGCCAAGCACGTCAGCGTTGCCCAGCGCTCGTGGTGGTTCGGGATAGCCCAGCGCTGTATCGACATTACCACGAGGCTATCATGGCAATCTTGCAGGATACATACTGCCGAGTCGGGGTTAAAAGCATCGACGAAGCCTACCTCATGGTGCCGTCCTATGCCCGCAACCGTCTTGACGTATCGGCTTTAATAGAAGTCATAACGTCGCGTCTGCAGGCTACGCTAGGTGAGTATATAAAGTGTTCAATCGGCATTGGACCGAATATTTGGCTGGCAAAGATGGCAGCCGAACGCAATAAGCCAAACGGACGAACCTTTGTGGAGCTTAGCACGCTTACTAGCTTCTACGCGGGCGTGCCGCTTGTGCATTGTACGGGGATTGGTCGTCGTTTGGCGCGTCGGCTCTATAGTCTAGGGGTGAGTGACGCCGCGGATTTAGCGTCGCGGCCACTGGCCACCATGCGATCGTATCTCGGTGTGATGGGAGAAAAGTGGTACTTACGTATGCGTGGCTATGAGGTGGACCTAGACGCTCCGCGTCGTCGCAAGAGTATTAGCCACCAGGTAACAGTGGTGGGTAAACGTGGTCTTGATGCACTCGAGCGCCGTCGCTACGTGGCAGCGCTGGCACATCGTCTCAGCGCTCGCTTGCGCGGTTATGGTTTACAAGCTCGTGGGATTGGCTTATTTGCGTCGCTTGTAGGACACAAGGGAGTGGATGTGCACGCACTCTCACACTCGCTCACAGGTGACACCGAAGTAGCGCAGGCTGCCCTCGGCCTGCTAGAACGACTCGATTTGGAGGGTCGAGAGATACGCCTGTTTGCTTTGTACCTGGATGGCCTCGAGGCAACTTATCAACTGAGCTTACCTTTGGGTAATGGACTCAGCACGACACGAGACCAGTCTCTGAGCCGAGCTATTGACAGTATCCACCGGCAGTTTGGCCCTAAGTCCTTGCTGTGGGCTGCCGCGCTCAAGGAAGAGTTGGTGCCTGAGCGAATTGGGTTTGGACGTCTTTAGGGCTTTGGAGCGGGTGTCAAAAAGCCCATGCTTGTAGGAAGGTTTTTTACTCTGCTAATCTAGGTTCTAGTAGGAGCAAACATGACCACACGGCTCGAAGTTAACAGCACACGCCACTCGATCAGCTCGGGTCCTGTGTTGTCGCCAAAAATAATCAAAAGCTTCGCGAGTAAGCTTGCTCGCAGTAGTAACCATAGCGAGCAAGACCTTGCTATGGCCCTGGGACTCTACATGCAAGGGGTGGTACCATCGCGTAGCTTGGCTTGGGAGGCGGCGAACCGGCTACATTACCCGGTGGTAGTAGCGGCAGCCCGTCTGCAAACTGATGACGCGCTAGATGCGGACTGGGCTCGTCAATGCACAGCGCAATTCGCTGCGCTTAGCCGTGGTAAATACCGAGTGATGGATATGGGGGACGCGCGCTTGTGTCTGGTGCTTGAACAGGGTGCCGACGAGGACGAAGCCTGCGCAATGCTAAAAAAAGCCGCCCGCGACTTGGGTGGCGTGATTAATATTGGCCTCAGCGAGCAGGTAGCGTCTTCGCAGCAGCTTCCATCAGCTTTTAGCGAGGCAGAGCACGTGGCGCGACTTGGGATTCAGCTGTGGGGCAAGCCATATATCTACCGATACGCAGATATTGGCCTGACACTCGGGTTGCTCGGTAGCGAATCAGTGCGTAATCACGCAGCACAGGAAAGCCAGCGTATCTTGAGCGTGTTGGCTCGCCCAAAGGTATTGCTACCAACGCTTAAGCTGTTCTTTGCCAGCAACATGAGCCCGACTGAGGTGGCTCGACTTGGCAAAGTGCATCGTAATACAGTGGTGTATCGGCTTGACAAGATTCATCAGCTGAGCGGGCTTGATCCGTTGGATTTTAATGACGCTACGCAGCTCTACCTGGCCTCAACGATGCAGTTCATTACCAAGCCTGATGTAGTGGCGGCTGATGCGCGCCCCAGTAAGCGTATTGGGCTGGCCGATAGGGCAATTATTTCGCTCCTCAACAGTTCTGGCTTGAGCGAAGCTCGTGTTAGGGCCCTCATGGGCGCG
>CAZNJX010000065.1:0-4263 GCA_964573585.1 uncultured Candidatus Saccharibacteria bacterium
TCTGATGCTCAGCGTTACCAATCGCCCCCATGGTAGCCATGCATGTTTGGTGTACCAGGCGCACTTCGCCCGATGGCAGCTTGACCTGGACATAGTCGCCTTCTTTAGCAGCGAGCTGAGCGCGGGCACCAGCTGAGCGAGCCATTTGCCCACCGCGACCTGGTGTAAGCTCAATATTAGAGATTACCGAACCGACAGGAATAGCTGAGAGCGGCAAGCGGTTACCGACTTTGATCTCGGCGTCCTTACTGGCAGTCACGGTCTGACCAACTTTGAGTCCAGCGTTGGCAACAACGTAGGCTTTACCGCCTTCCTTGAGTTGTAGGAGCGCTAAGCGCGCACTACGACCTGGATCGTACTCGATAGCAACAACTTTAGCACCCTCTACGCCGGTTAGCTTAAAGTCAACGATACGGATAGCCCGCTTAGCACCACCACCACGGTGTCGGATAGTAATCTTACCCTGATTATTGCGGCCAGCTTTTTGCTTACGTTTAAGCAGCAATGACTTTTCGGGAGACTTCTTGGTAATCTCGGCAAAGTCGCTGACGCTCATATTACGTCGAGCAGCTGTGTTTGGCTTGTAGACTTTTACTGCCATTACTTAGCCTCCTCTTTGGCTGGTTTGTCGGCCGCCTTAGCCGACTTTTCGGCTTTCTTGGCCTTCTTGTCGTCTTTGACTTCTGGCTCAGCTTCAAAAATCGAGATAGTCTGACCCTTTTTGACACTGACAAGAGCCTTTTTGACATCAGCGCGTTTACCAGCCTGTCCCTTGAAGCGCTTAATCTTACCCTTCGTGACAACGATGCGTACGGCGGTAGCGTCAACGTTAAAGGCGGCCTTAACGGCCCGTGCAACTTCAATTTTGTTCGTTGTCATAGGCACTTCGAACGAATAAACGTGAGATGCCGCTAGCATCATGCTTTTTTCAGAAATAACCGGCTTGAGTATAAGACGCTCCATTACTTACCTCCCCCTAACCAAGCCTTAAGGCCATCGAGTGCTGGCTGTTCAATAATAATAGCGTCGGCATTGAGCACATCAAAGGTGGTAACACGCTGGACCGTGACTGCCTCGACGCTTGGCAGGTTAGCAACCGAACGAACAATTGTGTCATTCATGGCAGCTACAATCACCAGCACGCGACCTTCTACTTCCAGCTTGGCAAGCAAATCGACCGCAGCCCTGGTCTTGGGCTGAGCAGGTAGGAACGATTCAATCACTCGCACGCGATCAGCCTGAGCGCTCAGAGCTTGAGCGATTGAACCGCGAATCATCTTCTTGGTCATATCAATGCTATAGTTCTCGTTCCCAGTTGGGCCAAACACAATACCACCGGTTCGCCACAGTGGTGTGCGACTTGAGCCAACGCGGGCACGTCCTGTACCCTTTTGGCGCCACGGCTTTTTGCCACCGCCCGCAACAAGCCCCCGCGTCAACGTCTTGGCGTTGTTGGTACGCTTATTAGCCAACGCACGTCGGTAGGCTAAGCTAAGCAGCTCAGGGTTAACGCTGAGCTCAAATACCGACTTATCAAGCGTCGCTTGTGTTGTTGCTTTAGTGCCAGTCTTGGTGTACATCGGTGCCTTCATGCGCTCAGCCCCTTAACCATTACTAAGCTCTTTTTGGGACCTGGCACAGCACCACGTACTACGAGTACATTGTTTGCTGCGTCAACTTCCATAATTTTGAGGTTCTTGACAGTCACTTGCTTGTTGCCCATTTGCCCAGCCATTTTTTGACCCTTAAAAACATGCTGCGGGTAACCAGCGCCGATCGAGCCTGGTGCGCGGTAGTTATGGCTACCGTGCGTCTTAGGACCGCGCTGAAAGTTATGGCGCTTAATGGTGCCAGCGAAGCCCTTGCCCTTGGAAATAGCCGTTACTTGGATGCTATCACCGACCGCAAAAACATCGGCTTTAAGCTCATCACCAACCGACATATCAGCCGTATCGTCAAGTCGATATTCGGCCAGATGACGACTGTTAGCCTTGGCGGCGGCCAGGTGGCCCGCCTGTGGCTTAGCCTGATGCTTGGCCTCGCCAAAGCCAATCTGAACGCCGTTATACCCATCACGTTCGGCGTTTTTGAGTTGAGTAATGACACACGGACCAGCCTCCAGTACAGTAACTGGAGTCATTAGACCAGATTCATCAAAAATCTGGGTCATACCGATTTTTTTGGCAAGCAATGCTTTCACGCGTGGTTCCTTTAATGTCTACTCTTGAAAAACAAATCCTGGCAAGTAGATGGGTTTCCGAGGCTTTTACTCGGACCTAATCACTTCCCAGCCATGAAGCCTTGGGGATTGTTTTGACCAATCGCTAGTGTACCAGATACGCGCCAGGAGTGTCAACTACTTTTCTTCGACGACGTGGTTTTGGTCCGCTTGCTACGCGCTGTCGGGCGGGCAAGCTCCTGTTTAAGCCCCCGGCGGACCAGTTCGAGCGCCCAAACCCCCAGAACGCCACCCAATAGATACGACACTGACCAATACGGGCTTAAGACAAACACCCGCCATTCCAGCACCGCTGGGATGAGAGCAAAGCAAGCTGAGAGTAGGCCAAGTGCTCGACCCTGGTGGTAGATGGCCGGGTAACGGACGTTATTACCTCGCGACGCCAAGCGCACTTTCCAGATTAGCCAGGCCACCACGAGGTTATAGTAGGCTAAAAACGGCACTGGCAACAAACTCACCCAAAACGCCGGCGTCGGAGCAATAACCAGCCCGTCCATTTAAAGCGTAATTGAGATTGTTAAACCAATGCCGGTAAATACCAGTCCGAGCAGAGCACCGACCACGAGTAGGGCGTATTCGATTTTGCGATCAATCCGCAGTACATCAACCTTAGAAAACACAAACCCTAGCACTACCCCAACCGGTATGACACGTTGGGAGTTAATTGACAGCCAGGTCAAACCGAGTATGAGATAGAGTGCTGCCTTAATGAGAAAAGCAAAGTCGGATTCATAGTATCGTTTTGTTTTAGTCACTGGTTTCATAGCTTCTATTTAAGCATAAAAAGTATTGTCTGTCGAAACGAGGGATTATTGCCTAAAAATCAAAAGCCCCTCGTAATAGAGGGGGCAGGGTTCTGGGGGAGCGATCCGAAGACCGCTCCCCCAGGCCGAGGGGATGGTGTTGCCGCGAGGCGGCTACCCCTGGGGAGGGTAACACCATCCCATGGCGCAGCAGGCGGGATGAACCCCACTGCGCAGCTGGGGACCCTGGACAAGCCCCCAGAAGCTAGCTTGTAGTCACCCAAAGTGACCGCAAGCTTTAAGAACCACGACGAGGCCGGTGGGAGCCTCGCCGGGTGGTGCGCTCTATTCCGCGATAGCCCGCAGGCAGTCGCAGCCGTAAAGCTGCACCAGGCCCAAGGGAGAACGAGCGGCGGAACTCGTCCTCCCCGGCCGCCGCAGGGCGCATGCGCGCCGCGGCAGATATCACCTGAGTTTCCTAGGAGTTCATGGTTCCCGGGACGGAGACGCGGTGGCCCTTCAGGTCAGAGCTTGGAGCTCAAGACCAAGGACGCGCTCTACCGTACCCAAACCAAGGCTCCTTATGAGAGCTTATTAGCTCAAAAGAAACTCAGGCAATGCTATAAAAGCCGATCTTGCGATTACGGCTCGTAGAATCAATACCCTGACTTGAGTAAAGGTACTGATGCCACGAGCCAACGGCTCATGGTGCTATAAGGTGCAATTTGGTGTCGCCACCAAACTATAGATATAAACTATAGCACTACTTGCCTGCGCTGTCTAGAGTTTTTAGACATTTTGTAGTTGACATCTTGAGCAATCTGTAGTATGATTTGTGCTACTTAGGGAAGAACCCTGGTAATTTCACATGTTCAGACGTTAAAGAGTAACGGATCCAGAACCCAGCCTACAGCCTAGGTTGCGTTCTGGATCCGGAAGGCCCGGCCAGGGAAGGAAGTCATGAACCCAACCGACTACTGTATCGTGGTCCGGTTGCTTCTGCTTCCGGACCGAATCGTGCTTGCTCCAGGGCAGCACGTTCCAGTCCATACCTTCATCAACGTCGCTGAGTTGGCAAGCTGGCGACTCTACCACTTGGTCAAGCGCGAGCTGACTCGCCAGCGTGGCATCCAGCTTGAGTACTGCTTGCTGGTGCCAGAGGACAGAGCCCGCTACACACGAGTTCTGGACGATCTGCGGGAACAGATCGCGAGTAACGTTAAGGGGCAAAACGTTTACTTCGATCTGGCAACAGATCCGAGTAAGCCACTCCCCTGGGCG
>CAZNJX010000066.1:0-4177 GCA_964573585.1 uncultured Candidatus Saccharibacteria bacterium
CCAGCATAGGTAAGAGAACTTGGATCACTCTGAGTACTGGCCGCATCAAGTACGAACGGCGAGTTGATCGCTAGCTTATCAGCTCTGGCTATGACAGTTAGCTTGGCCGTCGGCAGTGTTATAAAGAGCGCAATCACCACAAGCACCGCGGCAAAGATGCCTGCGGCCAGCAAGAGCTTTTTTTGGAAAGCGCTGTAGTTGGGTACTTTGGCTTTAGCGCTCTTTTGGGCTACCGCCTCGTCAAGCTCCTGCTCATCACCAATTGCCCGCTTCGATATCAACGCGGTTTCGGCTGCCGCGGGGGACTTTGCCTTGCTGTCTTTGCTCTTATCCGACGAGGCTGTCTTACTTGAGCTTGCAGCCCGTTTGGTCGACTCGCCCCCGCTGGCCAGTGCGTCCTCATCAGGGTCTTGTTCGATAATGTCAGGGCTGAGCTCTTCTTTGACAGCTTCGGGAATCTTTGGCTGTGTCTTAAGACTCGAGGCCACCGCCAAGCCCACCCCACCCGCTAGGTATTTAGCGGTCTTGTCATTCGTAACAATTGCCATTTCCTTACCATGGTCTTTGGCAGCCTTTTTGAGGAGCTTAAGGTTAACCGCACTTTGTAGCAGGCTCGAGCGAGCTGGCACCACCAACTTGACCGCCTCACCCTGAGCATGCTTTAGCTTATCGATCGCTTCGGTAATCTCAGCGTCGACTTCGAGATAAATAATTTCGGCTTCATCCATAAGAGCTATTATAACGCAAAAGTACGCAAAACGTTATGGCTCAAACGTGCTTATAGACTCAGCGTACGGCTGAGGCGCTGGATGATACTCTCACTCAAGTTCTCGCTACCCACAATGTCGAGGCCAAGATTGGCCAGACCCATCGGCGTAATGTCTTGTTGATTGACAAGCTTATCTGTCGTGTCGACCACGCGGCTTACCTCATCTGGACTCACAAAGCTCACCTTGGGCTTGCGCGCAAATGGAAGTTTCTTTTGCCACTCCGGCGAGCTCAGTGCCTGTTTGATTTCTGGTAAAGCACTCGCACCGCCACAGAGCATGATGCGAGCGGGCAGATGATCGAGCTGATCAAATTCTGCCAACGACAACTCCACGCCATTAAGCCAGACTTCTATGTCGCCCTCAAGCGCTTTGGCCACCTGCTTGGTCTTGGCTTCACTTAGCTTCCCGGCAGAGTAATCCAGCTTGAGTTTCTCCGCCTCTTCGAAGCTTAGGCCAAACGAACTCGCAATCCGCTTAGTAAAGCTCCGGCCCGCAATAGCAAACATCTTGGTGCCTTCCACACCGCCATTATTCACCACAGCGATGTCGCTAGTACCACCTCCCATATCAATAAATATTGCACTAAACTCTGTCGAGTCATCAGCACCCACACTTTTAGCCACCGCAAAAGGCTCCGCCGCCACGTTAATGAGATTTAGATCCAGATCCCGGGCTACCGATTGCAACGCACCCAAGTGGACCATAGGAGCAAAGGCGTTAAATATCTGAATCGTCACGTCACGCCCCTGAAAGCCAATCGGATTAGTCACCCGGTAACCATCAATGTACACGTCCACCACCGCGGCGTTCACAAGCTTCACGTCAATCTCTTTTGACCCAGTCTCCCATATAAGTTCCTTTTTAACCTTCTCAAACGCATCACGCTGAATGCGCTCAATGATGTCCTTGAGCTCCGTTTCATCAATCTGCATGTTGGGCCGCGCGCGACGGTAGCTAATGGTAGTAGAACCACCCTTGACCAATTCACCAGCGATTCCAACCACCACATCCTTAGCCACCACACCAGCCATTTGCTCGGCCCGCTTAAGAGCTGCATCGCAGTTCTCTACCACACCAGCAATGTCCGTCACAGCGCCATTTGCCATATCGGTTAAACGTTGGCGCTGTCTGCCTACACCAATAATCTCGACCTTGCCACCCTTCACCTCGCCTATAAGTGCCTTGACGTATTCGGTGCCAATGTCTAGCGCCACCAAGTACTTATCCTTGGGTTGGTTCTTTATTCTGCCTTTGAGCTTTGAAAACTTAAATGCCACGCGCGCCTTCGTATTACTCCATAATTGTAACGCTTAGCGACCAATCATGCCAGGGCTGAACTCTTGTTAGGCTTGAGAATATGTCTAACCTGTTGTAAGGTAATGACACGTTCTTTCCCATTCGCTGAGCTCTTAGGAGGAGCCATGAACGTCAAGAACAAGATTGACGACCTGGCAAGACAAGCTTCGGCTTCTTCCAGATCGTTCTTCCAGTGGCTCCTGTGCTCGATCGAGCTCTGGATCTGCATGAAGTGGCCAGACGCCAGGCCACACAAGGACCAGCGTGTGGAGGGAGTGGTATACCCCGACACACGCCCATGGGCAATCCGCAACCTGCCCAACATGATCACCTCGATCCGACTGGCAACCTTCTGGGCCATACCCTGGGGCTTGGCTTCGAGCGAGAACTTCACAGAACGACTGCTGTGGATCATAGGGGCAATACTGCTGATCATCAGTGATGGTATTGATGGCGAGTTCGCAAGAGGACTCGACATAGAAAGCAACTTTGGCAAAGCTATGGACCCAATTGCTGACAAGCTGCTCGTGGTATCGATTGCAGGTGGACTTGCTTTCGAATACGTCAACCTCTACGGCTGGTGGGCGGCCCCGTTCGTGATCACCACCGCAACGGTAGCTATTCACGAAGTGATGCTGGCATTGACTGGTGCCGCGGTGGGCCTGCAGGCAAAGCGGCTTGACATAGAACCTAGAGGATCAGTTGATGCTGGCAAGGTAAAGTTCGCTTTGCAAGGATTCGCCATTGTCTTTGGATGGCTCTTCCTCAATCCATCTGGGATGGTCGTGAGTACAATGACCCTCGTGCTTGCGCTGTACTTTTCGATGCAAAGCCGCAAGGCCTACATCGACCAGCTCAAAGCCCTCAGCCAGCTGAGGCCTGGGCACTTCTCGCCACAGAACATGGCGTAACAACAACCTTCCTTGAGAGGAGCCAACGCGCTCCCTTCGGGGAGGGCGTTTGCTTTTCAGATGATAATAGCTATACAATCCCTATGTTCAAGTTGAACCTTTACACCCTGAAAGGCCCAAAAGTTATGCAACGATCTGTTTATCTCAATGAGTTTGACCTGCTAGAGATGGTCGATGAGCCTCAGGGAGGTATCATTACAAAGATCATTGATGATTGCTTTGAGCTATTCCAAGAGGCCCCTGGCTCCAGCCACAACCATCAGGCTTGGCCTGGAGGCTACTGGGATCATGTCATGGAAACTATGAACTTTGCCGTTGAGCTATACGCCCTCATGTCTCAGATACGACCACTCGGCTTCCCTCTCTCCGAAGCACTCGTGGTGATATTTCTACATGACATCGAGAAGCCCTGGAAGTACAAGTTGGATAGTGGAGGCAGGCTGGTCGATAACCCTGACATTCCGAACAAAGCTGCACGCAAGGCTTTCCGCGACGCCAAGCTGTCTGAGTACGGCTTGGTACTCAGCCCGCGACAACTCAACGCAATGCTCTACGTAGAAGGTGAGCTGGACGACTACACAAATAGCCAGCGCGTTATGTGGCCTCTTGCAGCTTTCTGTCATATGTGTGATATTGCTTCAGCAAGAGTCTGGCCTAGTTCTCCAGCCCCACAAGGAGAGGAAGACAATTGGCTAAGAGCCGAGAGAATCAATAAGGCTGCTGTCTATCCTGAGAATGTCGACCCAAGGGAGTGCCCACATTGTGCATACCTGATTCTTGGAGACATCCACGACGAGGCAGAAAAACTATGTTTGTCCTGTGGGAACCCGCTCGCTTGACGAACACAGTCCTACCCTCCTTAAGAGGAGCCGACGCGCTCCCTTCGGGGAGGGCGTTTGCTTTTACTCTATAACTGCTTTGATGCGGCGTACGCCGGCGGAAGACGACTCTTCCTTCTTGATCTTGAATATACCAATCTCGCCTGTGTGCTCCACATGCGGGCCGCCACAAATTTCTTTACTATACCAATCACCGTCTTTGTCGCCCACCGTATAGACCTTAACACTCTCGCCATACTTGTCACCAAACGCACCAAGCGCGCCGATTGCAAACGCATCGTCTGTGTTCATTTCTTCCCAGCTAATAGGGTAGTCCTCTGCAATCGCCTTGTTCACCGTATCCTCAACTGCCTTAATTTCC
>CAZNJX010000067.1:0-3775 GCA_964573585.1 uncultured Candidatus Saccharibacteria bacterium
TAAGAAAATTTGCTCCCCCGTAATCGACCGCTTGTAGCTCTCAATTTCCCATTCCAAATATGGAGTGTAAGGCGTTTTAGTAAGGTGAACCCGTGTTTTGGCTATACTGCGGGCTGAGTAAGCCACCATCCACTCGTTCGCAGCAGCAGCTTGGGTCATAAGCTTAATAGACACATCTCTATCACCCTCATACCAAGCCTTTAGCGATGGACCCATATCGACAGCCGTATAATCTTGTAACACCTCGCACTTAAATGCGCTAGTCTGAGCAGCAGCAAAGAACCTGTCCCAGGCCTGACTGGCCGTATCTAAACTAACACTACGCATAAAGGCTACCCACCACAGCTTGAAACGACTGATTGACCAGACCTAACGGTCTTCATCCAAGCCATAGTATCGTAATAGCTCTGCGTCATGGTGTCGTAGTGCGTGGCAGTTGGGTAGACTTTGAGCGTAACACTGCCGCCACCCAGGCCACACAAGCGCTGACGCAACGTCTCCGACTGACTGGCCAGCACCACATTGTCACGTTGACCATGATTGATCAGCTTGGCTGTATCGGTGGCCACGGTACCTGCTCGGTTCTTGGCCATGTCGCTCGCGAAGTCATTGTAGTTACCAAACAAGTCACCACGTTGCAGAGCAGCCAAGAATGGGGGTTGATAAATGGCCGCCGAGACCTTGCCCCAATGCGGAATGACTGTATTGATACACTGCGTCGAAATATCAGCGACCAAACTCTGTTGCCACTTTGGTAGCAAATAAGAACCAAGGTCATAGGACTTGCGATAATAGTCCTGGTAAGCTGAGAGTACAAACGGGCCGAACCAGTTTATGTTGGCACCTCGCGTGATGTCGGCCAAGGTGGTTTGGACATCACTAACCGGCCCAAAGCCAACCAAGCCCTTGATTTTGAGCTCTGGGGCATAGTCGGCGGCAATCGTATCAGCCCATAGTGCGGCGTGACCGCCCTGGGAATAACCAGACACGAAGACGCTGCTGGGGTCAATCATCGTCTTGGTATTAGGCAGGTTGCTAAGCAAGCGAATACTATCTAGCACAGCTCGTCCCTCCTGAGCACCTACCATATAGTGGTGCATCCGATTGGTGTCGCGCATACCTTCGTAGTCGGTCGTAACGACCACATAACCCTGCGCAGCGTAAGCCGCCAGGAGCGAGTCATAATTTGCCCAGTTGGCAACGGCTGGCTTCTCCAAACTGGCTGCGCACCGATCATCAATGCCAGTTGTGCCAGGAGCAAACGCAAACACGGGTAGGTTTGCATTGGCAGTAGCCGTCGATGGCCTATAGACTCGGGCATAGACCCCCACCTCACGACCTTCCTCGTCCGAAGATGAATAGCGGATCACCTGCTTGGTAATGCCCGTGTTCACCGGCAAGCTATAGGCTTTGTTTGTTTGTAAAATCAGCGCCTTGGTGGCGGCGGCGTCGAAGCTAACTGCTGGCTCGGTACTCAGAACCTTACCAAACTTCGGTTGAGGACTCTCGGACTGTACCAGGCGAGTTAAAAGATTGCGTGATTGGTTAGGACCGCCGCTTGTGAACAGCGCATAAACAAAGAACGCCACCACCGCCAAAGCAGAGGTAAGACCGAGCCATAACAAAACCTTCCACCAATTACGACGGTGCTTGGGCAGAGACCGTGGCAAGGGCGGCATATAAGTGCTATGCCGCGAAGGGGCATGAGACTTTTTCTTGATAGTCTTCTTGGATTTAGGAGAGCTTTTCATATTGTTTATGTTAGTGACCTTCTCATAATATACACATCTTGCCCGCCAATAAAGCCCTTAGCAAGTCGCTCGGTCACAAAACCATAATGCTCATAGAAGGGCGCGTGGTCATAGGTAACAAGCTCAACCGACCTAAGTCGCCTGAGCTGTAACCAGTGTAATGCCTCACTAAGTAAGTCAGCACCCAGGCCTCGGCCACGGTGGGCAGGATCGACATATAGCCAAAATATGTCGCCGCAGTCAGATCCAGGGCGTGTAGCACCAATAATATAGCCAACTAACGAACGTTTGGCCCAGAGACCAAGTAGTAATCGGTGGGGTCGCATACTACCAAGCGCAAGTTTTGGTATCGTGTTTTGACGCCTGGTGGCGCGCAGGTAATCAGTACCGTAGTAGGCAAAGTCTTTTTCCAACGCGTCGGCAAAAAGCCGACTAAGTGCGACTGTGTGTTGCGGGTGAACGTGCGCCAGCCGATACAGACTGTCGATTCTTCTGCTAGACATACTGCTCGACTCTGTTCCGCCCTTCGGCCTTAGCTCTATAAAGCGCCTCGTCAGCTTCGGCAAGCAGCTGATCGAGACTCATACCAGCTCGCATCGCCGAAACACCAAACGATGCGGTCACGGCAATCTCACTACCAGCTGAGTGCAACTTCATACTCTCGATGTTGACGCGCAGCTCTTCGGCTATCTGCGTGGCGCGCTGCAAATCAGCACCAACCAGACCAACCACGATCTCCTCGCCACCGTAGCGGCCTACAATGTCGACTGCGCGCAAGCTACGTTTAATGGCCTGGGCTACCTCACGCAGCACCACGTCACCGACACCATGACCGTGCGTGTCGTTGATGTGCTTAAAAAAATCTATATCAATAAAGACCACGCTGAGGGACGTAACAATAAGCGATTTGCGTCGATCAGGGTCACTGAGGTGAAAGTCGACCTCTTGAACATACGCACCAAGTGCGTGCATAAGCCCACGGCGACTGAGGATACTCATCAGATCATCGGTATGTAACTCGGCTTCAAGCTCGGCCACGCGTCGTTTGAGCCGTCGAATTTCCTTATCCCGCACGTCAGCCTGTGTCACGTTGCCCTCTTAAAGTCCACCAAGTATCGTTCAGCCTCAAGCGCCGCCCGGCAGCCGTCGCCCGCTGCCGTAATTGCCTGTCGGTAGTGCGCATCGACCACATCGCCCGCTGCAAACACCCCAGTAATTGGTGTTTTTACCGAATCAGTCGTCACTATGTAGCCCTTCTTGTCCAGCGTGAGTGCCTCAGCAAATAACGTAGTTGCTGGCGTGTGACCGATGGCCACAAACATACCCTGGCAGACAAGGTCCCGCTCGCTGCCGTCTTGAGTGTCACGTAGTCGCACACCTTCCACGCTATCTTGGCCTAACACGTCTACCACCTCAGCATTCCATACAAACTCAATCTTAGGATCGTCTTTGGCACGTTGCTGCATAATCATGCTAGCTCGCAAGGTATCCCGACGATGCACCACGTATACCTTGCTCGCAAATTTGGTCAGCGCATGGGCTTCTTCCATAGCAACGTCGCCACCGCCAACTACCACTACTTCTTTGTCGCGAAAGAAGAACGCATCGCAGGTAGCGCAGGCGCTAATACCATGACCCATAAGGCGTTGTTCGTTTTTAAGCCCTAACCAGTTAGCCGAGGCGCCTGTCGAAATAATCACAGTCTTAGCCGTGTAGGCCTGTTCACCCACGTAAACTTTCTTTTCGCTACCCTCTAGCTCGACCTTAGTTACAAACTCGCTGATTAACTCGGTGCCAAAGCGCTTGGCCTGAGCCTTCATCTCGTCCATGAGTGTCGGGCCGCTAATACCGTCCTTAAAACCTGGGAAATTCTCGACCTCGCCGGTTAGCAGCAGCTGGCCGCCTGGGGTATCGCCCGCGATCATAAGGGTACTCAAACTCGCTCGGGAACTGTAGATTGCCGCCGTGTAGCCGGCTGGCCCCGCCCCGATTCCGGGCCATCCGGCACCGACACCGGCGGCATA
>CAZNJX010000068.1:0-3398 GCA_964573585.1 uncultured Candidatus Saccharibacteria bacterium
GAACACTATTTGGTTGGAGTGCCCTAGTGTCGTGACAACTGGGGCTTAGTACATTGGCCCAGGTTAGGTGCTTAATTGCGCTTTGCGCACGGTCTGCATACGCTGCCAGTTACGTGCCACCAAAGCGCCTAGACCAGCAAGCATAGCAGTAAATGTGACCAGCCCGCCCACCACGGGAAGTGCCCCAAGCAGGCCGAGAATTATCAAGCCAATCAGGAGTGGTGCGGCATTTTTGCGAGCACTCTGAGCCCCAGCTTTGACTCCAAGCAGCTGCCGACCCAACAGCAGAGACGAGATAATGCTACCCGTCATGATGAGCACTATGTAGGCCGCAGCAGCAATGAACGCCAGCGGAGCCCCTACGAGCGTAATAAGGAGAGCGACAATAACAAACGGTGCGCCAAACACAACACCAAAGCCAAAGAGCAGTGAGCGACCCGGCTTTGATTTGAGCTGGTTTGCTGTGGCAATCATGGTGGCAGGTAACAACCAGAGCGCAACCATGCCGATAATAAAGCCAGAGAGGACGCTAAACGCCACTTCGACTAACCTCATCGACCAGTTTAATTGTTCATGCTTCGGCCCGGCAAACTTCTTGATTGAACCTGCGATGTTCTTGTCGTTGGCAATACTCAGCGTAGCCGACTGGCTATAGCTAAGATCGCCGCCTATAACCGCCCGAGGACCAACTTCGATCTCCGAGGCTGCGATCTTGACCGAGCCTGCAGTCGCAGCGTCATAGCGCACTACAGAGCCCGCCACGTAAGCCGATTGGTCTAGCTGACCCGCGGCGTCGACCGAAGCCGCTGCCACCGCAAGGGTACCAGTGAGTTTGGCAGATTTACTGCTTACAAACGACGACGCTAGGCCATACAACGAGTATGCCTGGCCGTTGTAGCTAACGTCCCCTGCCACTACGTGGAGATTACCGCTTACAGCGCCGTCAATGACCGCATGCTCAGCCAGAATGTAGACACTCCCGTTGACCGTGCCCTTGAGGGTGAATCTGCTGGCCAGAACAATGACGTCACCGTTAACAATACCGTCGATCTCGACTTGGTCACCAGCGCGCACAAACAAGCCGCTATGGGTAGCTCCTGCCGCTAGTGTGGTCGACTGACCTGCTTTTGCCGTGCCCGACTCGGCAGCCATGGCGCGACCCGCCAACAGTCCTCCAAGAGCAAGTACAGACGCTAGCAGGGTGATGATTACCAACTTCTTCATTATTACCTCCTTACCTTACCTTTCATTAAACAGCTTGGGAGAATGCTTTGCAAGCAAAAACCCGCCGTGCCTCGTGTGAGGCGGGCGGGTTTTTGTAAGCTTGGGTGCTCTTACGAGCTACTTAGCGTCGATCGACTTGAGGCTTAGCCTCAGAAACGATGATCGTACGACCTTCTACTTCTTTGCCATTGAGTACTTCGACAGCCTTTTGAGCTTCTTCAACAGTGCTCATCTCGACAAAACCGAAACCGCGTGAACGGCCAGTCATCTTGTCTAGCACAACGTTAGCAGACTCAACGGTACCAGCCTCGGCAAAGATCTCAGCCAAGCGCTCGTCGTTTACTGCCCAAGGCAAGCTTCCAACAAATAGTTTTTTCATAATATACTCCTTCTAACCCCTACCAGCGAACGCCTGTAAGGACCAAAAAGAGCTTACGAAAACGAGAACTGAGTAGACTTTATTATTCTAACAACCATAAGTATACCAGGTAATTACCAACACTACAAGCACATTATTGCCGTCTTCTCGTAGTGAGCGAAAATGTTATGCTTGCACGCACGGCCACACTGTGCGAAGCTAAGCGCAGGATTACATATAAAGGAGAACGATTAATGGCAACAATTGAGTTTTATGATGTTAAGCTACGGGCTAAAGTTCAGATCGACGAGAGCGATGTGAAAAAGAAGAAGTACGAGCGCGAAACCAAGACCGGTGGAACACAGGTACGATACGCATTGCGCGCCAATAACAACGGCACGAACCTAACCAAGTTTATCTCTAAGGAAACCTACGACAGCCTAAGCGCTCCCGAAGAAGCCTAGAGCTTAACTAGCCCGTCAAAACCCCGCTTTGACAGCGGGGTTTTTGTATGCCAAATAAACTCGCAAAAAAACTACTTGACTTATTCGCATGCTGTTCGCTATAATGGTTGCAACAATCAATAGGAGGGTAAACATGAAATCAGCACTTACTAAAAAACAACGCCGCATGCTCGACTACGTCACCGGCTTTATAGAGCAAAAGGGCTACTCACCCAGCTACCGTGAGATCGCCACAGGGCTCAAGCTCAACTCGGTCGCTACGGTAGCTCAGCACATAGATGCACTCGTGGCCAAAGGGCTGCTGACTAAAGGGAGTAACTCTGCTCGCTCGCTCATGCCTGTTGAGGAAGTCGAGGCGCATCTCGACATGCCAGGCATCGCCCTGCCAATTCTTGGTCGCATTGCTGCGGGTAGCCCGATTGAGGCCATGGAAGGACAAACCGAGACACTCGAAGTCCCGCAGTTCATGGTTGGTCGCAAGAACTCCTACGTATTGCAAGTAAAAGGCCAGAGTATGATTGATGAGAGCATTGCTGATGGCGACTATGTAGTAGTACAAGAGCAAGAAACAGCCAGTAACGGTCAGCTCGTAGTGGCACTGGTTAATAACTCCGAAGCCACCCTCAAGCGCTATTACAAAGAGGCTCGTCGTATACGCTTGCAGCCATCTAACGCTACTATGGACCCGATTTACGTCGAGCCTGGTACCCCGCTTAAGATCCAAGGCATTGTCATCGGTCTGATTCGCAAATACTAAACCCCAATCGGCCCTGGGTTGAGCTTGGTGTAAGCTATGGTGCTGGCTTAGTCCTAGGCGATTATTGGAGCGATCGAATAGAGGCTACGCCGACCTTGAATACGTAGACATTCAGTAGAGCACCAGCATATGCACCCGCCAAGTAGCCAAGTGCGCCGACAGTGTCGAACTGTACGTTGAGTAAAAACTGGCCAAATAACCCCAACCAGTACGGCCACAACACCTTGAGAGTAAGACTAAGGAAGATGAGAAGGCCAATAATGATGGATACGCGAATAAGCGGTATACGCAAACGATCTTTTAGCTGGCCGCGATTTGTGTATTCCTTTTCTACTTTAACTTCATTGCGTGCGTTGACGTAGGCGCTAGCCATAAACCATACAGCCGTATAAGCCACCAGCCCCACGATGCTCCAGAACAATACAATTACCACCGTGTTAACCGTACCAATCGCGGTAAAGGTACTAATTTGCTCACCGAGTGTTTCGCGCAAAATAGTTTCGCTTAGACTGCTTTGACCAGTCAGAATAGCTACGATATCCACGTAATACGTCAGTGCAAACGTCAGCGAGACCAGAAGCGCACCGCCGACAAT
>CAZNJX010000069.1:0-3090 GCA_964573585.1 uncultured Candidatus Saccharibacteria bacterium
AAGCAGGCCATTGATAAATCCGTTGACCAAGCCAGAGCCAAGCTCGCTGCGCAGTGTTCTATAGGCAGTCTTAAGGTCGATTTGCTTGAGCGCGATACCACGTACCATCACAGCCAGAGTTTGCGTGGCGGCGTTGCCACCCATACCAGCCACAATCGGCATATAGACAGCGAGCAGCACAAACTTGCTCAGTACGCTTTCGAACTGGCCGACAGTAAAGGCGGCCAAAAAGGCGGTGCCGAGGTTAATAATAAGCCACTTGTAACGCAGTTGGATCTTGCGAGCAGCCGGATCGGTCACCGTCTCCTCGTCGCTCACACCGGCAAAGTCATAGAGCGAGGCTGATTCTTGCTGATGTAAGAGCTGCAATACGTCGTCGGAATATATGATTCCGAGCACACTGTCATCGTCGTTAAGTACGGCCACCTTGCTGTGAGGGTGGGCTTTGAAGATCTGAATAACTTCCTTATGCGTTGCGTCGTGGTGTACCGTAGTTAGGCTCTTGACGTGCTTAACAACCTTTTCGCTACTGGCAGTCAGGCCGAGCTCATGGCCGGGCAAGAACCCAACCAGCTTAGCATCTTCGAGTACGAGTATAACCGGCGGGCGACCAGTCCGGCTCTCGTGTTGCTGAAAGTGTTTGGACACATCCGCGATCGTGTCTTTCACATCCGCCTGGATGTAGTCTAGCGTCATCAGCCCCGCCGCCGTGCTCGGGTCAAACTCAAGTAGGCCAGCAACCGAGTCGCGTAGACTCTCGCTTACTTGAGCCATCACGTGCTCCTGCCTGTGCTTATCAAGCAATTGCAACACATCGGTAGCGTCATCTGGGTCTAGACAATTGAGCAAACCAATCAGGTCGTCGTCGGGCATTTTGCTGAGCAATGCTCGCTTGGTTGACTTACTTAACATCTCAAAGACGATGGGCCGCTCGTCGATGGGTAGGCCCAAGTACACTTCGAGCCGCTGATCGGGGTGATACGAAATTATGTGAGCAACTTTAGTACGTTCGTTTGGCGTGCTGGGCTTGGCTGACATCGGTAGTTTCTCTTAGCATAACCATAGTACCATATCTGGCATGTCGGCAACTACTAGGAGCCTGGGCACAAACGAGCGCCCCATTAGCTCTTGCTGGGCTTAAAGTTCGCCGTGTAGTTCACCACATCGCGGTGGCAAACGAAGCGCATCTCGCCTTCGTACTGTAAACAAAACGCCTTAGCCTGTACGTCGTCGCGGTAGTAGCTTGCGATGTCGAGTGCAGCGCCGAGCATACAGTTCTTTTTGCCCTCGGCGTCCAGCGCTACCTCGCACTTTTGCTTGGTGGCGACAATGTCACTATTAGTGCTACCCGAAGCATCACGCCCAAGACTGCGATAGCACTTACCTACGTAGTCGGTGTCCGATAACCCCTGGCACATTGCCGCCACCTTGGCAAAGTCATAACCGGAGACTGAGAGTGCATAAGATGTCTGCATGCCATAGCACTGGTCTTTGTATACTGTAGCGACTGCGCTGCAAGGGTACATCGGCTCGTCCGTCCGCAAGTACTGGCTCTTGCCACCCTCGCGACTTTCGATCATAACGTTCTCCATAAACACCCCGCCATAGCACGACGACCGCTCCCATGGGTCGCTCAGACCATCGCAGGTGGTGAGGGCCACGAACAGGTTGTCTTCTTCCACCCCAAGTAAGCCATGGCCAAGCCCATGCGCGCAGTTATAGTGGTCAAACGAATAGCGCGACTTTACGGCCAACTCAGCGCAGATGGTATTAAGCTGAGACTTGAGCTGCGTCTTACTCATAACTCCCACAGCCGACTCCGTGACGCCGTGATAGTAGCCAGACCAACAGTAACTATCGCCCAAGCTATAGGCCTTAGACAAAGAACCGTACTTATCGAAGGCAGCGTGGCCAACACTATGGGTGAGTTGATGACACTGGCTTAGGACAAAGCTGTTGGTCTTAGCCAGTGCGCCAATCTCAGCTAGCGCGACCTTTGGCGATTCAGCATTGGTACGAGCCTTGAAATACTTTGAGTAGCAAACGTACTTTTGATTGTCCTGACACGGGTTCTTGTTTGCTACGATT
Source organism: uncultured Candidatus Saccharibacteria bacterium (assembly GCA_964573585.1). Taxonomy (GTDB): domain Bacteria; phylum Patescibacteriota; class Saccharimonadia; order CAILAD01; family JADZBC01; genus CAYPSN01. The sequence goes on from CAZNJX010000069.1 coordinate 2,089, forward strand.
GATTTAGGCGTAACAAGCACGTATGCAAGCAGCGTCGCGGTACTCAGAAAGAGAGCCCACACACCTGCCACACTCAGTATCAGTAGTGCTTTGCTAAGCCTACTCAGGCTAGTCGACGACTTTGGTCCAGACTCTCCACCCTTTGGCGCGTGTTGTGTGTTGTGCTTCATAGACTTACATTATACCCCAACCGAAGACCACAGCGCGTAGCGAGACTATAGCTTATTTCTTTGCTGATTTAGTAGACGACTTAGTAGCTGATTCTGTCGAGGGGCTAGCTTTGCTAACCTCGGGCGGTGAGGACGGCGAGGTAGCAGGCGCACTACCCAGCTGCTTGCGAACCGCAAAGTAATACACGATTGCCACAATCCCCCACAGCGAAACAAAGAATGAGACAACCAAGAGGATAATCCAAAGGTTCTTTTGGTTATCGTCCTGCCAGTTCTTGCGCTGCAAGGCGTCAACCAGCATTACTACCCAGAGTACAAACAGCGCCAAACTGACTGCCGCCGCAGCTATAAAGAACGCCAGCAGGCCAAAGGCAAGCCCGGCGCCAGCAGCGTTCGTACTAACCGATGAGCCGTAGTCGTCGGCGTGCGCGGTAGTTGTTGATGGTAAAAAGCTCGCAACAGTCATGCCAGCAGTAACTGCTGCTTGACGGTAGTTAAAGTTCTTCATTGGTATTTCCTTGTGGTTTATGTGTAATATACTTTTTATTAAATACTAAACTACTTGTGGTATGCAAGAGCTAAGTGGCTTCCCGGCTTGAAAAACAGCTGTTTTTGCGCTAGAATTGGGTATTCGCACCAGCCGCAGTTACAGGTATAATGGTGGTGCGCGTGAGTACCGTGCGGGTATCGTATAATGATTATTATGCCTGCCTTCCAAGCAGGCGATGAGGGTTTGATTCCCTCTACCCGCTCCATAACTAGTCAAGACCTACGCCGAGTCCCCGTAGCTCAGCTGGATAGAGCAACAGCCTTCTAAGCTGTAGGTCGTAGG
>CAZNJX010000070.1:0-3018 GCA_964573585.1 uncultured Candidatus Saccharibacteria bacterium
CGACCGCCTCAGTCATACGCTACGAGTCAGCCTTTTCTCCGTGCGAACGGACCGCCGCCTTAAGTGCCGACCCGGCCCGAAAGCGAGGCACAAGCATATCTGGGATGTCGAGAGACTGTTTGGTGTTAGGATTGATCCCCCGTCGCCCTTGGCGAGTAGACACAAAGAATGTACCAAAACCAGTCAGGGTAACAGTGCGGCCGGCAATAATCTCACTCGTTATGAGGTCCTCGAGCTGGGCAAGTAGCTCGGCCGTGGAGCGCTTAGTCATACCCGACTTGCGCGCTAAAATTTGTACGATTTCTTTGCGGCTCATGCCCGATTCTTTTTGGCTCATTTGGCGTACTCCTCTGCCCGCGTTTCGCGTATTACGTTTACCTTAATCGTACCAGGGTATTTCAGCGTCGCCTCCACCTTGGTGGCAATGTCGCGGGCCATCTTAATAGCACTGAGGTCATCAATTTCCGCCGGAGTTACAAATATGCGAATCTCACGACCAGCACTCATAGCAAACGTCTTCTGAACCCCGGGGAAGGTCTTAGCCAGATTCTCAAGATCCTTCATACGATCGGCAAAGCGCTCTAACGTATCACCACGCGCCCCGGGTCGACCACCACTCAGGCCATCGACCGCACGCACGATCATAGCTTCTGGCGTCGTGGCTTCGATATCGTCATGATGCGCTTCGGCGGCATGACAAATTGCCTCATCAAGGCCGTACTTACGACACATTTCACCCGTAATATGGTGATGATTACCATCGACCTCGTGCGTAACTGCCTTGCCAAGGTCGTGCAAATACGCAGCGGCGCGCGCCACCTGCACGTTTGCGCCAATCTCGCTAGCAATCATGGCCGCCAAATGCGCCATTTCAATACTGTGATGCAGGACATTCTGAGAGTAACTCGTGCGGTACTTAAGCATCCCCATCGTCTTGTTGATCTCAGCGGGCAACCCCAAGACTTTTGCTTCACGCGCGGCGTCCTCGCCCGCCTTTTTGATCTCCGCCTCAATCTCTTTCTCGGCCTTTGCGACCACTTCCTCGATGCGAGCCGGGTGAATACGACCATCACTCACCAACTGCTCTATGGCAACACGAGCAATTTGGCGCCGAATCGGATCAAAGCTTGAGAGCACTATTACACCCGGTGTTTCATCAACCAAGATATCAACCCCGGTCGTGCGCTCCAGTGCCTGGATGTTGCGACCCTCTTTGCCAATAATACGCCCCTTCATGTCGTCATCTGGAATCTTAACAGCCGTAATCGTGCGCTCGCCCGAGGCTTCGGTAGCTAAGCGCGCCATTGCGTCAGCCAGTATCTCGCGAGCTTTTTCGTCGGCTGTTTCTTTGGCTTCATCCTGGCGCTTAGCAATGTAGCTTACCATATCAGCCTTCATGTCTTTTTCGGTCATCTGAAGCAGCTTCTCGCGTGCATCGTCACGACTGAGCTTGGCAATCTTCTCTAAGTTTTCTTGTTGTCGCAACCGTATAGCCTTGAGCTCGGCCTTAATCTCAGCAATGTCAGCCTCACTCTGCTGCAAGGCCTCAGTCTTCTGCTCCAAGACCTCTACCTTAGAGTCAAGCGCCGACTCGCGTTCATGTAAGCGCTGCTCTTGATCTTCGAGTCGCCGACGCCGCGTAGCCTCTTCGCGCTTGAGCTCCTCTGCCGCCTTCAGAGCATCTTCTTTGGCCTTTAAGGTAGTTTCTTTAGCCTGAGTCTGGGCTTTGTCGAGTATCTCTTTGGCCTTAGCATCGGCCTTGGCACCCTTTTGTTTGGCTACAAAAGTCTTGGCTTCATAGCCAATACCAGTGCCGGCTATCAGCACCACTGTAAGTACGAGTAGTTCCATGGTTTAGATTGTCCCAATTAGAGTTTTTAAGATGAGTCTGCGCGGTAGCTTATGATAGTCCTAGCGTAGCTGCTACCTATATTCATTAAATGCCTTTGTGCTCGAGGCGTCAAGTCGCTCCCGAGCGAGCTAGGTAATATTCGGCGCGCGATCATAGTCGGGCTGCACGAACTGCCCAAGTTTAGCTTGAGCAAGTGCCGAGCTTGACTCTAAGAGCCAAGCATCGCCAGATGTTTTGGCGACAGGAATGCCAAGACTATAGGCTAGCGCGTTCGCCACCGTTGTGCCTATCCGCAGGCCAGTAAATGATCCACTGCCGCTAAACACGATGATGCCGCTCAGGTCAGCGAAGCTCAGATGCTGATCGGTGATTAACTGCGTAATCTCGCCCAGCAGCGTCGTTGCCAACTGCCTGTCTGCTTGCCATATGTGCTGAGCACTCACGTTTGCTTGAGCGTCGAGTAAATAAAGTTCAGCTTGGGGTCGGTCAGTGCGAATAGCTAGAATCACTTCATAGCCTCAATCAGCGCTCGGCTCGTCTTACCGGTGGCACGCATGGTAATAGTCCGTTCGTCCGCCGCCTGCCAGCGTAGTTCGATTGTGAGTCGATCGGGTCGCAAAGCGGCAATAAACGGTCGTGTCCACTCCACCACCACAATCGCGCGCGGATTAGCCAAGGTTTCTTCTAGCTCTTGTACAACTGCATCCTGGCCTTCAAGCCGATACAGATCGAAATGCTCCAGGCTGCCACCGCCTGGCAGATCGTAACTACGCTGAATGCTAAAGGTTGGACTCGTAACCGTCCGTGTAATACCAAGCCCGGCCGCAAGACCCTTTACCAACGTGGTTTTACCGCCACCAAGATCACCGATAAGTTCAATTAACTGGCCAGGCTGAACATGCTGGCCAAGTCGCTTACCGATTGCCAAGCTTTGTTCGGAGCTGGTGGATAAAATGTGTAATTTCTGGTCGGTATGCATAGATTCCATACCCCATGGTACCGATACCGAGCACAATCAGCAACCATGACCACAACTTAGGGTTCTGTACTACCTCGGTCGGAGTGTAGCTGGTTGGTTTGGTAGAGGCAGCCTTGGCAATGTTGCTGGGCTTTTTGGTTTTCTTGGCCGTTTTGGTGACTGTCTTCTTGGCCGCGGCTTTCTTGGT
>CAZNJX010000071.1:0-2965 GCA_964573585.1 uncultured Candidatus Saccharibacteria bacterium
GAACGCACCTTGATGTGAACCGCTGGTCGGGAATACTTTTGACTACTTTAAAGTATCTTCAAAAGTAGTAATAGCATAAAGAGATATTCTTCATTATTATCTAATGCCCTTTTGAAAGACCCAAAAGGGCGAAAAGGTCTTGCGACATGGAGCTCAGATCTAGGAGTGTCTGAACTATTCATCATACAGACATTCGCTCCCACTGCGAGTTTGAGGACTCTCGTGGCTAGCTCATTCTGATGCTTCATAGTCAGACTTCCTGATCCTCGAATGTCGCGGGAGCTGCAGGATGCAGGCTCGGGGCTAGCGGCAGGGCTGCAAAATCACTAGAAACTAATCTGTCGAGTTCAGGGCTGCAACCACCACAATGGAGATCCACAATACTTGTGAAAGCACAATCGAGAAGATCGACCACACCTTGTAGCTGCTAGGCGCACCCCAAAACGACTGGCCACTCAGCTCCTTGGTGCGTTTACGCAGAGCATCGAGATTAAGACCGTTGATAGCGAGTAAGATTATGAGCACCATCTTGACCCTAGTAAGCGGTCGACTAAGGTCAGGGCCCAGCCTAGCCCCACTCACCATCATGGCAATGAGCCCCGCCCAGACAACTGGCTGTGCCCAAGTAGTAATGGCAAGCATGCGCTCGCGGCCCATCTGTTTACCCAGCCACAGCAAACCAATGACGTCGACAATAACGACACTGCCATATGCCGCACATAAACCTGCTAAGTGAATGATTATCCATATTGGGTTTACGTTTTCCATAGCCTAAGTATGCGCTAGCACAGACGCGTTTGCCAAGACAGAAACTATGCAAGTTTATAGTGATCTTTTTGGATGATTACAAAGCCCTCTTGCTTGAGGGAGTGCATAATACGGGCTAGTCGCTCAGCGTCCTGCGTGTGGGTAGCGAGCGCCCTGGCAAGCTGCGGCGGTGTCATGGCTTTTGTCAGCAGCAACCTCAGTACTTCTCCGCGAATCTGTCGATCCGAACCTACGAACGCACTCTGCTTGACGTAGTGTCTACTACGCCTATTTGGGTTTGGTAGTTCGCTAGCCAAATAGCTGCCGTAGTCCATAAGCGCCCAATACCACTCACGCGGTCGGTCGTGGTTCAGCCCTAAGGCAGCCTCAATGAGCGGTAATAGCTCCCCATCCCCCACCCCTTCGCGGTCAGCAAAGCAGTGGTGAATAAACACGCGGCGAATGTTGGTTTCAATAAAAACAACGGGGGCATTAAACGCAAAGGCGGCTATTGAACCGGCCGTATTCGGCCCAATGCCCGGCAGCTTACGTAGCTCTGTCGGCTTGGTTGGTAAATTACCACCATAATCCTCCACTACCATCTTTGCAGCGGCCTTGAGCCACAACGCACGGCGATTGTAGCCTAAGCCCTGCCATAGCCGCAGTACATCGCGCTGTGCTGCAGACGCTAAGGCCTCGAAGCTTGGTAGAGCCGCCACAAACTCAGCATATTTTATGCGCACCCTGCCCACTTGGGTTTGTTGCAGCATAACCTCACTCAAGAAGATAGCGTATGGACTCGTGTCAACGCGCCAGGGCAGGTCACGGCGACCATGCTTGTCGTAGTACTGCCACACGCTGGTCTGCAGCTGCTTGAGGTTCTCCATGGCTCTAGTATATCAGGAGGCCGAATGCTCCCCTGCAATACGCTCACGCCAAGCCTCTATTACCACTCGGGCCTGGGCGTAATCCTTGCAATCCATCAGCTCGGCGCGCATTGCCGAAGCGTTGGCAAAGCCATTTATGTAAATCTTAAAGAACTTCTTGAGCGGCTCAAAGTGCTTTTGGCCTGCCCACGTACGCTCGTGCAGGTTTAAGTGATAAGTCAGGATACTCACAAGTTCCTCGGCACTGTGTCGGGTTGGCTCTTTTTCGAACACATGGATATTCTGGAACACACCTCGGCCAATCATAATGCCATCCACTCCCCACTGCTGGGCGAGCGCCAAGCCCTGTGCCCGACTCAATACGTCACCATTGCCAACTATCTTGGTTGCGGGTGCTAACTCGTCGCGCAGCTTCACTACCTTGCCGATCTCATCCCAGTGAGCTGGCACCTTGCTCATCTCTTTGGCTGTACGGCCGTGAATGGTCAGCGCAGCCAGCCCCTGACGCAATAAAAAGCTCGCCCACTCCTCGGTAATGATGGTGTTAATGCCAAGACGAGTTTTTACGCTCACCGGTAACTTACCATTACTGCCATCCTGCACGGCTTTAATAATCGCTGCAGCGCGCTCAAAGTCACCGATTATACCAGCGCCATTACCACTTTTGACCACGCTCTTTTCTGGACAGCCCATATTAATGTCAATGCCAGCGAAGCCTTTTTGAGTTAGCTCAAGAGCCATTCTAAAGTAGTTCTCGGGTTGTTTGCCCCAAATCTGTGCAATCAGGGGCTGCTCCACCTGGCTGTCCCAACGTAGTTTCCGCCCCACCGAAGCTTGGCCTGGCGAAAAATAACCATCTACATTGGTAAATTCGGTAAAGAACAAGTCTGGTTTGGCAGCCTTGGCCACCACCTGCCGAAACACGGTGTCACTAACGTCATCAAGTGGCGCAAGTACAAAAAAGGGCGCCGTCAGATCCGTCCAAATATTGTGTAGACTTTTTTTGTTCATAACGTCATATTTTAGCCTTTTTAGCCTATAATGTTAAGTACTTATGAGAGACCTCTCGCCCAAAAAGAAACGTACACCTGCCCGGACGCCAGACATAGAGACGCCGCCACCGGCTTTTACCTATGATCCCCTCAGCCCCAAGGAGCAAATTGACACTACTGCTCCGGCTAACGAGCCAGGCGACCAACCAATCACGAATACTCAACCTCCTAAAGTCACCCGCGGCACTAAGCCTAAGAAGAAGTTCCTTAAACAGCGCTGGTGGAAGTGGGTACTTGGACTATCGCTACTTATAGGCCTCATCGCCTTCGCGTTCTTAT
>CAZNJX010000072.1:0-2813 GCA_964573585.1 uncultured Candidatus Saccharibacteria bacterium
GAAGTATTGGCAGCTGAGCGGTCTGAGACGGTAATATCTACGTCAACTCCTTTACGGTGACTGGCGTGCCCGGCAGCTGCATTTAAATCACCAATTCTTAGGGTACTGCCTGGATATGTCTCCTTCCACTTCTTGGCGACGGTATATATGACAGCTGTGAGCTCCTTACTGCCACACCGATCATTGCCAGTAAACACATAAAGCCCAGGGGGTTGGCTCTCAGGCATGCGGTAATAATTCGTTCCACCAATCGGACCACCAAGGTTTGGTGGATAAGTGAGTCCAGCTATTGGGCTGTTGTTTGTAGCTTCTCCTACTGCGCCGCCGATAGCAGCGCTATTTTCTCCCTTGGCGTAAATACTGTCGTCTTGCTCGTCGCTACTGGCTTTAGCCCAGGCGGTGTAAAAGTTCATATTACCCTTGTACGTACCATACTTGCGAGCAAGCCCGCGGTTTTTGGCATAAGACGGAGCTCTTTTGCCTTTGGTAGTTTCGCGCAGTACCATGCAGTTTTCATCCCCCGCCTCGTCAACTGCCTGCTCGTCTGGATAGTAAGTTTCCATACATTTATCCCAGGCTGCAAATAACTCAGCGTTCGCACCGCGCTTTTTCATTCCCTCTATGTCTTTAGCATTTTGTAAGGTGTCGATTCCTTTACTATTTGCGCCAGCAGTGTCGATTTTCCAATACTCTCTATCGTCGTCCGCAGCCGCTATAGCTTTGTTGGATTCGCCATAACCGACGTAGGCTATGTGGGTATTGATGTCGGCAAAGGCTTTAATAGGGTTAAGTAGGTTAATGGCGTACCGTGTGGTGTTCTCGGTAATTTGTTTAGGTGTGGCGGTGGAGCCAGCGGCCAAACGACTTACTAGTGAACGAGGGTTTTTGGTGTTAAAGAGTCGAGCTAACACACCGCTGTGTTTGTCCTCATTGCGTTTTATGGTTTCGAGCGCAATACTGTCGGCTGCTGCCTGGGCGCCGTCTTGATAGGTGCCACCCAATAGCGAGAGTGTGTAATTGTGCATAGTGTTCTTCGCCCCTACCGTCATACGGTTAAAGTTGTTCTCGCCCCCCTCTGCTCCGCTGTTACTGACGTTAGAAACTAATCGCACTGTTCGAATAATAAGATCACTGTTGCTAACATAGCTACCTAGGTCACTTTCGGTACCACTAGGTATACCAAAGGCCAGTGGGTTTGCATTAGCTATCGCTGCCTTTAAGATGATGGCAGTATTTTGGATGTTATAAACCACATCTGAGGCGGTTTTACCATCTTCTTTTCTAAAGGCTTTACAATCTCGATCTAGATCCAACTCAAGACTCTCTCCGCTACCATTCTTAATCCCCTCTATGGTGGCTCTAGTAAGTCCGACTGCCGTAGTAGGAATTGCTTCTGGATCCATTTGTTTGCCGGTAACGGTTCCGTTAATTTCTTGATTATACGCCCTTGAACTCGCAAAGTTCGCAAGCTTATAAAAGTCGTTGTTGAGCTCGTCGGTCTGAATCTCACCCGCTACGCCGGTATCGGCCAAGGTTAGTGCTTGCACTCCAGCTCGGGCAGACGAAACCGCTCTATCACGACGTTGTTTTTTGGCAGCCTCCTTATCGGCATTCAACTTTTCATAGAACACACAGATGACATCAGCCTGATCTATGCGCTGCTTGTCAGTAGCGAGAGAAAGATCACTCGGCATGTCTTCGACAGGGTAATCTATTTCAATATCTTCTGGCTTAATACCACAGAGCAAATCGTTGGCAATCTTCTTAATGGCCTTATCTGCTTTTCCGCCAGTTGGTTTGTAGTCCTTCTGGCACGAATCTGGATACAAGATCCCAGCTGAGTCCTTACTATTGCGCCAGACTCTGTCGGTTGTCTTTTTAAGCAACGATTCTTTAACCTCCGCCTTTGACTTGCCCTTGATAGCTTCAGAATCCTTCTTCTCGGCATAGGCAAGGTTTACGTTCATTTGCTTATTAATCTTGCGTGCTTCAGGACTACGCATCATGGTTTCGATTACTGGGTAGTGCTCAAGCACACAAACAAACACCTCTCTATTAGAAGTATTAACGGTAGCACCAGACTTATCGGTGACCTTGTCAATCACACTGCGCTGCTTACCGTCAAAGGCCACGACCTTTTTGGTAACTACCTCATAGGGACAGTTGGCTTGCTTATACCTATTTTTTGACTTCTCAAAATCAATTTTAGATATAACATCAAGTAAGGTACCAGCTTCAGGGCGCTGGCCAGTGGCAGCCAGCGCTGCACCAGGCTTGTAGTCGGTCTCATAACTAAGTGCCCCGATGATACTTCCTGCGGTGGAGGTTGCTGCTTGTCCTGCAGCATTGAGCGCAAAGCGACGAATACTGGAGTTGGTTAATACTTCTTTGGCGGCTTCCCACGGATGAGTAGCAACATATGAGAATATTAGCAGTAGCAAAATGAGGGGCGAAAGCATAATCGCGGTACCAATTGCCCATACCTTCGCGATCCTGCGGACACCAACCTTCTCAACCGCCTTACCGACAGGCTTGGCTACCGTAGCGCCAACGCCAGTCGCGGTCAAGGCTGCCTCAGCCCCCTTTCCCGCAGCCTTATCGACCGCCTTTTCGGCTCCCCCTTTGGCTACAGGGTTACCATCGGCGTCTTTTTTGCCACCAGGGATCTTGTCGACCGCTTTGTTAATGGCTGCGTTTTTGGCATCAAACGACTTACCGCCTGACCCACTATGGGGTTCGGCAGGCTTAGGCTTACCACTACCCCCACCCGTAGCTGCATTGTGATCATCCCGGGCGGCGGCGCGGCGCGCACC
>CAZNJX010000073.1:0-2635 GCA_964573585.1 uncultured Candidatus Saccharibacteria bacterium
CACGCCCCAACCAGCTGGTCGCCAAGCCAGTGGTAGGCTGGTATCTAGCTCGGAGGTTTGTTCGAGCGAGCTAAATGGTACGCCATTAGTAATAACGGCTTGTGTTGCGGGCAAAAAGCTGTAGTTCTCGGTTTGCAGGTAGCCATTGGCTGATATGGTGTGCAAGATTGTCGCCTGCGTGACCCCGGCTGGTACCACTACCCCAAAGCTCACGCGCTTCCAGCTCGTACTGGCGGCTACGCTGCCTAGGTAGGAATAGCTGGTTGCTCCGCTACTGTCTCTAAACATGGCAACCGCCTGGGTAGCAACGTTGGATCGATAGTAGTCGCTAAACACGTAGGTGGTGGCTGGCGTAACGTTCGTTGGGTCAAAAAACCACTTAGCGTCACCACTGACGTAGTTTGTGACGGTAACCTTGGCACTACGAGTGGACTGGTAGCCCGCTGTCTTTACATAATTAAATGTGCTGGTGTTACTGCCCCAGCTTGCTTTTTGCCAACCGGCCGGCGTGACGTTGGGGGTGAGCTCGTCGCCGACTTCCAGCGAGTTGTTGGTTATGCCAGCGCTAGTGGTCACGTCTTCGGCTTGTTTGAGCACGAACGAATCGGTCTGCACATAGCCATTAGCCATAATCAGGTGGTACACCGTTGTTTGGGTGGTGTCGGCGGGTGTGACGAGGTAGTGGGCTGTTTTCTTCCAACTTGTGCTGGCGGGTACGTCGGCTAGCCATTGGTACACCACCGAACCGTCGGCTCGACTAAAGGCCGCTATGAGTGATGTGGTGGCGGATGATTTGTAATAATCACTATACACATAGCGCTTAAGCTGTGTTGTTTGGACGGGTTTGAAGTACCACTTAGCATCGCCTGATTGATAATTACTGACGTCAAGGCGAACACTGTGGCCACTGGCTTGACCGGCAGCTTTATAGCTGTACTTAGCGGTTAAGCTGCCCCAGCTACTGGTTTGCCAATCAGTTGGCTGCGCCGCAGCGCTGATTGTTTCCACCGAGGGGTTACTAACGAGGTTGTCATAGGCCAGCGCGGTTTGACTTAAGCTGGCAAACAAAGCCAACGCCATAGAGGTAGCGGCTAAGCGTTTTAAAAAAGTTGGTATAGCTAACATTATGGTAAAAGTCCTCCTATATGTCCGAGGTTCGCAATGCCGTAACCAAGGATTGCCAGATGGTAAAGCACAAAGCCAACCGCCACCGTCGTAATTAATGTACGGTGTTTTGCTTCTGGCTTTGTGCTTTGAATGGCGTTAGTTCTTTGTTTGCTTGACATAGAAGATGCCCCAAATGACGAGTCCTAATACGACTGCGGCTGCGAGAGACACTACCCATGATGCTCCGGTTGCTGGCAAGGTAGTTGCTGCAATTGCGCCGCCGCCCATGCCGCCTACGAGTGGTGCTGGTGTTCGTTCCATACTTTATGCTCCTTTTGTTACTGCTACTTGTGTCTGAATGCGATAGCGCCGCCCACGCGTATCCCAGCCAGGCTTCGTGTCAGTAAACCTTTTAAGTATCATCACCTCTACAAAGGATCTATAGAAGATATAGAGGTTGGTAAAGCGCAGGACGTAGAAGAGCGGGAAGGCCTTTAAAATATCCCATCGGTTGTTAATGTGGGCCGCAAACACCGTCCAGCCAAGCTGAAAACCTATATCGGCCAGGACGTAGACACTGGCGATGTAGAGCCCACGCTGGCTCAATAAGCCGAGCGTAATAACAGCCGCGAGCTCTAACGTCATAAGTACGGTTTCGCCAATCATGTAGCTTATGTAGCCATCGATGCGGTTGAGCTTGAGCCCGATGCCATACTTTTTAATACCCTGGAAGAAGCCACGGTACCAGCGGGCTACCTGCACAGTAAAGTCGTGATAGTCCTTGGGGTCTTGCGTGTAGGCTTTGGCCTCCGGCACGTAGGCTATCTTGCCTAGTTTACGGCGATGGATCTGCAAAGTGGCGTCAAAGTCCTCGGTCAGTGATGTGTTGCAAAAATCAATCCGGGCGAAGATATCGGTTCGAAAACACGAAGTCGGCCCTGGTATAACGGTAATAACACCTAGCCAACTTTGGATACGGCGCATAATCTCAAGGCCAATGGTGTATTCGTAAGTGCGGAACTGCGATATCCAGCCGCCAGGCAGGCTTTGTACATGGCCGGTTGCGGCCGCATAGCGCCTGGTGAGCTTGGGCATGAGGGCTGCAAAGTAGCCTTCGCCAAACACGCCATCCGCGTCAGCTACGTGTACCCACTGATAGCGCTCAGCAATGTTAAAGCAACCAAAGGCTTTCTTGACCGCGCCCGCTTTGCCGCTACGCTGCACCTTGAGGACGTTGGCTTGGCCGAGGATGCTAATCGCAATACTCGAGGTGTTATCACTCGAGTTGTCGTCGACCACATAAATGTCTCGCTTGGCTAGCCCAGCGTCTATAGCTGAGCGAATTGTAGACGCAATAACCACCTGCTCGTTATGGGCAGGTATAATGAGGGCCAGCTTGGCTCGTCGACGACGTGTGGACATAAAATGAGGGCTCCCGCTTCTTGGTCACCCTCCAATATTAGGCAATATATACCGCCTGTAGGCAATATGCAAGCTTGAGCATGATGATTATTGCTTGGGCCGCTTT
>CAZNJX010000074.1:0-2510 GCA_964573585.1 uncultured Candidatus Saccharibacteria bacterium
GGTATGCAGGTGGCGGTGATTGAGTTTGCGCGCCATGTGCTTGGTAGCGATGCTGCTCATAGCACCGAGGTAGTCGAAGATGCGCTGCATCCTGTTATTCACATCATGAAAGACCAGGTAGGTGTTAAACTGGGTGGCACAATGCGACTCGGTAATTATAAAACAGTCTTAAATAAGCAATCCCGTAGCTTCCTGGCGTATGGTGCGAATGAAGTTGACGAACGCCACCGCCACCGTTATGAGTTTAATAATGCTTATCGTAAGCAGCTCGAAGCCGCTGGCATGATCATTGCCGGCCAGTCACCCGATCGTAATCTGGTCGAGATTATTGAGCTTAAGGACCACCCGTTCTTTGTGGCCTCACAAGCCCACCCCGAGTTCAAATCTCGCCCTGACAAACCTCACCCGCTCTTCAGGGACTTTATTGGGGCTAGCTGGAAGCAAGCGAGTAAGAATGTTGTAGCGGGAGTGGGCAGACAGGCTGGAACACAGCCAGCTTAAGGCTTGCCCACCGCACCAGCTGATACTTAAAACTAAAAAAGCTTGGGAGACAATAGCCCCAAGCTTTTTTAGATGAGTGTTGCGTCTAGCCTTGCTTGACGTGAACGAGCGTTTTGCGCTGAGCGCGGCCACTAAAGAGCGTCTTGCGTACCTGGGTAAACTCTACGTTACCAGGCGCAGTGGCAAAGATGGTGTAGTCTTTGCCTAGGCGCGTGTTTTCGCCAGCACCGTATTTGGTACCACGTTGGCGGATGATGATGTTGCCAGCCTTTACCTCTTGGCCACCAAACAACTTAACGCCAAGGCGTTTGGATTGGGAATCGCGGCCATTTCTGGTTGAGCCGCCGGCTTTTGTCTTTGACATTACTTATGATCCTCGCTTACTTCTATTCTGCTATGAGCACCGCTATTTCGCGGCCGACAAACTGGTTCTCCCGACGGTAGACTAGGGTGTCGTGGCCGCTATGCTGTTTAGTAGCATACCCTAATTTAGCAATTTGGTCAAGCACTGGTAGGTGTAGTGTGGCCCCTTCCGATGCCCAGCAGGGCATACTCAAGACCATCTGGTCGCCTTGCTTGAGCAGGGTACGGGCCTGTTTGAGGAAGGCATGGTAAAGTGCGTTGACGGGGTCAACAATGGCGCTAATTTGATTACCCCTGAGGTTGGTGTGAATAGGGGTGCCTAAATAGCCTTCACTGACGATGACACTCTTGGGTGGCAGCTCGGTTAGTTTGGTGGCGTCGGCTTCCCAGGTATGGCTTGAGCCAGTAATCGGGTAGTTTTGGCGCAGCCAAGCCAGGTTTTGTGTGCTCGCATCAACCATCGCTGGACTAATGTCGCTGCCAGCCGCGTTATGACCCATCAGCAAGGCTTCTTGTAAGATGACGCCGTTACCACAGAACGGATCGTAGATTGCCGCGCCTTCCGGTGGATTAACTAGGTTTATCATTATCTGGGCAAGCTTTGGCGGCAACATACCTACCTTGCTATCCCGCACTGGGCGCTGCCAATCTCGCTTGCTGTAGCTGTCAATATCCTGGTAGGCGTAGGTTCGCGCCAAAACTATGTCATCCACGGTGTAGGCTAGAATAACCTCAAAGCCCTTGGTAGCAAGCTGGTTATATTTTAGTTGTGCGGCGGTGAGTTCGTTACCCCCTTTGCCTTCCACGAACCGGACTGAGAGTCCATGAGCCCGCAGCGCTTTTTTGGTCTCTAAGCCCAAGCGAGTCACGTCACTTCGACCCTTGCGGCTGCCACCGCGGCCATAGACGCTTATGCCGAAGTGTAGCTTGGCATCACTTGCTGCACTGGTTACAAACTCTGCAATAGTCTTCACGAGCTCGGCTTGGCTGCTGTCGGCTTTGAGTGTTGCGAACACACGAGCGAGTTTAATAGTCCCACCGAGCCGGTCAATGCTAAGTTCGGACATAGATTCAACAACACTGACTGAACCGAGATGTTGGGCGCCTGGGTAGAGAGCGGATAGTTCGGCTTGGCAGAGTTCGGTTTCACGACCGAGAACAGCGAGAGTTTGCATGGGCTCCATTATAGCCCACTTCGCGGGCGCGTGCTGGCTTTTAAGCTTAAGCTGGCACTTGTCTGCTCGCCACTGTCTCTTAGGTAGGGTACAATAAGCACTATGAAGCTTCGACATGTCTTTTTTGTGATTGCCCTTCTGCTATTGGGTTTTTTTGTGTCAAAGAACATCGACAGATTTGGCGATTTTGTTGACACCTTGCGCCAGGTAAATATTTGGGTGCTACTGCTGATCCTACCCATCCGTTATTTAAGCTACTACAGCAATACGCGCTACTTCGTGAGCTTTTTGGCGCTGTTTGGTCACAAGGTAGAGCAAGCAAAGCTCTTTCGGAGCGTGGTTACAATGAACTTTGTTAATACTGTTTTTCCGACGGGTGGTCTCTCGGGCGTGTCCTACATCGCAAACGCGCTCAAGCCCAAGATTGACGCTCACACCACCGCCATTGCCCAGGTTTTTTGGCAGGCTTTA
>CAZNJX010000075.1:0-2189 GCA_964573585.1 uncultured Candidatus Saccharibacteria bacterium
GCAGAGCTACTACTACGAGACGAATCTGTTGGGGTGGACGCGACAGGATTAAACGTGATTTTCATGACCTCAATCCCGCCAGTGTCTGTGCAAGGTGCCTTGCAGGAGTCATTATTGCGTGTATAAGTCATGAAAACCGACTGGCCCTGGCTGAGTTCGGGATGAAAATACGGCACGTACGTGGTCTCGCCAGCCACCTCGAAGGCCTTGATTGGCGAGCTCCAGGGACCCTGCGGAGCATCGGCAAAGCTAAAGGAAACCTGCCGTGAATAGCTGGGGATCATTGCTTGCACGTACTTGCCGAGGGCGTCACTCCACATTACCGTGTAGCCATAATTGCTGACCGGAATAACCGGCTGGGCGTGGGCTACGTCCATGTTCCAACTGCGGCCATCCCAGAATGTGTATGCACTGCGCTCGGTGGCACGGCTAATGAGAGCGCGGGCCACTGGGCAGGTAGCGGTGCCGCATTCCGTAGCATACAAGTAGACGTAGTCACCACGCACCATCGAGACACGAAAGGCTGGCTCAGTTGGCCCAAACAAGAGTCCTGGCTGACGCGTAGCTACGGCTTCGCCAGCTCGCAAGGTTGCCACACCAATACCGGACTTGCCAGCGGACTTGTCGGCACCGGCTAAGAACCGCAAGAAGAAAAGAACTGCTGTGTTACTGTTTTGAGCGATTTGCCCACTGGGCCAGACCACATAACGATCATTTGTGGGATTATTCTTGGCTCGATTATACTCAGCCTCTTCGGCGGTCAGTGGAATGATTTGCAGCGGGTTGCCTCTGCCGTCTACGCCACCCTGCACTGTGTTATATGGGTCAGCAAAGTCCGAGTAGGCGGCCGTAGCCGAGCGCCAGGTGTCTGGTGTAGGTGGACTTGGACTGAAGTTGGGGTGATAAAACGTATCACCATAGAGCCAAAGAATTTTGCCGCCCAGCACCACACTACCGCCACCATCGCGGCCAATGACACCAGCCGGAACCGCTAAGCGGCCAACCTTACTAACTTCTTTGATATGGCTCTGTGACGTATCAAAACCGGTAGGCGTTGTACTGGCGAGGCTATGCCATATCACTACGAGTCCAACAGCGATAATAGGTAATGCTACCAATAAAGCACGAGGCCACCGAAAGGACTTCGGCGCCTCGATAGCTTCATCGCTCACCGAGAGCGGCGTAGCGGATGTCGGTTGTTTTGACGGCCTCATAATAGCTACTAACCTCCGGGGTCTTTAACGTAACGACCCTACTAACCAAAGTATAGCACGGCTCTTAGGGCTAAGCCTGCGGAGTACAAAGCGAAAGACAAACCGTAAAGGTTGTGCCACCTTTCGCTTTACTATGTACGGAGAGGCTGCCATCGTGGTGGGCAACAATGTCTTGGGCCAAA
The DNA here is from genome assembly GCA_964573585.1 of uncultured Candidatus Saccharibacteria bacterium. Classification (GTDB taxonomy): domain Bacteria; phylum Patescibacteriota; class Saccharimonadia; order CAILAD01; family JADZBC01; genus CAYPSN01. The sequence continues at coordinate 1,397 of CAZNJX010000075.1, forward strand.
GCCAGCCCTAAACCGTGACCCAGGGGGTTAATACGAGCAGAGTCCTTACCGCGATAAAAACGATCAAACACCCGCGCCTGCTCGGCCTGCGTTATACCAGGGCCTTGGTCGGAAACACGCAGCTTAACAGTGCCGCGGTTGATACTGCAGGCCAACGTGACTTCCTTGCCTTCACTGTACTGGGCGGCGTTCTCGCACAAGATTTTAAGCACCTCTTCGATCAGCACAGCGTCACCGGCCACAGGCGCCTTACGCTTAAGATCGCCAGTGAGGACAAGATTATAGCGTTTTTTGTTTTTGGCCACAAAGCGCTTTACCACCGCAGCAAGATCGAAGGTTTTTTCGATACGTGCGTCTTTGGTATGGGTTAGCTTGAGCAGCTGATCGCTCAAAGCCCGCAACCGCGCGATCTCCTCGAGGTTGGAGTGAAGCACCTCACGGGCTTGGGCTGCAGTGAGCTTCTTGTCACGAAGTGCGACGTCTATTTCCGCCTGCATGGTAGCCAGCGGGGTACGCAACTGGTGGCTAGCGTTAGCCGTAAACTTACTCTGTGCCGTGTGCGCCTCCTCAATCGGACGCAAAGCACGACGAGCAAACAGGTAGCTCGCGATACTACCTATTACCAGAACTAAGAGGTTTTCGATAATAATGTTTTTAAGCAGCTGTTGACGATCGAGCTCGAGTTGAGCTTCACGGCGAATGTTGAGTTCCTCGAAATAAAGCATGCCCCCAGGACCTGGCTGATTATCGCGAAGTATCTGCATTTGCTGCGCGGCACTGCGCCCTAAGCGAT
>CAZNJX010000076.1:0-2129 GCA_964573585.1 uncultured Candidatus Saccharibacteria bacterium
TTAGCTACCATCACCACCAGCAAAGGCGTAGTCAGTAAGCTGAGATACGGTGCCTAGTACTATAGAAAGCAAGAAGATAAGAGCGGCAAGACTATCTGTGTTGCGCTTCGCAAACATTGTGTGTTTTCTATGGGTAGTCATATATATTCTCTCTCCAACACACTCCTTATATAACTTATGCTTAAGTATACATTCTAAGAATGTAAAATGACAATACTTTGGTCTACGTTGCGGACATAGGGAAATAGCTCTCGTTACGCTATGGGCTTATGGAAGGAATGAGAGCGTAAGCTTGCTGCCAACACGCATGATGAAGCGCTCCACATGTTTGCTCGTGCCGAACATGTAAGCTCGTCAAGAATGAGGAAATCAGTGCTGGTTTTAGTTACTTACAGATAGGACAAATCTCTTCGTCCTTATGCCCGTATCGCCATACAGCCAGAGCCTTGGCTGGTGGCAAAAAGGCAAGATACAGCCTAAGGTCGGCCAAGCGTCTTAGAAGCCAACCTAATCGACCATTTATTTGCACCCTACCCCACAGCACTGCCGCCCACCTGGGGCCAACCGGAATCGCATAAACTGGCCTTTTGGGTTCGTAAACCCGTGGTGGCTTTCCTTTTACACTTCGAACCAGGTTGCTGCCAACAAAACTCGCGTCGTGAAGAGCCGTCTGCGCAAGACCGCTATATTGAGTCTGCGCACTATCACCAATCACAAAAATATTCGGGGCGGCCTGAAGCTGCGCGTCGACAACTACGCGACCAGCCGGAGTGGTCGCAAACAGCTTAGGAAACTGGCTATAAAACGGGTTATTGGCCACACCAGCAGTCCAAATCACGGTGTGAGAGCGTAGCGGTCCTTTCGTAAGCTGAATGCTATCAATAGTTTCGGCCTTAACCGCTGTTTTATACATAGTTTTGACGCCTAGCTTTTTGAGGCGTTTTTCGACAGCTGTCGAAAAGCTCTCTGGCATCGCCGCCACAGCCCTGGGTCCAGCTTCAACAAGTTCTACCCTAAATTTCTTTGTAATACGATGTTTTTTTCTTATCCTCTTAAGATAAGATGTAAGCTCAGCTGCAAGCTCGACACCGCTTGCCCCTGCCCCAACGACAACATAGTTTTGCTCAGGCTGATCGTCAAGCAACTGCTGATGCAACGTACGTTTTAACTTAAGCGCCTCTTGGATCGTTTTGATACTATATGCGTATTTCGTCAGACCCTTGATGCCGTAATACTGCGTTACGCTACCGAGAGCAAATACCACGGTATCATACTCATACCGTGAGCCGCTCTCGCCAGTAACATGCTTACTCTTGTTGTCGATGTCAACAACAGTATCTTCAACCACCTCGACGTTCTTTGCATAGCCAAAGAATTCTTTTAATAAAATTGCCACCTCTAGCGGGGAGCGGCCCGTCGCCGAGCGATACAAAGCGGCGTGGTACTCAAAATACGGCTGGTTAGAAATGAGCCTAACGCTAAGATTCTTTTTATTGGCAAGCGAGAGCGCCATACGGACTCCACCAAAACCGCCACCAACAATGACCACCTTCATATCAAAAACTCTCCCTCATATGCTTTTTAGAAAAGTCGATGGTGGCATCGGTTTTTTTATGTGGATTAAAGATGTTGTTAGGGTCAAAGATATGCTTAACCGACTTAAACACTTCCATCATAGCTGGGCTGTACATCTGTGACAACATGGGGCCCCGAATAAGTCCATCGTTATGTTCGCCAGAAAGCGACCCATGATATTGCAGTACAAGCTCTGTTACCTCCGTAAGGGCTGGATATATTTTCTGCTTTTCTTGAGGATCTTTGAGATCCATGAGCGGAATTATGTGAAAATTACCATCGCCCATGTGACCAGCGATTGTGTAGAGGAATTTGTACCTATCAAGTAGATCAATAAGGCGCGGCAGAAAAACCGGCAAATGCTCTGGCGGCACAATCAGGTCATCTATAAACGGTGCTGTGTGTTTACGCTTGACGTTTTTACGAAGTAAATTGAAGCTTTCTCGTCGCATAACCCAAAACTTCTCTTCTTGGTGCTTGTTCTCTGCCAGCTGGGTCTCAATATCACCGCTCTGCATGATGTCCTGCAGAGCGGTGATTTTTTCATCTATAGC
>CAZNJX010000077.1:0-2114 GCA_964573585.1 uncultured Candidatus Saccharibacteria bacterium
ATCCCTGCCTGTGCAGAGAGTGCAAAGCTGCTCCTATCGGTTCGACGATTAAGCCGTTTATTTCTATTGCGGCGCTCGAGGAGCAGATTATTACCGCCTCGACCACGATTGAAGACCGCGGCAAAATTGAAGTAAAGAACAAGTATAATCCCTCGATCGTCTATACTTTTAACGGCTGGGAGTCAAAGGGCTTGGGTATCGTCAACGTGCTCCGAGCAATCGAGCAAAGTTCGGATGTGTTTTATTACATCGTCGGTGGCGGTTTCGAGAACTTTCGTGGGCTTGGTGTTGATAGGTTGCTGAGCTGGTACAAGAAGTTCGGCTTTGGTGCTAAGACCGGTATTGATCTTAAGAACGAATCACCAGGCTATTTGCCAAACCCAAGTGATAAGAAGGCTCAAACCGGTGAGGCCTGGTATGTGGGTGACACCTATAATATCTCGATTGGTCAGGGTAACTTGCAAGCCACGCCGCTCCAGCTTGTGACGGCTACTGCAGCCGTTGCTAATGGCGGCACTATGTATAAACCGCGCTTGGCTAAGGAAGTGGTAAACAGTAAGGGTGAGACGGTTCGCGTCATTGCGCCCGAGGTAGTGGCCGCGAACTTTATGAATCCTAAGAACGTAGCGCTCGTGCAACAGGGCATGAAGCAGGTGGTGTTGCAGGGTACGGCTTGCTGTCGCATTAAGACCGACGTGCCAGTAACGGTGGCGGCCAAGACGGGTACGGCAGAGACGTCTTCAGCTGGTCTCGATGGCAAGAACGCACGCACCAAACCCCACGCGTGGTTTACCGCTTACGCTCCAGCCGAAAAGCCCCAGATTGCTATGGTCACCCTGGTGGAGTATTCGGGTGAGGGCGCGGAGTTTGCCGCGCCGATTACCCGCGAGGTGCTTAAGTGGTACTTTGGCGGTCGACCGTAGGGATTTGCCCTGTGCTTTGCGATGAATCATTCTTGTAGTGCTTGTCACTGCTCTGTGCTCATGGCACAATAACGGTGGCCAAAGAGGCCCACGAGCGACAGAAGGGTTGCTAGCGATGTACGCGACACAAGAAGGGGAGCACATCCCTGAGTTGGAGCGGTTGCTTGAAGACGCGGATTATACCGGTCGGGACTTAGAGATCAGACACCCACAACGTTCGAAGACCCGAGGTCCGATCAAGAAGATCTGGGTCAGCAAGGATAAGCTCCTCGTTGAGCTGGATTGGGCGGCCAATAAGAGAAACGGTAAGACGCCTTGGGTGTCCGCCCCAGATCGACTGAAGCGGCATGAGTACGATGTTGCTTGGTGGTGTCCCGAAGATGTTGCAGGGCAACTTGTCTTGAACGCAGCAGGAACTGCCCTCATTCTGCATCCGAGCGACTGCCTATCTAGGTCAGAGGTGACGACGGAGTATCACGTTGAGGTGCATGTTCGCCACAGCCTGTATCCGCCATTCCCATTTGAGGATGAGCTTCAGAATGTCGGCCTTGTTCAGAATGTCGACCCGCCATACCCACAGACACAATCAGAAGTGAAGGTCGCAGCCATCACGTTTGTAGTGTTCGCCTTCAGCCGACGAGCTGCGGAGGCTTGGTGTAGGGCAGAGTGTGGCAGATTTCGGCTCCCCGTCATCTCCATGCGGCTCGGCGAGGTCTTGCCAGGCTCTTAGAGTTTGACAGTACTCTCAATCGAACATAAGGGCATACCGCCCGGCGAGGTCTCGACTTCGTCGGGTTCTTGCTTTCTGTATTATGAGTAAATCACCAGGATTGATTACCTAAGAAATTATTGACAGATGTTGACGCTCGTGCGAGAATTAAAACAAACGCTCAGTCTTAAAGGCGGCGTTTGGTATGTTCTAAGGGGGGTGGGTTATAATGACCAAATACCACAACGCAAAAAGGACATGAAGTACGTCCTTTATTTTTTTGAGACGAGACAGCGCCGTGTAACAGGACGGTCACATAACACTAAGGTAAGGTTTAAGGGTACGATTAATTATGAATAAAAAGCGTGAATTTTATTTAACTGAAGACGGCGTCAAGAAGCTCCAAGATGAGCTCAAAGAACTGACCGATAAGGGTCGTAAGGAGATTGCCAAGGCGCTTAAGGAGGCCAAAGAGCTCGGTG
>CAZNJX010000078.1:0-743 GCA_964573585.1 uncultured Candidatus Saccharibacteria bacterium
AGCCGAGCAGTAGCAGCGCATCATGTAAGAGCGCAATAATTGCTGAAACCCCGAAGCTCCAGGGACTAACCGGCGGTGGAGCGTTACGAAACGCAAATGCAATATAGAGCACAATCACGAGTGACGCCAACAGGACGCTTAACAAGGCGTTACGAGTAATATCTTGGCTAACTGAGGGGCCAACCGAGCTAAATGAGACCTGGCTGTAACCGATCTTTGCAATTCCTACCTTAATTGCCTCTTCGGTCTTTTTTGGGTCCTTTTCGTTCTCGCGATAACGCACCAGAACCCCACCTGACCCTGTAGTGGTTACAGTGACATCGCTAGCCCCGGCATCAACAAAGACCTGTCGTACCTTAGCTTGATCCTGCCCGCCACGCAGCTCCATCTCCTGCCCGCCACGAAAATCAATACCCGGCTTAAGCCCCCATAGAGCGAGTGAAATCACGCCAGGAATGATGAGTATGAATGAAATCGCAAACCATAATTTGCGACGGCCAATGATATTCACGACACCACCTCCTCACTAAAACCATAGTTCTTAGGATTCTTACCAATTCGTGTGGTGATCAGCATACTCATAAGCGTACGCGAAACGGTAATGGCGGTAAACATACTGATTACAACACCCAGACCCAACGTAACCGCAAAGCCCTTGATGATCGGGGCGCCCAGCCAGTAGAGAATCAAGCAAGTGATCAGGGTTGATATATTAGAGTCGCGAATACTGCTCCACGCTCGCG
>CAZNJX010000078.1:753-2013 GCA_964573585.1 uncultured Candidatus Saccharibacteria bacterium
ATCTAGAAAAAACAGCTCTTAGCGATGTTTGCATATCCTTCCCACTTCTCGCCTCTTCTTTCATGCGCTCAAATATCAGAATATTGGCGTCTACTGCCATACCAATACTTAGTATAAAGCCGGCAATACCCGCTAGCGTGAGCACAATAGGACTAAAGATAAAGAAGCCTGGCATAAAGATACTAAACTTGAAGTAGGCCAGGTTTATAAGTGTGTAAATAAGCAAGGCCAGACTGGCAACCACGCCGGCCAAGCGGTAGTAGGCGATCATAAAGATCATGACAGCTAATATACCAATGAGTCCCGCCACCAGGCTTTTTGCAATTGATTCGGAGCCCAGCGAAGCACCAACCGTGCGTTGCTCGACTAACTTAACCGGAACCGGCAAAGAGCCGGCGTTGATCAAATCAGCAATTTCTTTCGCCTGTTTAATGGTAAAGTCGCCCTGGAGCGTGGCTATACCATCCGTGATTGGCGAACTGACTGTTGCTGGACCAAACACAATCTGGTCATCGAGCACGGTTACAAGCCGCCCACCCGACTTATTGATCCGCGTTGTCAGCTCAGCAAACTTCTGCGTTGACGCACCAGACTTCATCCGTAAAGTCACTATAGGCTTGCCAGTTGTCTGATCATAATCAACGCTGGCACTGTCGACGTCTTTACCGGTAATCCCGGAGCTGACAGGCTCACTCTCACCTGCTGGAATCTCCAAAAAGGCCAAATTAGCAGTCTTGCCAATGAGCGCGATAGCTTGGTTGACGTCCTTGACCCCAGGTAGTTGCACCGATATCCTATCACTCCCTGACGTCTGAATAACCACCTCGCTAGTGCCACTCGGATTTACCCGCTTGTTTATCACGTCAATAACACCAAGAATTGCCTTTTGCTTGTCCTCTGGTTTGGTATTGCTTAGATCAGCCTGATACGTCAAGCTGGCTCCGCCCTGCAAATCAAGCCCCTGGCGAACCTTAAGCGCTGCTCCTTTGATCCCCAAGGCAGAAAATACCCGATCTTCGCGCGGCAGCGCGATCACTGCAACAAAGAGAGTAAGTGCTATAATAAGATAGAATTTAGTTCGAATATTCATAAGCTATGAGACTAAAGTGAGGTTCCACCAAATGTAGGTTTTTCTAAGAGATGGCGAACACTGCTCTTTCAAGCGCCACATATTTGATACTAGCTCGCCAGCAACAAAAAGACAATACAGGCCGCGCCAATGAATACTAATTATAATCGCCCGAGTACACTAATGTTGAC
>CAZNJX010000079.1:0-2006 GCA_964573585.1 uncultured Candidatus Saccharibacteria bacterium
AGTATTCATGCTATTATACAGCAATCGTCCGTCTGGATGAATCCGGTCGCTCAGAGAAACGAGAAACAATGACCGACCCCACGTCCAATACCCTCTCTGCAGAAATCCTCCTCACAGGGCCTGCGGACCAGATCGTGGCAGCCAAGACCGCCATCCTGCGCTTTGCGCAGGACTACCCAGGCCTGACGCTCAGTGGCGAGATGCACATCCGTATCTCAGTCACCGAGCACATCGGGCTCAACCCTCTGGAGCAGATGACCATCGAGGAGCTCCTGGGCTACAGCGAGAACCCCAGGGGCCGAAACAACGGCTACGTCGAACGAGCTCGCAACATCCTCCGGCGGCGACAGATCGACACCGTGGGTCAGCTGGTCGAGATGACCGAAGGTGATCTCCTCGGGATCCCCAACTTCGGCCAGAGGAGCCTCGACCTGGTCGAGGACAAGCTGGCCGCCCTGGACCTGCGGCTCAAGGCTTAGCCAAGCCAGCACACCCCAACCCCCGAACGAAAAGGACCCCCGCTTCGTTCGGGGGCCTTTTCGTTACTATTAAGTCTACTTCCTAAGAACGGCTATTAAGGCAAAGATCGTAAAGCCAACGCCCAAACCAATCAGCAAACCCGCTGGGACGTTATTGTAAACAAAACCAAAGCCAGTACCTAGTAAAACCCCAGCTGGCACAAAGAGCCCGCCGCGCTTTTGATCCTCCAGCCCCTCCTTGTCATATCCCTTCATACACTATACCTCCCGTATTATGCTTCTATTGTATACCCACCAGCCGCAAGCTCGTCAATGCCACCCAAGTTCTTGGCCTGGTAGCCGGCTGCACGTAATAGTTTTTCAGCCTGAGCAGCCCTGCCACCGCTACGACAATACAGCTCGAGGGTTTGATCCTTGGCTTCTGGAGGTAACTTGCTTGCCATATCTGCGCTGAGTTCAATATGGAGCGCACCTTCTAGGTGTCGCTCCTCGTATTCTGGCAAGGTGCGGACGTCAATCAGCATACTTATTCCGTTCTTAAGGCTTCGATCGGGTCGAGCTTAGCTGCCTTGCGCGACGGTAGCCAGCCAGCCAAAATCGAGACAACCATGAGGACTACAATGAGCGCAATGATTTCCGTTGATCGAAAGATGAGCAAGGAGTTGCCCGCGCCCAACTCAAGTTGTTTGGTAATCCACGGGTTAAGTGCCGCGCCCAAACCAACTGCCACCAGCGAGCCAATCACCCCACCTATAAAGCCAATCCAAGCTGCCTCAAACCGAAACAGTCGACCAATGTCACGCTTACGCATACCCAGAGCCTTCATCAGGCCAATCTCACGCGTACGCTGCAGCACGCTAATGTACATGGTGTTAACTATACCAAACACCGAGGCGACGATGGCAATGGCCGCAAAGGCCGCCACAATACCCTGCAAGATCGCGATTATGCTGGTCAAAAACTCCTGCGCTTCCTTAACACTCTGGGTGGCAAAGCCTTTGTCCTTGAGCTTTTCTTGGACAACCTTGAGCTTAGCTTCGTTCTCTCCCCCGTCTACCTTGGCAAACACGTAGTTGTACTTGCGGTAGCTGGCAGTCCCTCGCGTCGCAATATCGTTGAGTTCGCGCGCCGTAGCTGCGTCGGCGTACAGATAGAGTTCTGTGCCGGGCTGAGCGGTGGTGGGCTTTTTGGTAACCGCCGCTATCTTAAGGGTGCGCTCCTCACTCGCCTGTTCGCTGAGCTTGGTAAGGTCGGCCGCGGAGGTTATATTAGCACCCAAGACCGTGCTCGCCGTAGCGTCAGAACCCAGGGGCTTGGCTACCGAGGCTGTAATGTTGCTACCAATGGCGGACGCCGCGTCCTTGAAGCCTAAGGCTTTTATGTAGCCCTCGGGGAGTAAGATCGCATTTTGGCCAATCACGCCGCCCTCGCCAATGCTACCAGCTATCAGCTCGGGCTTCTGCGCTGGGCTGAAGGCAGCCAAGGAGGCAATGTACTTCTTCTGGCCTGGTCGGGTAATGAAACGCA
>CAZNJX010000080.1:0-1957 GCA_964573585.1 uncultured Candidatus Saccharibacteria bacterium
GCCCAGGTTTTTTGGCAGGTGTTTACCTTGGCTGGCTACTTTGTCTTTCTCATCGTCGCATTCTTAAGCCTCTTCGTGGCCAATAGTGCAAATCGGATTGGCTTTAAAGTTATTATCTTGTTCATTCTGGCGGTACTAGCACTCGGGCTAGTGAGCGCCGTTATACTGTTTCAGCGCAGCACGACGGAGCGGATACTTTACTGGGCGACGCGGCCAATTAACGGCATCCTACACTTTGTTAAGCGCGACGCTCTGAGCGGTGAGCGAGTCGAGGGCTTTTTGAAGGACTTTTATGGCTCGATTGAACACATGCGGGCCAAAAAGACGCACGTGCGCGGGCCTATCCTGTGGGCGTTTGTCGGCTTGTTTTTTGAAATCGCCTCAGTCTATGTGGTGTTCTTAGCATTCGGTCAGCTCGTTAACCCAGGGGTGGTTATCGCCGGCTATAGTCTGGCCATATTGTTTTCGCTGGCATCGTTCTTTACTGCTGGCGTCGGCGTCTACGAAGCGACTATGGTAGGAACTTTTGTAGCGCTTGGCCAACCACTTGGCCTTAGCTTATCGGTTACGTTGGTCTATCGCACCATCGCACTATGGCTGTTTTTGCCCGTCGGTCTGTACTTCTATAAGCGCGAGACAATCGATGGAGCATGAGGTCTTAAGTGTTTCCGAGCTCAATGCCTTTGTTAACCAAACGCTGCAGTTTGCCTATCCGTTAGTGGTGGTCGAGGGCGAAGTCAGTAGCTATAAGGTCAACCAAGGTAAATGGGTGTTTTTTGACCTGAAGGACGATGAGTCGACCATTAGCTGCTTTATGCCGATCTTTCATCTTAAAGTAGCCTTGCAAGATGGTATGAAGATTCGAGCCAGCTCAACACCAAACCTAACCAAGTGGGGCAAATTTAGCTTAACGGTCAAGTCGGTCGAACTAGCTGGCGAAGGCTCGGTCAAAAAAGCTTTTGATCTGCTTAAAGCCAAACTTGAGCTTGAGGGCTTGTTTGACCCCGCACGCAAACGGCCATTGCCTAACTACGCGCGGCGGATTGCGCTTATTACTTCTCGCCAAGCCGCTGCTTATAATGACTTTGTTACCATTGCTGAGGATCGGTGGGCAGGGTTAGAGATCACGCAAGCGCAAGTCCAGGTGCAGGGCAGCGACGCGCCGCGTCAGATCGTGCGCGCTATCGATTATTTTAATGCGCATGCCGCCGAGTACGAGGTGTTGGTGATTATTCGCGGCGGCGGTAGTGCAGAAGACTTGCAGGCCTTTAGCCACGAGGATGTGGTGCGGGCGGTATATGGCGCTAAGCTGCCGACGGTGGTGGGAATTGGCCACGAGGATGATGTTAGCCTGGCCGAGCTGGTAGCGGACGAACGGGCAGCGACGCCAACTGACGCAGCCCGGCGCATCACGGCCGACAAGCGGGAGGCAGTGCTGCAGCTTGAGAGTAAACTAGGCGGTATGGCGCGTGCGGTATTGCGTGGCGTTGAGCGCCGTGATCGAGTGATTGAGCGTGTCAACCAGAGCTTTGTGCGTTTGTACCACGGCTTGCACGAGCGGGTCGATCATGCCAGCTTGCGTGCTGAGCACCGCATTGACGAAATCATTCGTCATGCCAGTCAGCATGTCGCCCTGCAAACGCGCAATCTCAGCAGTCTTGATCCGCGAGCAATTCTAAGTCGCGGCTACAGCATAGCGACGATTAACGGCAAAAGCGTCAAATCTGCCGATCAGATTACTGCCCAGAGCTTGGTTATGCTACAATTACACCAAGGAACGGTAACTATGAGGAGAGCCAATGGCAGCTCAAGCGTCCAGCAAACCAGCATCGAACTTTGACTTTTCTCGTAATATGAAGGAGCTCGAGGAGATTGCTGCATATCTGGAGGGTTCGGATGTTGATCTTGACGAAGCGATTGCGAAATTTGAGCGAGGTGCTTTACTTGCTACCGAACT
>CAZNJX010000081.1:0-1940 GCA_964573585.1 uncultured Candidatus Saccharibacteria bacterium
TCAATTAGCCGATTGTAATTCTCTAAACTAAACTTAGAGTCGATTGGCAACACCTTGCCTTCTTCGAGGAAGATGGCAGCATCGACGATCTCGCCGTCCTCGAACTTATATTGGAGTTTAAAGCGATCTGGTGGCAAGACGTTCTTGAGCACCGTATCGAGGTAGTATTCGCCCAAGACACCACGCTGTTTGGGGTTTTGGAGGACGTTTTGGAGCGTTTTGAGCTCATCGGCTACATCAACTACCCTCCGGTTGGTTTCATCAAGGGTGGTCAGTCGTTGCGTAACCTCAGTAATAAGCTTGGCCGACTCACTCATCTGTCTGTGTACCGAATCCCGCATGGCGTCGTTGTTCTTGTCCAGTCGCTCGCCCATTTGCGACTGGGTCTGCGCCAATAGCTGCGTAATACCCTGTAAGTCTTGCTTGAGCATACCCAAAGCGCCCTCATCGGCCTTAGGAGGAGGCGCCTGGCGACTAAGCACAAATATAACCACTCCAAAACCGAGTAACATAATCACAATCAATACGACGAGAAGTGCTGTCATATGTATAGTATACACGAGCGCTATGTGCGAACACAATACGAAATATCGACAAAGTACGAGGGCCCGGTCGCTAGCGACCGGGCCCGGGTGAAGGGTATGCCCTTCTGATACTGATCTACCTACTGGCCACCCTCGATGCGATGAAGCGCCTCTTCGATCGCTTCGTCGCTACGTAGCCGCCGCTTGAAGGCAACCACATCATCTTCGGTGATGGGGGAACCACACCGCTCCTCCCGCCGTATGACCGGTAGGCTCCAATCCGCTTCTTTCGCGCCCATCGCCTTCAGCTGAGCAGCCTGGTGCGGATCCAACAGCTTAGTGGCCAACTTGCAGCAGATGGGGCAAAAGAACACCCCTTCTTTATGGTCAGTCAAATCAAGGCAAGTGACGACCTTGATCTGACTGACCTTGATCCGGATGTCCTGACAATCGGGACACGTAACCTCAACTACACCCACTTCTTATCATCCTCCTACTCGGTAGTCCCTGGGGGTAGGAACCGTAGAGTTTGGATATATTAACACATTATCAAGTATTTTGCAACCCCTAATGCATGCCTCGCATCCACCATGGCAGAGGTACGGCTCGATTCGTTGTAGTAATTACAGTTCTGTAGCGGCTGTTAGGGAAATGTCGCATCACCATAGCCGGCCAGTTCTCCTTGAGCCAGGCTTTCTGATCCAAGAACAGCTGCTCTAGGCCTCTTTCGGCAAACTCGCGCCGGATCACCCCGCCGCTATGGGGATGCTTGTGCTTCTGTTCGAGCGGTGAGTTAAAGCCATGGGCATAATGCGTCATTTCGTGCACAATTGTAGCCTTAATAACATACTCTGGCACGTCGAGATCCTGAAATATTGGGTTGATTGTAATAACGCTAACTGCTGCGTCTTGCTTGTCGCGCCGAATTGAGCCTAACTGGTTCTTTGCCTTACGCCCATAGACAATCCGCACGTCATTGCCCTGCACAACATCATCAAAATGCCGATACCAAATGTCTGCGAGCAAGTTAACCAACCAGTCTTGGTCCCGATAGCTCAGATAGTGTTTGGCACTCATGCTTAAAAGTATAGCAACTAAGCCTGGAATTACCAGGGCTGCGTTACCTTATAGAGCGACTGCGCCCCACCCCTAAAGTCGCGTCGGGCTATGCCTTCGACCACCTGCTTGATCTTCTCAAGCGTCCGGGCGTGATCGATCTTGCTAGTTGCCGCCACAAGCCCTGCTTCGACGAAATCAAGTGATACGCTGGCAATTGGCGTCTGTGTAGTACGCTCCCAGGCCAGCGCATAAATAGCCAGCTGTATGTTGTCTTTGAGCTTCCGCTCGGCGGCGGCCTGATCCTTGACTTGAGAGGTTTTAAAATCACGAATCTCGATCTGGTGAGCATTGTTATCA
>CAZNJX010000082.1:0-1940 GCA_964573585.1 uncultured Candidatus Saccharibacteria bacterium
TCCATGCTGTGCATGATCCATAGACCCAGTGGTGATAGTACTACAGGTAGCAGATCCAGCCACTCTAGGCCTACGGCCCTTGCGGCTACTTTGATGCGTTGGGCAGGAGTCAAGCTCATATTCCCTCCAGGGTGCAATCGGGCGATCGCCTGTTACTATACGCCAGCGGCGGGTTGTTGGCAACTACTCGCCCTCGTCACACCTCGTGAGCGACAAGAAGTCGCACTTCTTACAGATAAAAGAAGTGCGACTTCTCTTCCCTTTTTGCAGGAGGGGAGTATAATGACTTACCAATAATCTTAGGCACATGCAGGTGCGCACTGGTTGCGACGGTCAATAACATGCTTATTAAAAGTACGACTTCTCCAACCTAAACAAAGTGCGACTTCTATTTCTTCTCTTTGTTGCCGTTACGCGGTTGCCAAACGCTTGCTTTCGCCATGCCGCTTATGGTAAACCTAAGCTGAGGACTTCCTCGCACCACCGTCTCTAGGAGGGGACATGGCGGACATGTTGTTTCTTATGTACTGGGGGACTGGTCCGGCGTATATCTCGGGCCAGGCTGGTAAGCGGTACTACCAAGGGTCTGTTGAGTTCTTGCGAGAATTTGGCGTACTCACGCGTCACATCCGACTGCCCTTTGGCGGCTTTCTTGATCCAACCCTTCGCGAGAATCGCTGCGTGAAGGTCGTTGAGCGCAAACTGAGCCAGTTTGCTCAGCTAAGGGCGGCAAAGCGGCTTTGCTGCAGAGCTTCCGTGATGTTCTCGCCGGCGAGCGCGAGGTTGTGGCGGTCTTCTGCATCGCTGCTCCACTCAAGGGGGCACCACTGGCGGGAGTGCTGTCGCCATTCAAGCACCTTCCCAAGCAGTTGCGCTGGCCGATTGAGGGGTTGATTCAGATGATCGCCGGCAGCGAAGAGGAGAAGCTCATCCAGGATCTCGCCGAACAGTTGGCGGCAGAATATGTGGCCGGAACGCTGCCACGACTGCCCCACGTGTACTTGATCTGCGTCGATCACGATGGCCTGGTCCCCGCCAGCTCTTCGCTGCACTTCGCGCCAAGCTGGCCCGAGCACTACCTCCATCGCTGTGTGGTGAGTGCCCGGGAGTTGCCACTCCAAGAAGGGGTGACACGCATCCCGGCCAGGGCGTGGTTCGACAACCACGTTGGCGTAATGCTCGACCCGGGTCTCCATGCCTTCATGCGCCAGTGCTTGCAAGAGGCTGCCGCAGAGTTGGCGGCCTAGCACAATCGTTGGCTTCGGCCGACAGGCTCGTCTTCTCCCTCATTCATGCAACGGGGCATGGGTGGGGGAGAGGGCGGCTTTTTGTATACCCGAGTGTTGCGCGAAGGGGCGAAATTTGCTACACTAGTTATCGCGTTTGCTTCATGCGTCTGTAGCTCAGTTGGTAGAGCCGTTCCTAAAGAGAGGAAAAGGTCGCGGGTTCAAATCCCGCCGGACGCTCGCTCGTTTAACAGTTCAATAGGTCTTCGGGGTGTGGCTCGGCTTGGTAGAGCGTCTGCTCAAGCGAGCAGAAGGTCGCAGGTTCAAATCCTGCCATCCCGACTAACCTATAGATCGCGATCGATGACCCGGGTCAAACAGGGCACAAGTCGGTGTAGGCGCCGCAAAAGGTATGCCGAACCGGTAACGACCGAGACGACGTGAACCGTCACCTTGGTCACGATCGCACCCCTCGCACAGGATCCTCACGGGTCGCCACACTGTGCGAGTGCCACGGATGTGACAATCATGTGGCCGGTCCGGCCGGGCGCGAGCCTAGTCGGACCACTCAAAGCTTGGTGGCTGCGCTATCATGCTTGCTCGTTCAGCTCGATCTGGTGGCAACCTATCTAGCTGATCACCGGCCCGGTTGGCGCTCCTTCGGGGGTGCTGACCGGGCCGTTTCGCGTTTACAGGGGAAGCGCTTGCGTTTTA
>CAZNJX010000083.1:0-1862 GCA_964573585.1 uncultured Candidatus Saccharibacteria bacterium
TACCGCAAAGCTTTCAGGCCCATCGGGATTGTTTTGGTAGCTAAGAAAAGCATGTTCGCCGGTAAACGTTCCAGTAGCTTTGCCGTCTTTTAAACGAAGCGATATCGAGTCGCCACTCGGCAATCCAACACGAATGTTGCTGTCGCGAAGAATTTCCTGGAGTCTTTCATCCATTTCTGCTTCGCCCGATGCGGCTGGAAGTATGAGCGGGGAAGCACCCGTTGGCTGGGCCGACTTTTTAACCGCTGGAGACTGTGGACCGGGCATAGGACAACCACCTGAACATGCTCAGTTGTTATGGGGCCTAAGCCGAAGTTTGCCGCATGGGGGTCTATCCGTGCCGATAGCACCGAAGCTCTCATAACCTTGTTACAATATAGAAAGATCGCCACGCAGCATTTTACTGCGTTTAAAGCAATTGTTATAGGCTATAACGCAAAAACAGAGACGAACTAAGCCGATTCATCACATTGTTATTTGTTGGTACGCCTGCCCAAATGCCCTCCCGGGCATAATGATCGCGTGCACTGCGAGCAGTAGGAGGCAGCATGAAAATCGGTTTTCTCGGCATGAGCGGTATTCGGGCCAAAGATGCCAAGCTTCTTGAGCTTGGGCTTACCCTGCCGGGCTTCGTCGACCGGAGCAAGGTTGTGGCATCACTTCCAAGCCTGGGGCTGCTCTACCTCGCAGCCTGCACTCCAAGTGAGCATGAGGTTCACTATTTTGAGGCGCCGAACGCTGAGTCGGTTCCTGACGGAGTTTTTCAATGTGACTTGGTTGCTATCAGCTCACTCTCGGCGCAAATTCGTGAAGCATACACCGTAGCAGACCGCTTGCGCGCTGCGGGGGTTCGGGTCGCCATGGGAGGACTCCATGTCTCGACAATGCCACTTGAAGCCCGAGAACATGCCGATCATGTAATTGTTGGTGAGGGCGA
Organism: uncultured Candidatus Saccharibacteria bacterium; assembly: GCA_964573585.1. Taxonomy (GTDB): domain Bacteria; phylum Patescibacteriota; class Saccharimonadia; order CAILAD01; family JADZBC01; genus CAYPSN01. Next base: position 938 of record CAZNJX010000083.1, read on the forward strand.
GCTCGTCTGGCAGCATATTGTAGCCGCAGTCGAAGCGAAAACCCCGAGCCAGATCTGGCATGCGGCTCAGTTTGGGCCAGTGGTTGTCGCAGCTCTACCCGTACCACGTTACGATCTACTCCTCGGGCGACCCTATAACCGATTTACGGTGCAGACCTCGCGGGGCTGTCCATGGCGCTGTGATTTCTGCGCTTCGTCCGTGATGCTTCGACAACAATACCGAAAGCGTCCGGTGCCTCAGGTAATCCGCGACATCAAAGAACTCGTCCGGCTTTTTGGAAACCCGTATCTGGAATTCGCTGATGACAATACTTTTGTCGATAAGCGCTGGGGCCGCGAGCTGTGTCGAGAGCTTATTCCGCTCGAGCTCAAATGGTTCACCGAAACAGATATCTCGGTAGCGGCGGATGACGAGCTGCTAAGCCTCATGAAAGAGGCTGGATGCCGTCAGGTGCTGATTGGTCTTGAAAGCCCTACTCAGGCAGCCCTTGCAGGAATTGAATTACGAAATAATTTTAAAGCCAAGGTGTTTCACCATTACCGTGAGGCAATTGAACGGATTCAGTCGCATGGCATCACCGTCAACGGCTGTTTCATCCTTGGTTTGGATTTTCATACCCCAAGCATCTTCGAGGAAGTGCTAGAGTTTGCAACTTCTGTCGGGCTCTACGAGGTGCAAACAACGGTGCTTACACCGTTTCCTGGAACACCGCTGTATAACCGCCTGCTTGCAGAGAATCGTCTCATAAACCCCACCGATTGGGATAGCTGCACGCTGTTTGACGTAAATTTCATTCCGAAAAACATGACCCCGGATGAGCTTCGCGCTGGGTTGTATTGGCTTTCGGAGCATCTCTATAGCCGAGAAGGCGTAAGGGTCCGGCGGCAAAAGTTCTTTGAGCAGGCACGATCTCACAATGGGCCG
>CAZNJX010000084.1:0-1799 GCA_964573585.1 uncultured Candidatus Saccharibacteria bacterium
CCCTAGACAGGCACGGCGACCATAGAGAATTTCCGTGACAGGCAGGCCACGCCATAAGACGCTAAGCAGCGGAGCCAGGCAGAAGCAATGCTAGTAGTCTCTAAGTCTTGGCTGGCTGGCAGAACTTATCGTTATTGACACTCAACAATTTCTATCAGCTTGGCGAATTTCTCGAAGTTCAAACTAGCTCCGCCTACCAGCGCCCCGGAGACAAGCGGGATTTCGCAAACTTGAGCGCAATTGTCAGGTGCGACGCTGCCGCCGTATAAGATCGGCAGAGCCGGGCCGCCACTGTGTTCGCGCCAAAAGCGATCGATGAATTGATGGGTGGCTTGTATATCAGCGGGGCTGGCTACCTTTCCAGTGCCGATAGCCCAGACCGGCTCGTAAGCCAACACAATCGATTGGGACATCTCGGGCTTGAACTTGTGTAGCAGCGCGCTTAACTGGCGAGCGAGCACCGCCTCGGTTTGCGCGGCTTCACGTTCTGCCAATGTCTCTCCAAGGCAGAAAATTATTTTGAAATCCGGCGATGCTGTTAAGCTGCGCTGGGCAACCAACTCGTCTGATTCGGCAAAGAGGTGCCTGCGTTCTGAGTGGCCGACCAACGAAAACCCTACTCCTCGCTCTCTCAACATGGGTAGGGAAATTTCGCCGGTAAAAGCCCCGCTGGCTTCCCAATGCACATTTTGCGCGCCGAGCTTCAGTCGTGAGCCTCGCGTCAACTCGCCCAGCTCGCTCAGATGTACAAAGGGCGCGGCAACCCACACTTCACATTTTTGCAGAGAGGAACTTAGGGGGAGCAAGCTGGAGACTAACTGCTTGGCTTGTTCAGCCCCTAAGTTCATTTTCCAGTTGCCAACAAGTAGGCGTTTAGCCATTTCGTTGCCAACTAGAGCGACTTTGCCATCATGCGGCAAGCGTCAATCATACGGGCGGAGAAGCCCGTCTCGTTATCATACCACGAAACAACTTTGGCCAAGCGCTTATCAAGCAGCATGGTCGACATTCCATCGACAATCGACGAAAGTTGGTTGCCGATAAAATCTACTGAGACCAAAGGCTCCTCGCAAAATCCGAGCACGCCTTTAAGCGAATTCTCGGAAGCGCTCTTGAGGGCGCGATTAATCTCCTCAACGCTGGTATCGCGCTCGAGTTCGACTACAAAGTCAACCAGTGAGACATCGCAAGTCGGAACCCGTATGGCGAAGCCATCGACTTTCCCTTTCAAAGCTGGCAAGACCAAGCCGACAGCCTTAGCAGCGCCTGTGGTGGTCGGAATCATGGACATCGCGGCAGCCCGCGCGCGCCGCAAGTCTTTGTGCGGCAAATCCAAGATATTTTGGTCGTTGGTGTAGGAGTGAATTGTAGTCATGGCGCCGCGCACAATACCGAAGTTCTCGAGCAGTACTTTGGCGAGTGGAGCCAAGCAATTGGTAGTACATGAAGCACAGCTAACTATGTGATGCTCAGCCGGTTTGTAGCTCTGGTGATTTACTCCCATCGCTATTGTAAGGTCTGGATCGGGAGAGGGAGCTGAAACCAGTACCTTTTTTGCGCCAGCCTTAAGGTGAGCTGAAGCCTTCTCCTTGCTGGTAAAAATACCGGTACACTCCAAGACTATGTCGACCTTCAAATCGGTCCAGGGAAGCTTGCTGGGATCTTTCTCCGCAAATACCTTAATCTCCCTTCCGTTAACATTAATATTGTTACCGTCAGGTTTAACCTCACCGGCGAAGCGGCCATGCACTGAATCGTATTTCAACAAATGGGCTAAAGTCTTGGGATCTGTCAGATCG
>CAZNJX010000085.1:0-1773 GCA_964573585.1 uncultured Candidatus Saccharibacteria bacterium
CGTCAGGCATGAGCCTTCCTCAAACAATCCTCGAGCTTTCTGTTCTGAGTCCTGCACAGCGCGTCCAGGATCTTCGAATGTCGCGGGAGGAGCAAGAAATGATCGATTATGCGGCAGATCCTTTCGTCCTTCGTAGTCACTACGGAGAATGGATCGACTTTGCTCAGGATGACGTGAGACAGAAGACTAACGAAGGTTCGTCTGAGAGCTCCCGAAGGGCAAAACCTTTACAACCCTCCTGAATTACGCTATACTAAGCGCTGTTTTAATTCACTACAGAAAGAGTTTATATGCCAATCATCAAGTCAGCTATGAAGCGTGTCCGCCAGCAGAAGGTTCGCCGTGCGCGCAACGTAGAAACCAAAACTACCGTACGCAAGCAAATCAAGCTGTTTCGAGCTGACGTTAGCGCTGCTGACATCAAAAAGGCGCAGACCGAGCTGATCAAGGCGATCTCTGAGCTCGACCGAGCGGTCAAGAAGGGTGTACTACACAAAAACACCGCCAGCCGCAAAAAGAGCCAACTGACAAAAGAATACAACGCAGTAGCACCAAAGGCTTACGGCACCGAGAACCCTGGCGCACCAGGTAGCAAAGCAGCTACCAAGAAGGCCACAGCTTCGTCAACTGCCAAGAAGGCTCCGGCCAAAACCGCAGCTAAACCAGCTACCAAAGCCCCAGCCAAAAAGCCAACCAGCAAATAAAGCTTACTTCTGAAATTAAAAACATCCCTGACACATCTCAAGGGATGTTTTTAATTGCTCACATTCAGGGGCTAAAAATGCCCCATATCCTGGGCTTGGGCCAGTTTCACGTACTCAAGCAATATGACCTTCCACGAGCCAAGGTCTTGATACCAATTGTCCACCGTATATTGACTGTCACACACCTGACGGATAACAAGCGGCTGCCAATCTCCTGCTGCAGCTTTGAAGGTCAAAGATCCCCGTCGCATGTGGTAAGGAACAGTAATGAGCGCAACAGAAGCTGGTAACACCCCCTTGCTCGTCAATATATCACGTGCATAAATTACGTTCTCCATGGTGTTTGTTGATTGTTTTTCGACCACAATATCCTTACTCAGCACCCCTAGAGCCTCTAGCTCCGCGGCGGTTTCTTCGGCCTCGGTCAACGCCAGCTCATCGTCTTTTTGATAATGTGGGCCTCTACCCGTAGTAATTACCTTAGTCGTCAACCCTTGGCTGTATAAGTCCGCTGCCTTCTTAGCCCGACCCCTGGTATTTCCACCGCCAAGAATGAAAGCCGCGTCTACAGGACGCGGTGTGTCCTCTTCGGCCAACCAATTCCATACCTCGACTAACCCTACTGGCTTGGTTTCGGCTGCCTGAACGTGATAAAAACCCTCCTCGATTAGCCCATTTATGACACTTGTGTCCAAATAATCCGTCTTCGCTACCTTGAGTAAATCGGGAAGCCCTAGGGTAGCAAAAAGTTGACTTACATGACCATACGACAAATCCGTACGCTCAGCGTCAGTGCGAGCCAAACTCTTCTTATACGCAACATAGTCCGCATCGCCAGATAGCTCGGGCCTATATTCTCGTTCTTTCTTCGTCATACCCCTACCCTTTCCTCTCACACAGGGCAATAATAAGATCTTGCAGTGCTGCACTGCTCTGCGCGGCACCAGACTTAACGCTAAATACCCCCTCCACAAACAGCCGCTAGGAGAGCGCAAAGTCACTGATCTCCAACCAGGTCGCCACCCGCGAGGCATTACAAAGGGCAAAGGGCGAAATCCCAAACTCCATG